>CBHWEI010000234.1:0-6512 GCA_966112835.1 uncultured Acidimicrobiaceae bacterium
TCGCTGGCCCACCCGGCGGCGGTGAGGTAGGCGCTCTCGGTCATGTGCGCGTTGTAGTCCACCCACTCGGGCTCGACCGGCGTGCGGTACAGCGCGAGGGGAGCGGGGGGCACCTCGCCGGGCTGCCAGCGACGGACACCGCCACTGCCGAAGCGGACTGCCTCGTGGTGAGCGACCGCGGCGCCCGCACCCTTGCCCGACGGGCGCAGGGCTCGCATGACGGCGATGAGCGTGTCGGGGTCGCCGTCGGTGAGGGCCACCAGGCCCTCGCCGAGCTGCCAACGTTCGTGGGCGGGTGAATCGGCGGCGATGGGCGCCATGCCGATGCTGCGGTAGAAGCGGGTGAGCGCCGCGGCCTGGGGGCCCGACACCTCCACCAGCGGCACCAGGTGTGCCGGCGAGCAGCCGCGAGCCGAGTGCGCATCGGCGAGCAGGCCGGTGACGCCGGCAGGTGTGTCGCCGTCGACCACGTGGACCAGTTGTGCGGTGGCCGCGTCGCCGCTCGTGGCGACGCGCAGTCGGTCGATGGACGCGTTCGGGAACAGGCCCAAACGGTCGGCTGCAGGCCACAGGGCGGCGACTTCGTCGCGTAGTGTGTCGACGTCGTCCGCCTGGGCAACGATGGCCACATCGAGGCCGGAAGCCAGGTAACGCGTGATCCATTCGGCTGCGCGGGAGCCCCCTCCCACCACGACGACGTGCATTGACTAAATATACATTCAGGATTGGATCCACCACCGATGCCGAGACCTCGACTCGACCACGTTCGCAAGGCGCAGATCCTCTCGGCGGCCGCCGAGGTGCTGTCGGAACGTGGCTACGCGAACACGCGCGTGGTCGACATCGCGAACACCGCGGGCACCAGTCCCGCGGCCATCCTGTACTGGTTCGACGGCAAGGACGGTCTGCTCGCCGAGGCGCTGAAGCTGCGCGAGCAGGAGTTCCACGACCGCTACACGGTGAAGGCCGAGCACAAGCAGACCGCGTCGCAGCGCATGCGCGTGCTCATCGAGGCCATGCTGCACCACTACGACTGGAAGCTCTGGATGGAGCTGTGCGTGCTGGCGCTGCGCGACGATGCCGCAGCCGCCGAACGCGACCGCATGGACCGCCGCTGGCGCGCCGCACTGCGTGCCGCCATCCGCGAGGGACAGCAGAGCGGCGAGTTCGCGGCCAGCGACCCCGACGAGGTCATGTTCGTGCTGGCCGCGCTGCTCGACGGCCTGGCGCCGCTGTTGGCCATGAAGGCCAAGAACGTGACCCGTGAGCGGGTCGAGCGCGTCTGGCTGGGCGAGGCGTCGCGCCTGCTCGGTCCCGGCTTCGACGCCAGCCCGCTGAAGCGCACCCGCTGACATGGCGGCGCCCCAACCCGCTCCGGACACGGTGTACCTCAGCGGCTCGCGTCGCTTGGCCGCCACCATCTTCGCCGTCGGCTGGTTCTTCGGTGCCGGTGGCACGTTGGCGCTGCTGGCATGGATGAACCTGTGGGTGTTGGTGTTCCTGGCGGGCATCGTGGTGGTCGCGGTGGAGGTGGTCGCCGTGCGCGCCGCCCGCGTGCGCCTGCAGTTCCAGCCCGAGGGGCTGGTGGTGGCCAACCTGTTCCGCACCCACCGCATCCGGCGCAGCGACGTGCGCAGCGTCGACGTGGGTGAGTGGACGAACCCGCTCGGCGAGTTCGTCACCCTGTTCGTCGAGACCGACGCGGTCGAGCCCATCCGCGTGGAAGCCATCGCGGCGCATCCCAACGCGCAGGCCGAGCTCGACCCGTGGTTGGACCGGTTCGACGACTGGCGCTTCCGCCGCCGCTGACCCTGGCGTGTCAGCGGCCCTGGTCGTGCCGCAGCGGCCTTGGTGTGTGCCAGCGGCCTTGGCCGTGTGTCAGCGGCCGTGGCTGTGTGTCAGCGGCCTCGGCCGACAGATCGTCCGGCGTTGGCGGGCAGCGGCAGTGCCGAGTGGTGCGCGGCGATGGCGTCGAGCTGCGCCGTCATCTCCGTCGCGGCGGGCACGGCCTTGTCGGCGCTCGTGTCGACGTGCAGCAGCATGTGCTCGGCCGTGGCCACCACCGTGTCGTCGTCGCCGCGGTGCATGACGGTGAACACGCGCATCTTCTTCGCGTCGTGCGACACCAGCTGCACCGTGCAGTACAGGTGGTCGCCGGCGCGGGCCTGGGCGGCGAAGTTCACGTGGCTCTCCACGGTGAACCAGCTGTGCCCGCCCGCGAGGTACGCGTCGTCCATGCCGATGAACCGCAGCAGCCGGTCGATGGTCTCGCTCGACAACTGGAAGTAGCGGCTGTCGTTGACGTGGCCGTTGTAGTCCACCCATTCGGTGGGCACCCGCACCTCGTGCAGCCGCAGCGGGCCCGACAGGTCGGGTGCGATGGCAGGCATGCGCTCGAACAGCTGACGCTCGAACTTGTCGAGCACCTCGCCGGCGCCGTAGTTCGTGGTGCGCAGGCCCTGCATGACGGCCACCAGGCAGTCGTCGCGCAGCGCTTCCAGCTCGCGCAGGCCCACGCCACCCGCCTGTGCATCGCTCTGCGCGACCAGCATGTCGAGCAGTTCGTCGGTGAGCTCGGGAACGTCGGTGAGCTTGCTCCACGGCCACTTCAGCGACGGGCCGAACTGGGCCATGAAGTGGCGCATGCCCGCCTCGCCGCCGGCGATGCGGTAGACCTGGAACATGCCCATCTGCGCCCAGCGCAGGCCGAACGAATAGCGCATGATATCGTCGAGTTCCTCGACGGTGCAGATGCCGTCCTTGATCAGCCACAGCGCCTCGCGCCATGCGGCCTCCATCATCCGATCGGCCACGAAGCCGTCGATCTCGACGTCGAGCTGCAGGGGGCGCATGCCGATGGCGTCGTACACCTCTTCGGCGCGCTGCTTCGCGGCCTGCGAGGTGAGCGCGCCGCCGCAGATCTCGACGAGCGGCATGAGGTACACCGGGTTGAACGGGTGGCCGACCACCAGGCGTTCGGGGTGCGTCATGCCCTCCTGCATGACGCTGGGCAGCAGACCGGAGGTGCTCGACCCGAACACGACGTCGGGTGGGGCGACCGCGCTGGCGCGGCCCAGCAGCATCTGCTTCAGCTCCATGCGCTCGGGGGCACTCTCCTGCACGAACTGCACGCCGGTGGCCGCTTCCTCGGGCGTGTCGACGAACGTGAGCGTGCCCTCGGGCGGCAGCGACGGCATGTACAGCTTGGTCATCGCCCGGCGGGCGTTGGCCATGACCTCGCCCACCTTGCGCGGTGCTTCGGGGTCGGGGTCGTACATCTTCACGTCGACGCCGTTCAGCAGGAAGCGGGCGGCCCAGCCGCCACCGATGACGCCGCCGCCCAGAAGGCCGGCGGTCTGCAAACCGGGGATGGGGCTCATGTCAGCGCTTCACCAGCTTCAGCTTGTCGCGCACGGCCTGCGCGCTCATGGTCGTCGCGCCCATGGTCTCGAGCAGCAGCTTGGCCTTCGCCACCAGCGCCTCGTTGGTGGCCAGTTGGCCGGGGCCGATGTACAGGTTGTCCTCCAGGCCGACGCGTACGTTGCCCCCGGCCAGGGCTGCCTGGGCGACGAAGGGGATCTGCATGCGCGAGATGCTGAACGCCGAGAACACGCAGTCGTTGGGCAGGCTGTTGACGAGCGCCGTGAACGTGGTCGGGTCGTCGGGTGCGCCGTAGGCGATGCCCATGCACAGCTGGATCATCACCGGGTCGTCGAGCAGCCCGTCCTTGATCATCTCCTTCACCTGCACCAGGTGGCCGAAGTCGAACACCTCCAGCTCGGGCCGCACGCCCAGGTCCTGCACGATCTTGGCCATCTTGCGCAGCACGCCGGGCGTGTTCACCATGACGTAGTCGCCACCGGAGGCGAAGTTCATGGTGCCGCAGTCGAGCGTGCAGATCTCGGGCAGCAGGGTGGTGACGTGGTCGAGGCGCTCGGTGGCGCCGGCCATGTCGGTGCCGTCGGGGTTCAGCGGGAGCACGTCCTCGTCGCCGCCCAGCACCATGTCGCCACCCATGCCGGCGGTGAGGTTGACGACCACGTCGACGTCGGCGTCGCGGATGCGTTCGACCACCTCGGCGTAGTACTCGGTCTTGCGGCTGCCCAGGCCGGTCTCGGGTTCGCGCACGTGGCAGTGCACCACGGCGGCGCCGGCCTTGGCGGCGGCGATGGCCGAGTTCGCGATCTGTTCCGGGGTGACCGGCACGTGGGGGCTCTTGTGAGCGGTGACGCCCGAGCCCGTGACCGCGCAGGTGATGAACACGTCCCAATTCATTGCTGTCCCCTTCGTCGCCGGCGTTTCCTGAATGGCCGGTCAACTCCGGCGAGCGTACACCTGCAAAGCTGGGTCGATGAAGACGCCCGTCACCCGCACTCGACCCGAGCCGGCCCGCCGCGCCGGCGTGACCAGCGACAACTGGATCGACGCGCCGTACAACCGCTGGGGCTTCCGCCACGTGCGTGAGCTGGCCCACACGGCCCGCATCCGGCGAGGGTCTGGGCCGGTGTGGCAGCTGCCCGAGCACGGTGGCTCGTTGCGCGACCTACTGGTCGCCATGGGCGACGAGATGTTCCGGCTGGAGGAAGCGCTCGAGGCGGCCTACAGCGACGCGTTCGTGGTCACCCACGACGGTGAGCTCGTGCACGAGTGGTACGCGGAGGGCGTCCGCGCCGACGACACGCACCTGCTCATGTCGGTGTCGAAGTCGCTCACGTCGACGCTCATCGGTGTCCTGGTGGGCGAGGGTCTGGTCGACCCCGCCGAACGGGCCGACCGCTACGCGCCCGTGCTGCTGGGCACCGCCTGGGAAGGCTGCACCGTGCAGCACCTGCTGGACATGTCGGCCGGTGTCGAGTTCGACGAGTCGGACTACGACAACCCCGACTCGGCCGGGTGCCTCATCGAGGCGGTGTCGGGGTACACCACGGCGCTGCGTCCGGGTCTGCCCCCCGACACCATCGCCTGGGCGCTGTCCGTGCCGCCGCAGGGCGAGCACGGCGACCGCTTCGAGTACCGGTCCATCATCACCGACATCCTGGCCCTCGTCGCCGAGACGGTGACGGGCGAGCGCTTCGCCGACCTGTTCAGCGACCGCATCTGGAGCCGCATCGGCGTCGAGCACGACGCCGACATCATCGTCGACTCGGCCGGCTTCCCCACGGTGGAGGGCGGCATCTGCGTGACGCCGCGCGACTTCGCGCGTTTCGGCCAGATGATCCTGCAGCGCGGCACCGTGGGTGCGGCGCAGATCGTGCCCGCATGGTGGACCGACCGCGTGCTCGATGCCGACCCGGTGCTCATCGACCACTTCCGTGCGGCACGGGTGGACCCGACGCACCCCAACGCCTACTACCACGACTGCTGGTGGGTGCTCGATGCAGCGAAGGGCCGCTACGCAGGTCACGGCATCAACGGCCAGCACCTGTGGATCGACCGCAGCACGAACACCGTCATCGCCCACCAGAGCACCTGGCCGGGCCGCATGGACGACGACCTGTACGTGCTGGACCGCGCCATCGCACTGGCCGTGTTCGACTCGTTCGCCGGGTAGCGTCCGGGCCATGGCGTCGTGGCGAGGTGAGACCCAGATCCCCGCGCCACAGGTGCACCGGCTGGGCTCGGTGCTGCCGCTGGTGCTCGCCCGTGCCCGTGCCCTGCGCGTGGCAGACGGGACGGTGCTCGATCCGTGGAACGACGACATGCCGCTCGACCTGCACGTGGTCGACGGTGTGCACCCGCTGGTGGGCACCCGCTACGAGGGGACCCACCGTGCCGTCGCAGATGCTGCCGACGAGCTCGACGAACACCTCGGCGGCCAGGACGAACCCGCGGCGCCCCCGGTCGACGGCCTGGACGACGCGGCGGGCGGCTGGGTGGCGCCCGACCACCGCTGGGTGGCCGTCATCGAGGCCGACGACGCCGCAGCGGCCCGTGTCACCGTCATCGACGGTGCCGGCACCGACGACGAGATCCGGATGAGCATCGAAGTGCCCACGCCGGCCGCGGCCGCCTCGGCCCGCTTCGCCGGGGTGCTGCCCATCAGCCCCGACGGCTACATGGCGGGCGACGCCGAGGCCGAAGCGGCCCTGTCGTGGGGCGAGCTCCTCCGCCCTGCCGTCGTCGAGCACCGCCTGGCCACCGTCACCATCGGCCACCCGCGGTTCCGCGCCGGTCTGGTGGCCGACGTGCAGCCCGAGGGCGACACGTGGCGCGTCACCGCCGAAGGCTTCGTCAGCGGGCGCGGACTGTCACGGCCGCTGTTCGGGTTGATGATGTTCTTCGTCGCCAAGAAGTTCCGGCCGGTGCTCGATCACCGGTTCGCCGAGCTGGCCGACGCGTTCGACGACTGGAACGAGTTGTGCGCCGAGCACCTCGACGACGCCGACCTGGCCGACGTGCTCGTCGACCGCTGGCTCGACCACTTCCGCCGAACTTGAGTGCTGCGTGACGCACTCGCCCGAACTTGAGTGCTGCGTGACGGTCAGGCGCGGAGTTCGTCGGCGGTGCGCTGC
>CBHWEI010000235.1:0-6462 GCA_966112835.1 uncultured Acidimicrobiaceae bacterium
GCCGCGTCCTTCACCATGGTCAGCCTCCTCCCGGGCGACATCGTCACGTCGGTCCTCGGCCAGAACGCCACCGAGGAACAGCGTGCGGCCGCCCGGGAGGAGCTCCGTCTCGACGACCCCCTGCCCATCCGTTACGTACGTTGGTTGGGCGACGCCGTCACCGGCGACCTGGGTGTGTCGTACCGCACCAAGCAGCCCGTGGCCGAAGCCCTGGGCGAACGCATCTGGGTGACGTTCGAACTGGTGCTGTTCTCGCAGTTCATCGCGCTGCTGCTGGCGGTGCCGATGGCCATCTTCGGCGCGCTGAAGCCCGGCTCGTGGCTGGACCGCGTGCTCAGCGGAGTGCAGTTGGCCATGTTGGCCACACCCGCGTACCTGGTGGCCCTGGGCTTGATGGCCGTGTTCGCGGTGAAGCTCGGCTGGTTCGACACCACCGGGTACACACCGTTCACCGAGAACCCGTTGGCCAACCTGAAGTCGCTGCTGCTGCCCTCGCTCGCGCTCGCGCTGGAGCAGGTGGCCGTGTACGCACGCGTGCTGCGCACCGACCTGGTGAACACGTTCGACCAGGACTTCATCTGGTTCGCCCGGGCCAAGGGCAACAGCACCCGCGACATCGTGGTGAAGCACGCGCTGCGCCCGTCGTCCATCGGCATCGTCACGCTCACCGGCATCTCGGTGGGGCGCATGATCGGCGGCACCGTGCTGGTCGAGAGCATCTTCGCCCTCCCCGGCCTCGGCCGGTTCACCATCGACGCCATCAACAACCGCGACTTCATGGCGTTGCAGGGCGCGGTGGTGGTGCTCACCGTGGGCTTCGTGCTGGTGAACTTCGCGGTCGACATCCTGCACGGGGTCATCGACCCCCGCATCCGCACGGCGGCGGCCCGATGACCGCGGCCATGGCCGGCGCGGCCCACAACTCGGTGGCCACCGTGGCCGACGACGGCGTGCTGCGCAAGGACCGCATCGGCATCTCGGTGTGGTGCTCCATGGCGTGGCTGGTGCTGCTCACGCTCGCGGCCATCTTCGCCGACCTGCTCCCCCTGTACGACCCGTCCGACACGCGTGCGGGCATCCCTCTGTCGGTGCCCACCTCGCAGAACTGGCTGGGCACCGACGCACTGGGCCGCGACCTGCTGTCGCGCACCATCTACGGCGCCCGGGTGTCCATCATCGTGGGCATCTCGGCCGTCCTGCTGTCGTCGGTGGTGGGCGGCCTCATCGGCATGATCGCCGGCTACTTCAAGCGCAAGGTCGAGACCGTCACCCTCTTCGCCGCCGACGTGCTCATGGCGTTCCCCACGCTGCTGCTCGCCGCGTCCATCGTCGCGTTCACCGACTCGCGCGGCCTGGTCACGGTGGTGCTGGCCATCGCGCTCATCTACCTGGGGCCCACCATCCGCATCGTGCGCGCGCTCACGTTGAGCGTGAGCAACCGCGAGTTCGTGCTGGCCGCCCGCTCGCTGGGTGCCACCAACTCGCGCATCATCCGGCGCGAGATCATGCCCAACGTCATCCCCACCCTCACCTCGATGATGGTCGTCGCGGTGGCAGGCGCCATCGTCGCCGAGGGCGGCCTGGCCTACCTGAACCTGTCGGTCGCACCGCCCACCCCCACCTGGGGCGCCATGATCGCGGCCGGCCAGCCGACGCTCGACGAGAGCCTGTACCCGGTGCTCGTGCCGGGTGGCGCGCTGTTCCTGACGGTGCTGTCGCTCACGCTCATCGGCGACGCCATCCAGAAGCGGCAAGCGCGCAACACCGGCGCCATCTGACAGGATCGGCCGCATGCACCCGCTGCTCGACGCCGTCGCTGCCGGGGCGCCCTACGCCGTCGACACGCTGCGCACCGCGCTCGTGTCCACCGGCGGTCCGCTGCGCACGCCCACCGCAGGCGGCGACATCCGGCTGACGTTCGTGTGGATCGGCACGGCGCCCAGCGTGTCGTTGCAGTGCGGGTTGGTGGACCACGGCCGCTCCACCCCCTTGCAACGGGTGGGCGACAGCGATGTGTACGCGCTCGAGGTCGACGCGCCCGGCGACACGCTGGTGTCGTACCGGTTCGTCGTCGACGACCCGTTCCTGCGCGAGGCGCCCACCAACGACGCGGCGTGGCAACGGCTGATGCTGGAGGCGCAGCAGCGCGCGTTCGCCGACCAGCACAACCCGCAGCGCATCGCCCCGCTCGCCGTGCTGTTCGGGCTGCAGGTTCCCGACGAGCAGTTCGAGTCGGTGCTGTCGCTGCGCGGCGCACCGGTGGCCCCGTGGTTCGCTGCCCACGACGCGCCGCAGGGCACGCTGCGCTCGTTCGACCACACGTCGGCCGCCATGGACGACACGCGGACGGTCACGGTGTGGACCCCGGCCTCGGGTGGTGAAGCGCTGCCGTTGGTGGTGCTGCTCGACGGCGAGTCGTACCTGCAGATCGCCCAGCTGCCACGAGCGCTCGACCTTGCGGTGCAGCGCGGTGACATCCCGCCGTGCATCGTCGCACTGGTCCCCGGCGCACACTCGTCCACCGGCTTCGCCGACCGCACGCGCGAGCTCAGCTGCAACCCTGCGCATGCGGCGATGCTGGCCGACGAGATCATCCCGGCCCTGCGCCGGCAGTTCGCCGTCGACCCGTCGCCCGCTGCCACCGTGCTCGGTGGTGCCAGCCTGGGTGGGCTGCAGAGCACGTTCACCGCGATGGAGCATCCCGACGTGGTCGGCAACGTGCTGTCGGTGTCGGGCAGCTTCTGGTACGGGCCCGACATGCCCGCTCATCCCGAGTGGCTGACCGCCCGCATCCAGGCCGAACCGGTGCTGCCGATGCGGCTGTACCAGCAGATCGGCCGGCTGGAGGACGGGCCGCTGCCCATGGACCTGCGGTTCACGCACCTCGATGCCAACCGTCGCTTCCACGACGCCGCCGTCGCCCGCGGTTACGACGTGCACTACGAAGAACTGGGCACGGCACACGACATCTGCGCGTTCCGGGTGGCCACCGTCCGCGGCCTGCAGCATCTGCTGCCGCACTGACGCCGCCGGCTCAGCCCCGGTCGGGCAGGCGGGCGACGATGCCGACGAGGAGGATGTCGAGCAGGAACTCGAACGACTCGTCGAGCGGGTTCTGCACGCCGTCGCTCCAGCGCACCGACAATGCGTGGTCGGCCACCTGGTCGAGGTGCGCGGTGATGTGCGGGAACTGCTCGGCGTCGAGCGTGCGGATCTCCTGCTCGGTGGCCCGGGCCGACGGCTCGTCGGGGTCGGCGATGCGGGCCAATTCCATCACGACGAAGCCCTGCACCGCGCCGACGAGCGCGTTGTAGGCGTGCACCATGTCGTCGCCCAGACCCAGCTCGGCGATCTTGCCGAGCACTGCGTCGGGGATGCGCATGGCGTTGATGTTGCGCACCCGCTCGACGCTGATGAGCCGGGCGACGTGCGGGTGGGCGTGGGCGTTGCGGCGGTAGCGACGCCCCAGCTCGCGCATCCACTCCTGCCAGTCGTCGAGGTGGTCGGGCAGCTCGATCTGCAGGGTCCACTTCTCCTCCACCAGACCCAGCAGCTGCCCGCGATCGCCGACGTGCCAGTACAGGGTGGCGGGGAACACGCCCAGCTCGGTGGCGAGCGAGCGCATGCTGAAGCTGTCGAAGCCGCGCTCCTCGATGAGCGCGAACGCTGCCTCGACGATGGCCTCGCGGGTGACGGGCACCTCGGCCCGTGCGCCGCGCTTTCGCGACGGTGTGGTTGCGCTCATCGGGGTGGACCTCCCAGGGTCTCGAAGTGGGCACCGAGGTCGTGCAGGACACCGACGTCGACGGTGACGCCCAGGCCCGGCCCGGTGGGGACGGCGATGGTGGAGCCGACCAGGACGAACGGCTCGGTGATGTCGCGGCGCCAGTAGCGGTCGCTGGCGGAGATGTCGGCGGGGAACACGAAGCCGGGCAGCGACGACAGCGCCACGTTGGCGGCGCGGCCGACCCCGGTCTCGAGCATGCCGCCGCACCACACCGGCACGTCGCGTTCGCGGCAGGCGTCGTGGATGCGCATGGCTTCCAGCACGCCGCCCACCCGGCCGACCTTGATGTTCACGATGGTGCACGCGCCCAGGTCGAGCGCGTCGAGGGTGTGGCGCACCGACAGGATGGACTCGTCGAGGCAGACGGGCGTGCGCATGCCCGCCGCCAACGCCGCGTGGGCGCGCAGTTCGTCGGGCGGGTACGGCTGCTCGATCATCAGCACGTCGAAGCGGTCGAGCGAGCGAACCGCGGCGACGTGCTCGGGATCGTCGGCCGAATAGCCGGCGTTCGCATCGACCTGCAGCGCCAGTTCGGGGAACGCGTCGCGCACCGCACCCACCGGGTCGACGTCCCAGCCGGGCATCACCTTCAACTTCACCCGCTCGTACCCGTCGGCCACGTAGCCGCGCACCTGGTCGACCAGCTCGGCGACGGTGGGCGTGATGCCCACGGACACGCCGACGTCGATGTGCGACCGCGGTGCGTCCCCGCCGGCGAGGCGGCCGGCCAACGAGCGGCCTTCGGCGCGCAGCTGTGCGTCGAGCACCGCCATCTCCAGCCCGGCCTTCGCAGCGCGGTAGCCCTTCACCGGCCGCACCGCACCAGCCACTGCGTCGCCCGTCGGCTCGGGCAGCGCCATCACCGCGGGCACCAGCCAACGGCGCAGCACCATGATCGCGGCCTCGGTGAACTCCTCGTTGTAGAACGGCTCGGCGTGCGCGGCGCACTCGCCCCAGCCCTCGCCCTGGTCGGTGACCACGTGCACCAGGAGCACGTCGCGCGTCTCCTGCACACCGAAGCTGGTGCGGAACGGGCGCACCAATGGCATGGCGACGCGAGCCAGTTCGACCTGTTCGATCCTCACGGCGCACCACCCAGCACGTAGCCGTCGTCGCACCAGCCGGCCACGCCGCGCCCGGCGGCCAGCGCCTGCTGGAAGCGATCGCGGGTGCGCAACCGAAGCACGGCCGCGGCGGCGGGGTCGGCGGCGCGCAGCTGCAGGTAGTCGCGTGGCACCTCCACCACGTCGTGGCCGTGCGCGTCGAACGGCGCGCCGCCCACCGGCACGTCCAGCCGCCAGCGCACCTCCAGGCGGTCGGTGATGTCGCCGGTGTTGAACGCGTCGCGGCGTTCGCCGTAGCAGTTCGGCAGGTAGGCCATCACCTCTGCGCCCAGGCGCACCAGGTTGAAACGAGCATTGGCCCACAGCAGCGGATCGAACGTCCAGCGCATCTCGGCAATGCCGTGCTCGAGGCACAGCGCGCGTTGGGCGAGCTTCAGCGCCAGGCCCACACCGCCACCGCGCACGCCGGTCTGCACCCCCACCTGGTGCGAATGGAAGTGGACGCCGCCCTCCCAACCCAGCCAGCCGAGCGCGAACCCCACGGGCGCATCGTCGGCCCGGGCCACCAGCAGGCAGGCGCCGCCCAGGGCCAGGCCGCGGAGCAGGTTGCGCGGCGGCACGATCTCCGGCCCCCACACCGACTCCATGGTGGCGCGCAGCACGTCGAGCTCGTCGGGCGCGGCCACCGGTGCGATGGTCACCCCGGCCGTGGCGGCGGCCGCATCGGCGGCGCTGCGGGCTTCCGCTGGTGTACTCATGCGTGCCTCCTCACGAGCCGCTCGCAGCGTGGGCCTGCAGCACGTCCGCGACGGTGGCGGTGACGCGGCGCACGGTGGGCAGGTGCAGGAACTCGTCGGGCCCGTGCGCGTTCGACTCGGGGCCGAGCACGCCCACCAACAGGAACTGCGCGTCGGGCATCTGCTCGCCGAGCATGCCCATGAACGGGATGGTGCCGCCCACGCCGCACGAGGCCGACGGCACGCCCCAGTGGCGTTCGCTGGCTCGGTCCACCGCGGCCTGCAGCCACGGTTCGAACGCGGGCGACTCCCAGCCGGGGCCGCGAGCACCCTCCTGCAGGCGCACCGTGGCACCGAACGGCGGATCGGCCTCGAGCACGGTGCGCAGCTCGTCACCCACGGCCCACGTGTCGGCGGTGGGTGGAAGGCGCAGCGACAGCTTCACGCTGAGGCGTGAACGGAACACGTTGCCGGCATCGGCCACCGGCGGCAGGCCGTCGACGCCGATGACCTCGAGCGCCGGCCGCCACGTCTCGTTCACCAACTCCTCGTAGGCGTCGGCGCCCATCGGCTGCACGCCGGCGACCGGGCGGAAGCTGCTGGACAGCGCAGGGAATGCGTCCGCGGCGATGCGGGCCTCGGCCAGGCGGTGGTCGGGGATGTGCACGTTCGCGGTGGGCAGCAGCAGGCGACCGGTGGCCGAGTCCTCGATGCGGTCGAGCAGCAGGCGCAGGATGCGGAAGCTGGAGGGCAGCACCCCGCTGGCCCGCCCACTGTGCGGATCGTCGGCGCAGACCTCGATGTCCAGCACCCCGCCGCACACGCCGCGGGTGGACGTGGTGGTCCACAGCCGGTCGTAGCTCTCGCAGAACGA
>CBHWEI010000236.1:0-6413 GCA_966112835.1 uncultured Acidimicrobiaceae bacterium
AGGAGGCCGTCAGCGGCATCTGCTGCCGTGTCGAGGGCTTCGAGGATCTCATCCACGAAGTCCATTATACGAACATACGTTCGATTCGTCAACAGGAAATGCAGGAATCTCCCGGGAGCGATCAACCCGTCGCGATGGCGTCGAGGAAGCCGTCGTGCACGCCGATGAACTCCACACCGTCGGCGGGGCCGAACGACCACGCGATCCGCGCCGATGCGCCGCCGCACGCCGCCAGGGCCAGCAGAGCGAGCAGCAATGCCGTCGGTCGGCGCAACAGGCGGGCGCTCACGGACGGCGTCGCTTGGGGGTGTACCGACGACTCGCCGCGACGCGGGGCGGGGCCTCGCCCAGACGACGGCGCCGGCGGACATCGCGCCATGACCGCAAGAAGGCCGCGAGCGACACGAAGGCCAGCGCACTTTGGTACTCGCCGCTCGACCGAGCGAAGTGATCGCTGATCGGGGCGATCGGCTCGCTCGCCACCGCCTCGCGTCGGGCTTGCTCGAAGTCGTCCCGCGCGTGCTTCGCCACGACCCATCTTCGCACGGCTGCGTGACATGATCTGCCGATGTCACGGCCGGCTCTCAGAGCATTGCTCGCAGCGCTGCCGGTGCTGGCGGCTTCGCTGTGGATGCCGGTCGGCGCCGGCACGGCGTCTGCTGCGTGCACCACTGGGCCGACGGAGCTCGAGAGCGTCACGGGCGTTGTCGTGTCGACCACCATCGACCAGGTCGTCGGCGTGATCATGACGGTCCGCGCCGACGACGGCAGCGAGCGCACGGTCCGCTTCGCCGGTCGTAACCCCGACAACACGCTGTTCGACGGCAGCGAGAACACCGTCGAGGACGCCTGGTTCGGCCCGTTGCCCACCGTGGGCGAGCGGTACGACCTGAAGGGCGCCCCGTCCGGCGGCGCCGACGGGGTGATCGACATCGACATGTGCACGGCCGGTGCGCAGGTGTCGGTGCTCGCCACGTTCGTGACCGTGGCGCCCGACCACACGGCCACCGCGTCGGCCACCGGGATCATCGCCGTCGTCGTCGGTGTGGCGCTCGGCGGCTTGCTGATCGGCGCGCTCCTGCGCCGCCGGAGGGTGCCCGATGAGCGCTGATCCAGAACTCGTCGTCGGTCGGCGCAACTCGTTGCGATCGACGATCGCCATGTCGGCCCTGGTCGCGCTGATTCTGCCGGGGGCCGGCGCGCTCATCATCCCTTCGGTGCTGGCCGACGACCCCACCCAGTTCGGCCCGTTCCTCTGGGTGGCGTTCTGGGGATGCATACCGTTCCTGGTCCGGCGCGCGCAGCGCGTGCACCGCATCGTCGGCCCGGACCTGGTGAGCACCTATCACCGCCGCGAGATGGTGCGCCCGCTGGCCGACGTCGTCGAGGTGGCCCCGTTGCAGTGGCGTGCTGCCGATGACCGACGGGCCGTAGCCCGCCGCGACCGGCTGCCGCCTACTGTGGACGGCATGGCTCACGAGATCCCCGTCGTCGACATCGGACCCTTCCTCGCCGGCGAGGACGGCACCCCGGCCGCCACGGCCATCGAAGCCGCGGCCACCGAAGTCGGCTTCTTCCAGGTGATCGGCCACGGCGTACCGACCAACGTGCTGGACGACGTGTACGCCGCGGCGTACGCATTCTCGGCGCTCCCCACCGCCACCAAGGAGCAGTTCCGCAGCCCCCACCCGTACCGCGGCGTGCACCTGCGGCCCGACGAGCACGGCGCGGTCCGCCTCGAGCGGTTCCTCGCCGCACGGTTCGACGACGCCGACGCGGCCATCGCCGCGGGCATCGACCCGGCGTTGGCCGACTACTACCACCCCAACGTGTGGCCCACCGAGCCTGCCGACTTCCGTCGCGCGGTCGAGGCGCTGTTCGCGCACACGCAGGTGCTCGGTGGCGCGTTGATGCGCCTGTTCGGCATCGCGCTGGGCATCGGCGTCGACGGGTTCGACGGCCAGATCGAACCGAACGCGTCGAGCTTCGCCATCAACCACTACCCGGCCCGGCAGGGGGCGGTCGCCGCACCGTCGGCCGACGGGCAGCCCGAGCTGCTTTTCCACGAGCACTCCGACGGCAACGCGCTCACGGTGCTCCACCAGCGCGGGCAGTTCGAGGGGTTGCAGGTGAACCGGCTCGACGCACCGGGCGAGTGGATCCCGGTGCCGGTGCGCGACGACGCGTTCGTCATCAACGTCGGCCGGCTCATGAGCCGTTGGACGAACGACCACTGGCCCGCCACGTTGCACCGTGTGGTCGCCTCGCCCGACCCGATGCTGCAGCGCACCACGCTCACCACGTTCCACATGCCGGCGCTGCACACCACCATCGCACCCATCAGTCGTTTCGTCGACGAGCACGGTCCGCGCTACGAGGCGCTGACCACCTACGAGTCCGAGAAGTCGAGCATCAAGTCGTACACGCAGCCGCGCCAAGACGGCCTGGTGGTGGACCCGGCCGTGGTGCAGTTCGCGGCGGGGACGAAGTAACCGAAGAAGTACTTGCGTGTGCGTTCGTGAAGGCGCACGCTGAACTCAGAAGCCACTTCCCCCTGATGGGGACTCGCAGGACACAAGGCCTGCATTTCAAAGGGGCTGACGACCGAGGGGCGCCTCCCAGAGACGCCCCTCAGCCGCGTGTGGCGATGGCGTCGACCACGGCCAGCAGGCGCTGTGCGTTGGCGACGTGCAGGTTCTCGATCATGCGGCCGTTGAAGGTGACGACGCCCTTGCCGGCGGCGATGCCCTCCTCGAACGCGGCGATCAACCCGCGGGCGTTCTCGACGTCGTCGGCCGACGGGGCCCACACGTCGTTGCAGATGCCGACCTGACCGGGGTGGATGAGGGTCTTGCCGTCGAAGCCCATCTCGAACCCCTGCACGCACTCGGCGCGGAACCCTTCGTCGTCCTTCACGTCGTTGTACACGCCGTCGAGGATGACCTTGCCGGCCTCGCGAGCGGCGGCCAGTGCCGTGGCCAGGTGGGGCACCAGCGGGTGACGGCCGGGCGCGCCGAGCGACGAGCGCAGCTCGCGGGCCAGGTCGTTGGTGCCCATCACGAGCACCTCCACCCGCCAGTGCGCGGCGATGGCGCGCACGTCGAAGATGGCGGTGGGAGTCTCGACCATCGCCCAGATCTTCATGTCGGGATGGGCGCCGGCGGCGTCGAGGCGGTCGGACACCTGGTCGAGGTACTCCACCGAGCCGACCTTGGGGATGACCACCGCGCCGGCACCCGACTGGGCGGCCGCGGCCAGGTCGTCGACGCCCCATGCCGTGTCCAGGCCGTTGCAGCGGATGGTGAGCTCGCGCGAGCCGTACTCGCCCGACGAGGCGGCGGCCACGGCGTTGGCGCGTGCGGCTTCCTTGGCGTCGGGTGCGACCGCGTCCTCCAGGTCGAAGATGATCGCATCGGCGTCGATGGTCTTGGCCTTCTCGAGCGCACGCTCGTTGGCCGCGGGCATGTACAGGACGGAACGGCGGGGGCGGAGATCGCTCATGGCTGTGCTCTTTCTGCTCAGAATCCGTACGACGCGGCCAGCTCGGGGTCGCGGGCGGCCAACTGGCGGGCCAGCTCGACGACTACCTTGCACTGCTTCACCGAGGCGTCGTCCTCCATCTTGCCGTCGAGCATGATGGCGCCGGTGCCGTCGCCCATGGCGTCGATGACGCGCTGCGCCTGCCGGACGTCCTCGGGGCGGGGACTGAAGACACGCTTGGCGATGTCGACCTGCGCGGGATGCAGGCTCCACGCGCCCACGCAGCCGAGCAGGTAGGCGTTGCGGAACTGGTCCTCGCAGGCGACGGTGTCCTTGATGTCGCCGAACGGCCCGTAGAACGGCAGCAGGCCGAACGTGACGCACGCGTCGACCATGCGGGCGATGGTGTAGTGCCACAGGTCCTGCTGGAAGGTGGCGCGAGGAGCCGAGTACTCGGGGCCGTCGGCGCCCTGCGGCGGGTCGACGCGCACCACGTAGTCGGGGTGGCCGCCGCCCACGCGCGTGGTCTTCATGCGCCGGTTCGCGGCCAGGTCGGCCGGGCCGAGCGACAGGCCCTGCATGCGCGGCGAGGCGGCGCAGATGGCCTCGATGTTGGCGACGCCGCGGGCGGTCTCGAGGATGGCGTGCACGAGCAGCGGCTTCTTCAGGCCGGCCTTCGCCTCGAGCTGGGCGAGCAGCCGGTCGACGTAGTGGATGTCCTCGGGCCCCTCCACCTTCGGGACCATGATGACGTCGAGCTTGTCGCCGATCTCGCCGACCAGCGTGGTGAGGTCGTCGAGCGCCCACGGCGAGTCCAGGCTGTTGATGCGCGTCCACAGCTGCGTCGTGCCCATGTCGACCGTCGTGCCGACGTGGACCAGCCCGGCGCGGGCGGCTTCCTTGTCGGCCATGGGGATGGCGTCCTCGAGGTTGCCGAGCAGGATGTCGACCGTCGGGATGATGTCGGGCAGCTTCGACACCAGCTTCTCGTTCTGCGGCGGGAAGAAGTGGATGACCCGGCTGGGGCGGAACGGGATCTCGCGGACGGGCTCGGGGGCACCGACGGCGAGCGGCTTGAAGAAGTCACGAGGGCTGCGCACGGCTCAAGGTTAGGTTGGTGCAGTGGCGCACCCGAATTTCGACGCGATCCTGTTCGACGCGGGCGGCATCTTCCTGCTGCCCGACCCCACCATCCTGGGCCCGCTGCTGGCCTACCACGACGGCGATCCGTCGGTGCAGGCCCACGTGCGCGCGCACTACGCGGGCATGGCGGCGAAGAGCGCCGCGGGTGCCGCCGAGCGGTTCTGGCACGACTACAACGTGGCCTACGTGCGTGCGGTCGGGGTGCCCGAGCACGACGTGGAACTGGCCGCCGAGGTGCTCGAGCACACCCGCAACGCGTGGACGTGGCGGTGGCCCATCCCCGAGAGCGTGCAGGCGCTGCGCGACCTGCAGGCTGCTGACGTGCCGGTGGGTGTGGTCAGCAACGCCAGCGGACAGATCGCCGAGGTGCTCAGCCGCAGCGGGGTCTGCCAGGCCGGGCCCGGGCCGCACACGCCGGTGCGGGTCATCATCGACAGCCACCTGGTGGGCGTCGCCAAACCCGACCCGCACATCTTCGACTTCGCGCTCGAGCACTTCCCGGGCATCGAACGCAGCCGCATCGCCTACGTCGGCGACTCGGTGACCATGGATGTCGGCGGGGCGCGTGCGGCCGGGCTGCACCCCATCCTGCTCGACCCGTTCGACGATCATCCGGGTGCCGACTTCGAGCGCATCACCAGCCTGCTGCAATTGCTCCCAGCCGCGGGTTGATCGGCGAGCCGATGGCGTCGCCTGGCTGCTGGCCGGGCAGCCAGGTGGCCAGGTCGTGGGCGCGCTCGGGTGAGTCGGGCGGCGTGATGAGCGCTCCGTCCTCCACGTAGATGACGGTCATCGCCACGCGCTCGCGGTCCGTGGTGTTCGGGCCGGCGCCGTGCACCACCCAGCCGTCGTGGAACGACGCGTCGCCGGCGGCCATGGGCACCGGTGCCGACACGGTCCAGCCCTCTCGCTCGATGAGCTCGGCCAGGCGCGCCTCGGACTCGTCGCTGATGGGCAGCGGGCCCAGGTCACCCCGCCGCTGTGAGCCCGACGCGAACCGCATGGTGCCCATGTCGACGGTGCAGTCCGTGAGCGCCATCCACATGGTGACGGTCCGTGCACCGTCCAGCGGCCAGTAGCGCTGGTCCTGGTGCCACGGTGTGTGCCCGCCGCCGGGCTCCTTCACCAGCGCCTGGTCGTGGTAGAGGCGCACGGCCGGCGTGCCCAGGAGCGTGGCCGCGGCGCCGGCGAACTGCTCGGCGAGCGTGAAGTCGCGGATCGCCTCGTCGCGGGTCCACAGGTTGAAGAGCTGCAGGAATGCCTTGTCGTACGTGGACCGTTCGCGCAGGTGCCCGAGGTGCTCGCGGGCGCGGCCGGCGTAGGGCTGCAGTGCGTGGCGGAGCGATGCGTGGTCGAGGTGACTCCCCAGTCCGCGCACCACGGTGTGGCCGTCGCGCCGGAACTCGTCGACGTTCGCGGCGGTGGGAAACCCGTCCATCGGCCAGAGACTATTGGGATGAGCGAACCGGGCCGTCACATCAGCGACCGTTGGGCGGCGTGGCGCCGCGAGATCGACCTGAGCGAGTACCACACCCGCTGGGCGCGCATGGAGGCCGAGGGGACGGCCGCTCACGGCGAGGCCGACCTGATCGCGTCGTACTCGCCGACGAGCGTGCTCGACGCCGGGTGCGGCATGGGCCGCGTGGCCATCGAACTGTCCCGCCGCGGTTTCGACGTGGACGGTGTGGACCTGGACACCGACTTGCTCGACTACGCCCGCGCCGACGCCCCCGCAGTGCAGTGGTTCCACGGCGACCTGGCCACCGTGCAACTGCCGCGCCGCTACTCGC
>CBHWEI010000237.1:0-6350 GCA_966112835.1 uncultured Acidimicrobiaceae bacterium
GCCACCACAACGTGGGCGGCCTGCCCGAGGACATGACGCTGAAGCTCGTCGAGCCGCTGCGCGACCTGTTCAAGGACGAGGTGCGCCGCCTGGGCAAGGAGCTCGGCCTGCCCGACGAGATCATCCTGCGCCAGCCGTTCCCCGGCCCCGGCCTGGGTGTGCGCATCCTGGGCGAGGTGACGCCCGAGCGGGTCACCACGCTGCAACACGCCGACGCCATCGTCCGCGACGAGATCCACAAGGCCGGCCTGGAGCGCGAGCTGTGGCAGGCGTTCGCCGTGCTCGCCGCCGACGTGCGGTCGGTGGGCGTGATGGGCGACGAGCGCACCTACGCCCACCCGATCATCATCCGTGCCGTCACCAGCGACGACGCGATGACCGCCGACTGGGCGCGACTGCCGTACGACCTGCTCGAGACCATGTCGAACCGCATCATCAACGAGGTGCGTGGCGTGAACCGGGTGGTGTACGACGTCACGTCGAAGCCGCCGGGCACCATCGAGTGGGAGTGACCGAACGCACGCGCGAGCGCGTCATGCCAGTTCAGCCCCGAAATCGGCCCGCGCGGCGGTGCCGTTTCGCAACCCGTTCGTCACATCTGTAACCTGATCGGGTCATGTCCCGCAGACCCGTCCGATTCGCCCTGTCCTCACTCGTCCTCGCTGCCGGCCTCGCCGGTCTGGTCGGGGGCCCGCAGGTGGTCCGGGCCGACAGTGTCGGCGACGCCCAGCAGCAGGTGCAGCAGGCGCAGGACGAGCTCGACAACCTCATCAACCAGATGGGCCAGCTCGACGAGGACTACGGCGCGGCGCAGGACCAGAAGGTCGCACTCGACGCCGACATCGCCGAGTCGCAGGCGAAGGTCGACCAGATCACGGCGAAGCTCGGCGACGTGCAGACCGTGCTCACCGACCTGGCCGTCGCCAAGTTCACCACCGGCGGTTCGGCGGCACTGAGCCCGCTGTTCAGCAACGCCGCCACCTACAGCGCCGCCGAACAGCGCGACGCGCTGGGCAGCGTCGCACTCGACACCGGCGAGGCCACTGCCGACGACCTGCAGTCGCTGGTCGACCAGTTGGCCAAGGAGACCGCGCGGTTGCAGTCGAAGCAGCAGCAGGCTGCGGCGCTCATCGCCACGCTCCAGCAGAAGCAGAAGGACTTCGAGTCGCTGCAGTCCACCTACGAGCAGAAGCTGGCTCAGGCCCAGTCGAACTTCGGTGCGGCCACGCTCGAGGCCGAAGCCGAGCGCCGTGCGCAGTCGGCTGCCGCGCTGTCGGCTCCGTCGGGAAACGGTGGGGGCAACGGCGACAGCAACGCCCCCGGCACCACGGTGGCTCCTGGCCGCGGCGGTGGCGGCGACACGGGTTCCGACCCCAGCACGCCCACCACGCCGACGCCCAAGCCGAAGCCCACCCCCGCACCGCCGCCCGTGTCGGGCAAGGCCGGCGTCGCGGTTGCCGCGGCGTACAGCCAGATCGGCGTGCCCTACAAGTTCGCGGCCGAGTCGCCCGGTGTAGCGTTCGACTGCTCGGGTCTCACCAAGTGGTCGTGGGGTCGCGCCGGCGTGTACCTGCCGCACCAGAGCGGCGCCCAGTACGCCAGCATCCCGCACGTGTCGCGCGACCAGGTGCAGCCCGGCGACCTCATCTTCTATTACGCCCCCATCGGCCACGTGGGCATCTACGTGGGCGGCGGGCAGATGATCCACGCCGTGAACACCGGCACCACGGTGGCGCTCGCCCCGGTGCGGTGGAACAAGGTCGTCGGCATCGGCCGTCCCGGCTGAGTCGACCCGGCTGAGTCGGCCCGGCTGAGTCGGCCCGGCTGAGTCGGCCCGGTTGAGTCCGGCGCGCTCGCTGCCCACTACGGTGACGCCCGTGCAGGGCATCGACATCGCACCGGTCACGCAGTGGCTGGAGACCAACATCGACGGGGCCGTGGGCCCGTTCACCTTCGACCTCATCGCCGGAGGCAGGTCGAACCTGACGTACCGGGTGACGGGGTCCGACGGCACGCGCTTCGTGCTGCGTCGTCCGCCGCTCGGGCACGTGCTGGCCACGGCGCACGACATGGCGCGCGAGCACCGCATCATCGCCGCGGTCGGCACCACCGCCGTGCCGGTGCCGCCCGCGTTGGGCGTGTGCACCGACACCGACGTGAACGGCGCGCCGTTCTACGTGATGGGCTTCGTCGACGGCGTGGTGCTCGACAGTCCCGAGCGGGCCTCGCTGCTGACGCCCGAGTTGAAGGTGCAGGCCAGTGAGCACCTCATCGACGTGCTGGCCGACCTGCACGAGGTCGACGTCGACGCGGTGGGCCTGGGCGACCTGGCCAAGCGCGAGGGCTACGTCGAGCGCCAGGTGAAGCGCTGGAGCACCCAGTGGGAGCAGAGCAAGACCCGCGAGTTGCCGGCCATCGACGAGGTGGCCCGTCGCCTGCGCGAGAAGGTGCCGGTGCAGGTGGGCGTGTCCATCGCGCACGGCGACTTCCGTTTCGGCAACTGCCTCACCGACGTGCACGCCGGCCGCATCGCCGCAGTGCTCGACTGGGAGCTGTGCACGCTTGGCGACCCGCTCGCCGACGTGGGCTATCTGGGCGTGTACTGGAACGACGGCGACCCGACCACCATGCGCGCCAACGACCCCACGCCCGCCGGCGGGTTCCTCACCTACGACGACCTGCTGCAGCGCTACGCCACCCGCACCGGCCGCGACCTGAGCGGCATCGACTACTACGTGGCGTTCAGCTGCTGGCGGCTCGCGGTCATCAGCGAAGGCGTGTTCGCCCGCTACCTGCACGGCGCCATGGGCAACCAGGAAGGCGTCGACCTGGAGACGTTCAAGGTCGGAACCGAAGGGCTCGCCGAGCGGGCCCTCACCGCAGTCAGGAGGCTCGCATGAGCGACGACGTCCTCGCCGGGTGGGAGCAGTCCACCTTCACCGCCGCCGGCTACACCCGCCCCGTCTACCGACGTGGCACGGGCCCAGGTGTCATCGTCGTGCACGAGATCCCCGGCATCACACCCAAAGTCACCCAGTTCGCCAACGAGGTGGTCGACGCCGGCTTCACCGTGGTCATGCCGTCGCTGGTCGGCACGCCGGGCCGCGAGGTCAGTGGCAGCTACCTGGCGTCGTCGTTCGCCAAGGTGTGCGTGTCGCGCGAGTTCAGCAACATGGCCATGAACCAGACGTCGCCCATCATCAGCTTCCTGCGGGCCCTGGCCCGCAACCTGCACCAGGAGGTCGGCGGTCCCGGCGTCGGTGCGGTGGGCATGTGCTTCAGCGGCGGCTTCGCGCTGGCGATGATGGTCGACGACATCATGGTGGCCCCGGTGCTCAGTCAGCCGTCCATGCCGTTCCCCGTGGGCAAGGCCCGTGGCGCCGACCTGAACCTGTCACCCGACGATGCACTCGTGGTGGCCCGTCGTGCCGCCGAGGGATGCCAGGTGCTGGGCCTGCGCTTCACGGAGGACAAGGCGGTGGGCACGCGCTTCGAGACGCTGCGGCACCTGCTGGGCGATGCGTTCATCGCCGTCGAGCTGCCGAGTGCGAAGAAGAGCGACCACTCGGTGCTCACCGAACAGCGCGACGACGAGAGCGTGCAGAAGGTGCTCGCCTTCTTCCAGGAGAAGCTCGCATGAACGGGAGTGCCGGGGTGTCACGAAGAACTTGAGTTCTGCGTGACGCTCGCTTCCTCCCGAACTTGAGTTCTGCGTGACGCGACCTACTCGCCGAGGCCGAGGGCGTCGTAGGCGAGTTGCTTGGCGGCCTTGTAGTCGGCCTTGCCGTTGGGGGCGCGGGGCACCTGGCTGACGAAGATGACGCGCTTGGGCGCCTTGTAGCCGGCCAGGTCGTGCTTCACGCCGGCGATCACCGAGGCCTCGTCGGGGTCGGCGCCGTCGGCGAGGGAAGCGATGGCCGTGACGGCCTGACCGAAGCGGTCATCCTCGATGCCGATGACCAGGCAGTCGAGGACGCCGTTGACGCGCTTCACGGCCTCCTCCACCTCTTCGGGGAAGATCTTCTCGCCACCCGAGTTGATGACCTGGCTGCCGCGGCCGAGCAGGATGAGCGAGCCGTCCTCGGCCACCTGCGCCATGTCGCCGGGGAACGAGTAGCGCACGCCGTCGATGGTGCGAAACGTGCGGGCCGACTTCTCGGGGTCCTTGAAGTAGCCCACCGGCACCATGCCACCGGCAGCCACCATGCCGATCTCGCCGCTGCCGGGCAGCACCTCGCGATCATCCTCGGTGAACACCTTCGTGGTGGGGTTGCGGCTGAACTTGGCGGTGCTGGGCGGCAAGCCCTTCATGCTGATGCTGCTGCCCATCGAGCCCTCCGACGAGCCGATGGCGTCGACCAGGATGGCCTGTTCGATGCGGTCGAGCAGCGCCTCCTTCACCTCGGCCGTCCACATCACGCCCGAGGAGATGATCATCTTCAGGCTCGACGTGTCGTACGGAGTGCCGGCCTCGTTGGCCGCGTCGATAGCCGCGATGAGCGGCTTCGAGAACGCGTCGCCGACGATGGTGATGTTGGTGACGCCCTCGTGCTGCACGGTCGTGAGGATCTCGTCGGCGTCGAGCGAACGGCTCTGCAGTGTGACCACCTGCGCGCCGGCCAGCTGCGGGATCATCGCGCCCAGCCATACGCCGGTGCCGTGCATGAGTGGCGCACACGGCATGCTGACGATGCGGTTGCCGGCCTCGATGCTGCCCTTCACCAGTTCGGCGATCTCGCCCGCCTCCTCGGGCGGGGTGAGGCCGATGAGCGGGAAGCCGAGCTGCGCGAACGAACGGGTGAAGTTGCCCATGTCGTACATGACGCCCTTGGGCATGCCCGTGGTGCCACCCGTGTAGAGCATGTAGATGTCGTCCTCCGAGCGGGTGATGCGCGGCATCGGCTCGTGGTTGGCGACGATCTCCTCGTAGCGGCGAGCGGTGGGCACCTGGCCCGCGCCGCCGTCGTCGACCTCGACGAGCAGCTTCAACTTCGGCAGACGCTCGCGGATGCGCTCGACGCGATCGCCGAGCGACGAGTGGAACACCAGCGCCTCGGCGTCGGCGTTGTCGAGCAGGTACACCAGTTCCTCGTCGAGGTACCGGTAGTTCACGTTGATGGGCACGCCGCGCATCTTGAACGCCGCGTAGTGGGCCTCGAGGTACTCGTTGCCGTTGTAGAGGTACAGGCCGATCTTGCTGTCGGGGCCGAGGCCTGCGGCCGAGAAGCCGGCGGCCACGCGGGCCGACCGTTCGTCGTACTCGCGCCAGGTGAAGCGGCGGTCGCCGTGGACGACGGCGGTGAGGTCGCCCAACGCATCAGCGAGTGATTCCCAGACGGTCGCGAAGTGGAATTCCATGGGCCGACTGTAGGCCGCGCCCGTCACGCAGAACTCAAGTTCGGGGGAAGCGTGTCACGCAGAACTCGAGTTCGGGAGAAAGGGGTGTCAGCCGACGGACTTTCCGTACATCTCGCCCAGGGGGTCGCTGATGAGCTCGAGGCGTTCGCCGTCGGGGCCGCGGAAGTACAGCGACGAGCCGTCGACGTGGGCGCACTCGATGCCCGCGGCCTCGAGGCGGGCCTTCGCGGCCTCCCACTGGCTGCGCTCCATCGAGATCGCCAGGTGGTGGTGGCCACCGAGCACCTCCTGGTACTCGCCCAGGTCCAGGCCCGGCAGGTCGAAGTAGGCCAGGCAGTTGCCGTGGCCGATGTCGAAGAAGAAGTGCGTGGAGCCCTCGTAGTCGCGGTTCTCGAACATCTCGATGAGCGGGAAGCCCAGGATGCCGTCGTAGAACTGGACGGTGCGCTCGACGTCGCTGCAGATGTGTGCGGCGTGGTGCACGCCCCGCGCACTGGACGCGGGGCGCGACTCACGCGGCTTGATGTACTGCGCGGCGAGCTCGTCTCGTCGTGCGTTCAGTTCACTGCGGCGGTCTGCGTCTACTCCGTGGCCCATACCAACAGTTCAGCACCTTCTGGGCCCGCCGTGAACCTCAGCGGCGCAGAACCGGTGATGCGCACCGCATCGCCCTGGCCCAGATCGCCCGCCTGTTCCAGCGCTCCGCTGCCCAGAGCGACGAAGACGTGCACGTGGTCGGCCGTCGGCACCTGCACCGACTCGCCGTCCTTCAGCCGTGCGCCCCACAGCACCGCGCCTTTCTGGTGGATGTGGATGGCGCCGGGGTGGCCCTGGCCGCTGGCGAGCGGCACCAGGCCGCCCTTGGCCAGATCGGCGTTCAGGTCTCGCTGCTCGTAGCCGGGCTGGATGCCGGCGGTGTCGGGCAGCACCCACATCTGCACGAAGTGCACGGGCTCGTCGGGGCTGGCGTTCATCTCGCTGTGGCGGATGCC
>CBHWEI010000238.1:0-6322 GCA_966112835.1 uncultured Acidimicrobiaceae bacterium
ACCTGCGACGCCATCTCGCACGGCAGCCTCATGGGCGCCCGCGGCAACAGCGGCGTCATCCTCAGCCAGATCCTGCGCGGCCTGGCCTCCACGTTGAAGGGGGCCGGCGAGGCAACGGGCGTCACCGGCGCCAAGGTGGCCGAGGCCCTGAAGGCGGCCAGCGCGTCGGCCTACCAGGCGGTGCTGAAGCCCATCGAGGGCACCATCCTCACCGTGGTCCGCGAGTCGGCCGAGGGCGCGCACGAGGCCGCCCAGGCCGGCGCGTCGCTGTCGGAGGTGCTGCACGCAGCCCGTGCCGCGGGCAAGGCGGCCCTCGACCGCACGCCCGACATGCTGCCCGTGCTGAAGGACGCCGGCGTGGTCGACGCCGGGGGAGCGGGCTTCCTGCTGCTGCTCGACTCGGCCCTGCACGTGGTCGACGGCGTCCCGCTGCCCGAGCCCGACGAGGGCCCGGGGCCGTCCATGGAGCAACTCGACGCCGTGTCGCACCGCCACACGGAGGGCGCGGTCGACGTCAGTGAGCTGCGCTACGAGGTCATGTACTTCATGGATCTCGACGACGCGAACATCCAGGCCTTCAAGGAGGGCTGGGGCGAGATCGGCGACAGCATCGTCGTGGTCGGTGGCGATGGCATCTGGAACTGCCATGTGCACACCAACGACATCGGCGCCGCCATCGAGGTGGCGCTCGACCTGGACGGTCGTCCCAAGAAGATCCGCGTCACCGACCTGTTCGAGGAGATGGCCGACGAGCACGCCCACCGCGAGAGCGAGCTGGGTGTCCGCCACCCGAAGGCAGGCGCTGGCCTGCCGCCCGTCACCTGCGCGGTCGTGGCCGTCTCCAGCGGCGACGGGCTGAGCGAGCTGTTCGGACAGCTTGGTGTGCAGGGCGTGGTCACCGGCGGGCAGACGCTGAACCCGTCCACCGCCGAGCTGCTCGCCGCGGTCGAGGCCGTGAACGCCCAGCAGGTCATCGTGCTGCCGAACAACAAGAACATCATCCCCGTGGCCGAGCAGCTCGACGCGCTCACCAAGAAGTCGGTCGTGGTGGTTCCCACCCGGTCCATGCCCGAGGCGCTCGCCGCGCTGGTGGTGTACGACCCCGAGGCCGACGCCGGCACCAATGGTGACGAGATGACCGAGGCCGCCGAGAGCGTGGTCACCGGCGAGGTCACCCAGGCCGTGCGGGCCACGAACAGCGACGCCGGCCCCATCGGCGAGGGCGACTGGATCGGCATCGTCCGTGGTGACGGCATCGTCGCGGTGAGCGGTTCGCTCGACGGCGCCACGGTCGCCCTGCTCGACCACCTGGTGGGCCCGAAGGCCGAGATCGTCACCGTGGTCGAGGGTTCCGACGCCACACCCGGTCACACCGACGTCATCCACGCCTGGCTCGACGAGCATCGCCCGGGCGTGCAGGTGGAGGTGCACCGCGGCGCGCAGCCCCTGTACCCCTACCTCTTCGGCGTCGAGTGACCGACCAGCCGTCGCCCTCGTCGAACGCACCGCTGTCGCTGCGCGACCTGTCGGCCATCGGCGTCGAACGGTTGAAAGGCGTCGGCGACAAGAAGCTGAAGTCGCTGCACGAAGTGGGCGTGTACACGGTGCTCGACCTGCTCACCACGTATCCGCGGCGCTGGGTGGACCGCACCAACGAGTGTCGCGTCAGTGACCTGGTGCCCGGGCAGGAGGCGCTCGTGCTGGTCACCGTGCGCAGCGTCAGCAAGCGCCCCACCCGCAACCGGCGCACGATCGTCGAGGCCGTGGTGGGCGACGGTAGCGGCCGCTTCCACGTGGTGTTCTTCAACCAGCCGTGGCGCGAGAAGCAGTTCCGCGACGGCCTGCAGATCGCCCTGTTCGGCAAGCCCGAGGTGAAGTTCGGCGGGTTGCAGATGGCGAACCCCATCGTCGACCTCATCGGCGACCGCACGGGCCGCATCGTGCCCATCTACCCGCAGAGCGAGAAGGCGGCGCTCAGCACGTGGGAGATCGCCGGCTGGGTGGAGGACGCGCTGAAGAAGTGCGACCCGCGCACCATCGCCGATCCCGTGCCGCGCGACGTGGTGCGCCGGCTGGGGCTGCTCGGTCGCCATCAGGCACTGAAGAGCATCCACCTTCCCGAGACGTACGCCGAGAAGGAGGTCGCCCGCCGACGTCTGGCGTTCGACGAGCTGCTGCGCGTGCAGACGGTGCTCGTCATGCGCAAGCGGGCGCTCGAGCGCGAGTCGAAGGGCATCCGCCACACGGTCGACGGCGAACTGGTGCCGCGCCTGCGCGCCGCGCTGCCGTACGAGCTCACCGCCGCGCAGCGGCGGGCAATCGCCGAGATCGAGGCCGACCTGGCCGGTCCGCATCCCATGCACCGCCTGCTGCAGGGCGACGTGGGCGCGGGCAAGACGCTCGTGGCCGTCAGCGCCATGCTCACCGCGGTGCAGGGCGGGCACCAGGCCGCGCTCATGGCGCCCACCGAGGTGCTGGCCGAGCAGCACGCCACCGGTGTGCGCCGTCTGCTGGAAGGCGTCACCGTGCCCGACCCCGGCAACCTGTTCGGCGACCGGCCGCTGCGCGTCGAGCTGCTCACCAACCGCGTCACCGGTGCCGACCGACGTGAGGTCATCGCCGGGCTGGCCGACGGGTCGGTGGACATCGCCATCGGCACCCACGCGCTCATCCAGGAAGGCATCCAGTTCCACAGCCTGGGTGCGGTGGTGGTCGACGAGCAGCATCGCTTCGGCGTCGAGCAACGGGCCGCGTTGCGCGACAAGGGCGACGGCGAACTGGTGCCGGACGTGCTGGTCATGACGGCCACGCCCATCCCGCGCACTGCGGCGATGACCGTCTACGGCGACCTCGACGTGAGCGTGCTCGACGAGTTGCCGCCCGGCCGCACACCCATCGTCACCAAGTGGGCGAACGGCCCGCTGATGGAGCAGGGCGCGTGGGCGACGGTGCGCGAGCAGGTGGCCGAGGGGCGACAGGCGTACGTGGTGTGCCCGCTCATCGACGAGAGCGAGAAGCTGGAGGTGGCCAGTGCCCAGGAGACGTTCGAGCGCCTGGTGCACGACGAGCTGAAGGGGTTGCGCCTGGCGCTGCTGCACGGGCGCATGCCGTCGGCCGAGAAGGAGGCCACCATGGACGCCTTCCGCCGTGGCGAGGTCGACGTGCTGGTGGCCACGACGGTCATCGAGGTGGGCGTCGACGTGCCGAACGCGACGGTCATGGTCATCCTCGACGCAGATCGCTTCGGCATCGCGCAGCTGCACCAGTTGCGCGGGCGCGTGGGTCGTGGGTCGCACCACTCGGTGTGTTGGCTGGTCACCCAGGAGGTGGAGGACCACAACCCGCGTGTGCAGGCGTTGGTCGACAGCACGGACGGCTTCCACCTGGCCGAGGTCGACCTCGAGCTCCGCGGTGAGGGCACGCTGATGAACACCGCGCAGAAGGGCCGCAGCGACCTGAAGATCGCGTCCTTGCGCCGCGATCGCGAGTTGGTCGAGCTGGCGCGCGAGGTGGCGTTCGAGATCGTCGACGCCGACCCGCAACTAGATGCCAACCCGTTGCTGCTCGACGAGCTGCGGGTGCTGTTCAGCGACGAGGACGAGGCGTTCCTCTTCAAGAACTAGATCTGGTCAGACCTGACCAGATTCGGATATCCTGCCGACATGGACCCGGTCAGCATCTACGACGCCAAGTCACATCTCTCGCAGCTCATCGCCCATGTCGAGCGCAGCGGTGAAGAGGTGGTCATCCGCCGGCACAACGTGCCGGTCGCGAAGCTGGTGCCGTTCCGGCCCGTCCTGCAACCTCGTCGGCTCGGAGGGTGGGAGGGTCGCGTGACGGTGCGCGAGGACTTCGACGATCTGCCGTCCGATGTCGCGGCCGCGTTCGCCGGCGAGCGCGCGTGAGCACCTTCCTGCTCGACACCCATGTCGTCCTGTGGGCGTTCTCGCAGCCCGAGCGGCTGCCGTCCAGTGTTCGCGACGACATCGTCGACCCGCGTCACGAGGTCTTCGTGTCGGCTGCGACCATCTGGGAGGTCGAGATCAAGCGGGCACTGGGGAAGCTCACCGCACCGGACGGCCTGCACGACCTGTGCATCGAGCGGGGCTTCGATCCGCTCGACATCACCTTCCAGCATGCGTTGACTGCCGGATCGTTGCCCGCGCATCACAGCGATCCCTTCGACCGCATGCTCGTCGCACAGGCGATGGTCGAACGCGCCACCGTGGTCACCGCCGACTCGGCGTTCGCCCGCTACGCGATCGACGTCGTGATGGTCGGCTGACGCACGCCGCAGCGGTTGCGTCGGCAAGAATGCGCCGATGCGTCGAATTGCAGTGGTCCTGCTGGCCGGTCTCGTCACGCTCACGGCGTGCTCGAGCGACGACGGGGGCGACGGTGAGGGCACCACACCCACCGAAGCACCCGGCTTCACCACGGTCGCCCCGTCCGCCGGCGAGCCCGAGGGCACGCAGACGTTCACCGGCCTCGAGCAGACCCACGTCGACACGCCCGTGAACTACCCGCAGAACCCGCCCGTGGGTGGCCCGCACAACCCGGTGTGGCAGACCTGCGCGTTCTACGACAAGCCCATCGTGAAGGAGCGCGGCGTGCACTCCATGGAGCACGGCGCCGTGTGGATCACCTACTCGGCGGACCTGCCCGCCGACCAGATCGAGATCCTGAAGGCACTGCAGGCCGGCGGCAAGGAAGTGCTCGTCACGCCGTACGACGGCCTGCCCACCCCGCTGGTCGCCTCGGCCTGGGGCAAGCAGCTGCAGCTGCAGTCGGCCGACGACCCGCGCCTCGCGCAGTTCGTGAGCTACTTCGACGACGGCCCGCAGACCCCCGAGCTGAACACGCCGTGCGAGGGTGGCACCACCGAGACCGGCTGATCACGTCGGCAGGCCGGTCGGCGGCCACGTCGGTACCGGCCGCGGGTCAGTACAGGTCGGGCGCGCCGTCGTACTCGTCGGGGAGGACCAGGTCCCAGCGGTCGCGGCAGTCCTCGCAGCGATAGGCCACGATGTCGCCCGGTTCCCAGATGCCGTCCTCGGGCGGATGGGAGAGCAGGTGGCACCGACCGCCACAGTCCACGCACACGATGATGGGTTCCGGCGTCAGCACCCCCGTAGTCTGGCCGCGATGAGTGTGTTTCGGTGGAAGAACCGGTTTCGGCGGATGAACGGCGTGCAGACATGCGCGTGATCTCCGGAGAGTTCGGGGGGCGCAAGCTCGTGGCGCCGGCCGGCACCACCACGCGCCCCACTACCGACAAGGTGCGCCAGGCGGTGTTCAACTCGCTCGGCAGCATGGGTGTCATCGAGGGGGCCGTGGTGGCCGACCTGTACGCCGGTTCGGGTGCGCTCGGCATCGAGGCGCTGTCGCGCGGCGCCGAACGGTGTGTGTTCGTGGAGCGCGACCGGGCGGCGTTGCACGCGCTGCGCGAGAACGTGTCCGCGCTCGGCCTGGCCGAGCGGGCCACGGTGCACGCCACCGACGTCATGGCCTGGGTGCCCGCCATGCGCGGCGTCGACATCGCCTTCGTCGACCCGCCGTACGCGTTCGACGCGTGGCCGGCGCTGCTCGCGTTGCTCGACGTGGGCATGGTGGTGGCCGAGGCCGACGACCCCGTCGAAGCCCCCGAGGGCTGGGACGCGGTGCGCGCCAAGCGGTACGGCCGCACCTGGGTGACCGTGCTCGAACGGCTAGCGTGAGGTCCCACATGGCGACAGTTCTGTACCCCGGCAGCTTCGACCCGCTGCACCTCGGTCACATCGACGTCATCGAGCAGTCGGTGGCGTTGTTCGGCAAGGTCATCGTCGGCGTGATGCACAACCCCACCAAGCCCAGCGGCATGTTCACGCTCGAACAGCGCGTGCAGATGATCAAGGACAGCATCTCGTACATGCCGTCCGTGAAGGTGGTGGCGTTCGAGGGGCTGGCCGTCGACGCGGTGAAGACGGTGAAGGCCGCGTTCATCGTGAAGGGCCTGCGCACCGGCGGCGACTTCGAGGTCGAGCAGCAGATGGCGCACACCAACCACGCCGTCAGCGGCGTCCGCACCGTGTACCTGCCCTGCAAACCGGCGCTCGTCTCCATCAGTAGCCGGTTCATCCGCGAGATCGCGCAGTACGGTGGAGACGTCACGTCGCTGGTTCCGGCGCCCGTGGCCACCGAACTCGCATCCCTCTTCCCCCGCAAGGGCTCCTGAAACACGCCGATGAGCTACGACGACGACCAGTACGACGACGATCCCGAGTTCGACGACTCCGACGCGTACGTCCGCACCACCAACGGCTACGTCGGCGACGCCGAGGCG
>CBHWEI010000239.1:0-6247 GCA_966112835.1 uncultured Acidimicrobiaceae bacterium
TCAACGCCCTGCAGGCCGCGATGGAGGGCTACCAGGTCACCACGCTGGAAGACGTCGTGGGCACGGCCGACATCTTCGTGTCGTCCACCGGCAACGACCACATCATCACGGTCGACCACATGCACAAGATGAAGCACAACGCCATCGTGTGCAACATCGGCCACTTCGACAGCGAGATCGACATGGCCGGCCTTGCCCGCAGCGGCGCCACCAAGGACGAGCTGAAGCCGGGCACCGACCTGTGGACGTTCGACGACGGCCACAGCATCATCGTGCTCGCCGAGGGCCGCCTGGTGAACCTGGGCTGCGCCACCGGCCACCCGAGCTTCGTGATGAGCTGCTCGTTCAGCAACCAGGTGATCGCCCAGATGGAGCTGTTCAACAACACCGACCAGTACCCGCTCGGCGTGTACGTGCTGCCCAAGAAGCTCGACGAGAAGGTGGCCCGCCTCCACCTCGACGCGCTGGGCGTGAAGCTGACCAAGCTCACCGACGAGCAGGCCGAGTACCTGGGCGTCGACCCGAGCGGCCCGTTCAAGAGCGACCACTACCGCTACTGATCCTTCCCATCTCACGTCCTGGGCGGTTTCGCTCCCGGTTTCCGGGAGCGGAGCCGCCCGGTTCGCGTCCATGGAAGACTCGTGTGGTGACCACCCACGTGTACCCGTTGCACCGCCGCAAGACGCCGTGGCTGATGGCGAACGGCCAGACTGCGGGCATCGTCGGTGCGATCGCCGTGGCTGTCGTCGGCTCGATGGTGGCGGTCGGCAACGCCAAGAGCTCGTCACCGACGTCGGCGGTGGTCGCGGCTGCGGTGGCCGCTGTCGTGGCCGTCGGGATCCTCTTCCTCGGTCGACGTCTGGGTCGGTTCACCGCTGCCCGTGGGATGGTGACCATCCAGTCCGACCGCCTCGAGATCTACGACGACGGCACGCTGCACGCGCCGTTGTTCGTCCATCGTGGGCGGATCCTGCTGGTCGACGCGCCGGGGGTCGCCGACACCGGGCCGAGCCGAGCCATCAGGATGGACGCGGAGCGATTCGAGCTCGAGATCGGTCCCGAACGGCCCAACATCGAGATCTGGTTGAGCAAGCCGGTTCGTGCGTCGCTCGCCGGTGGCGCGTCGAAGGACGTGAAGGTCATCCGGATGCAGACATCCGGCGCAAGTGCGCTCCACAGCTGGTTCATGGCTCGGCCGCTGGAGAACAAGGAACCGACGCTCATCGAGGACATCGTGGGCATCGAGATCGACCCGCAGTCGGCTGCCGAGCGCATGGGGAAGGACCTCGGCAATCCGTTCTGACCTGGCCTTTCCGTTGCACCGGCGACGCCTGTCGCTCCGCCAGGCGTACGGGCAGTCCACCGGCATCGTGGTCGGTGGGTCGGTGCTCGTCATCGGCTCGATGGCCGCCGTCTGGCTGGCGCGCGACGACTCGTTCGGCAGCGGCCTGATTGCCGCCGCGGTGACGGTCGTGGTGGCGACGGCCTCGGTGGTGCTCGGTCGAGTGGCGGGGGCCCTGCGAGCCGACGACGGGCTGGTGGTCCTGCAGTCCGATCGGTTGGAGATCAGCGACGCGGCGACGTTCCGCGACACGCTGATCCTTCCTCGGGCCAGCATCCTCGACGTCACCCAACCGGGTGTCGCCGGCACCGGGCCGGCCGGGCTGCAGCGCGTCGAGCTGGGTCAGCAGTCGCTGCTGATCGGGCCGGACTGGCCGAACATCGAGATCTGGCTGGTGCACCCCGCGCAGGTGCGGTCGGCCACGGGTGATGGGATGGTCGCGGCCACCCGGATCACCATGCTCACGCCCGGCGCAGCGGCGCTGCTGGCGTGGTTCCGGTCCGAGCTGTTGGAGGAGCCGCCGGGATCGATGTTCCGGCGCGTCGACGCCCAGATCCCGTTCTCGTGGGGTCTCAGTGGGCGGTCGCGAGCACGGTGACGTCGTTGCGCATCCGCAGGCGGGGCAGGAACACCTGCACCAGCGGGCCGATGCCGAACGTGAACGCCACGGTGCCGATGCCGATGCTGCCACCCAGCAGCAGACCGGCCACCAGGACCACGGCCTCGATGCTGGTGCGGGCGATGCGCACGCTGATGCCGCGCTTGGCGAGGCCCAGCATGAGGCCGTCGCGCGGTCCGGCGCCCAGCCCGGCACCGATGTAGAGGCCCGACCCGAGGGCCACGCTGAGCAGGCCTGCCAGCATGTACGGCAGGCGGAGCCACAGCCGGTCGGTGGTGGGGAGGTGGTCGGCCACCAGGAACACCACCAGGCCGATCTCGATGGCGTTCAGCACGGTGCCCCATCCCAGTCGCTCGCGGAGGGGGATCCACAACAGCAGGATGATGACGCCGGTGATCTCGATGACGATGCCGATGGGGATGCCGGTCTTGTTGGCGAGGCCCTGGTGGAAGATGTCCCACGGCGCCAGGCCCAGGTCGGCGGCCAGGAAGACGCTGATGCCCAGCCCGAAGAAGGCCAGCCCCACGATGCAGCGGACGAATCGTTCGGGGAGGCGGTCGGTGGGCAGCGGCAGGAACATCGCCGCCGACGCTACCCAGCCGAACCCTGTCACACCCTTCTGTTTCAGTGACGGCATGCTGCTCAACGCTTCCTGTGCCGGGTGCAACCAGCCCGGCGACGTGCTCTGCCGGCGATGCCGGTTCACCCTCGCCAGCACGCCCACCCGCCTCGGCGACGGTGGCGTGCCGGCCGCCTTCACGTTCGAGGGCGCGGCCCGTCAGGTGGTGCTGGGCCTGAAGTACCGCAACCGCCGTGGCGTGGCCCGTCACCTGGCCCACGCCATGGTGCGCCGTCTGCACCTGCCCACGGTCGACCTGGTCACCTGGGCCCCCACCAGCCCGGGTCACACCCGTGAACGGGGCTTCGACCAGGCAGAGCTGCTGGCCAGGGCGCTGGCCAAGGAGCTGGGCGTGCCGTGCCGCCGCCTGCTGTACCGCTCGCACGGTCCGGCGCAGACCGGCCGCACGCGGGCCGAACGGCTGCAGGGCCCGTCGTTCCGGGCCAGGTCGCGCCGGCCTGGGGTGCACGTGCTGCTGGTCGACGACGTGGTCACCACCGGCGCCACGCTGCTGGCGGCCCGCGACGCGTTGCTCGCGGCGGGCATCTCGCAGGTCACCTGCGTCGCGGCGGCCGCCACGCCGGCGAGCGCGCCGGCCGATCGGCCGACGGGTCAGTCCAAGCCGGCCCAGCCGCGCACGATGGCCACGGCCGGCCGCGGGTCCTCGTCCACCTGCACGGCCAACATGCCCACACCCTGGGCGGCGGCCACGTTGGAGGGCACGTCGTCCAGGAAGGCCGTGCGGCCCGCATCGGCACCCAACCTGGCCAGGGCCAGCTGATAGATGGCCGGGTTCGGCTTGCGCAGCCCCACCTCGTGGCTGTCGACGATGTCGTCGAACAGGTCGTCGAAGGGCAGCATGCCCCGCCACGCCTCCTTGAACTCGGCCACGTTGTTGGTCAGCACGCCCAGGCGCAGCCCGGCGGCCTTCAGGTCGTGCACCAGTTGCACCACCGGCTCGTTCAGGACGAACTCCATCACGGGCGCCTGACCCGGGGGAGGGGCGGGGATGGTGATGCCCGCCGCCTGGAACGCTTCGCGGTTCAACCGCCGGTTCTCGGCCAGGGTGATCTCGCCGCGTTCCAGCCGGTGCCAGGGGTGATCGCCGTCCTCGCCGTAGTCGCCGAGGATGATCCGCGTGATCACCGCGGGGTCCTCGCCGGGGAAGCGACGGCTGAAGTCGCTGTGCCGTCCGGTGGCGGCCAGCACGCCCCCGACGTCGAAGATCACCGTGTCCACCTGTCGTTCGCTCACGGGTCTGGAGTCTGGCATGCCAAGGCTCCGCGCGGCCCCACCGGTAGGCTTGCCAACCGCATGGGCATTCTCGACAAGATCCTCCGCGCTGGTGAAGGCAAGAAGCTGAAGGCCCTCCAGGGCCTGGTCCCCGACATCAACGCGCAAGAATCCGCCATCGCGGCCCTCAGCGACGACGCCCTCCGTGGCAAGACCGCCGAGTTCCGCCAGCGCCTCGACCGGGGTGAGTCGGTCGACGACCTGCTCATCGAGGCTTTCGCCGTCACCCGTGAGGCCGCCTCGCGTGTCATCGGCCAGCGTCACTTCGACGTGCAGATGATGGGCGGCGCCGCGCTGCACTTCGGCTGGGTGGCCGAGATGAAGACCGGTGAGGGCAAGACCCTGGTCAGCACCCTGCCGGCGTACCTGAACGGCCTCGCCGGCAAGGGCGTGCACGTCATCACGGTGAACGACTACCTGGCCCGCTTCCACGCCGAGTGGATGGGTCGCATCCACAACTGGCTGGGCCTCGAGGTCGGTCTCATCATCCCCGGCTTCAAGGACCGTCCGGCCGAGAAGCGGCTCAGCTACGCCGCCGACATCACGTACGGCACGAACAACGAGTTCGGCTTCGACTACCTGCGCGACAACATGGCCGGCACGCTCGACGACAAGGTGCAGCGTGGCCACCACTACGCCATCGTCGACGAGGTCGACTCGATCCTCATCGACGAAGCCCGTACGCCGCTCATCATCAGCGGCCGCGTCGCCGACGCCGCCAAGCTGTACTACCGCTTCGCCAGCATCGTCCGTTCGCTCGTGCGCGACGTCGACTACGAGGTGGAAGAGGACAAGCGCGTCGTCGTGCCGCTCGAGGCGGGCATCGAGAAGGTCGAGCGTGCGCTCGGCATCGACAACCTGTACGACGAGGTGCAGCAGAACCTGGTGCACCAGATGCAGGTCGCGCTGAAGGCCAAGGAGCTGTACAAGCGCGACAAGGACTACATCATCCAGAACGGCGAGGTGAAGATCGTCGACGAGTTCACCGGTCGTGTGCTCGACGGTCGCCGCTGGAGCGAGGGCATCCACCAGGCCGTCGAGGCCAAGGAGGGTGTGAAGATCAAGGAAGAGAACCAGACGCTCGCCACGATCACCCTGCAGAACTACTTCCGCATGTACGACAAGCTCGCCGGCATGACCGGTACGGCCCAGACCGAGGCCGCCGAGCTGGGCAACACCTACGAGCTGCAGGTGGTGCCCATCCCCACCAACCGCGAGACGGTCCGCGTCGACCAGCCCGACCTCATCTACAAGAGCGAGGCGGCCAAGTTCAGCGCCGTGGTCACCGACATCGTCGAGAAGCACGAGAAGGGCCAGCCGGTCCTGGTCGGCACCATCAGCGTCGAGAAGAGCGAGTACCTGTCGCGGCACCTCAGCCAGCGCGGCGTGCAGCACGAGGTGCTCAACGCCAAGCAGCACACGCGTGAGGCCATGATCGTCACCCAGGCCGGTCGCCTGGGCGCCGTCACGGTGTCCACCAACATGGCCGGTCGTGGCGTCGACATCCTGCTCGGCGGCAACCCGGAGGGGTTGGCCCGCCACGAGGCGCTGAAGGAGGGCTTCGCGCCCGAGATGCTCGACGACGACTTCTCGTTGCCGATGCCCATCGACCAGATGCCCGAGGAGTTCCGCGAGGAGCGCGCCAAGGCGCAGGCCCGCTACCAGGAGCTGCTCGTCGGCTTCAAGGCGCAATGCGCGGCCGAGGGCGCGAAGGTGCGTGAGCTGGGTGGCCTGTACGTGCTCGGCACCGAGCGCCACGAGAGCCGCCGCATCGACAACCAGCTCCGTGGTCGTTCCGGCCGTCAGGGCGACCCCGGCGAGAGCCGCTTCTACCTGAGCCTCGACGACGAGCTGATGCGTCTTTTCGCCACCGGTGCGCTCAGCTGGGTCATGGGCCGCGCCCTGCCCGACGAGGAGGCCATCGAGGCGAAGATGGTCACCAAGGCCATCGAGCGTGCGCAGACCACGGTCGAGCAGCGCAACGCCGAGATCCGCAAGAACGTTCTGAAGTACGACGAAGTGATGAACGAGCAGCGCAAGGTCATCTATGCGCGCCGCGACCAGATCCTGGAGGGCGCCGACCTGAAGAGCGCCGCCATGGAGTACCTGAACGACGCCGTCGACGCCATCATCGACACGCACTGCGTGTCCGAGGCCCCCGACGAGTGGGATCTCGACGGCCTCACCAAGGAACTGAAGACGTTCTGGCCGAACGACATCACGGTCGACTCGCTCATCAAGTTCGACGACGCCGACGACATCTTCGACTTGGTCACCGACGACGCCAAGGCGTACTACGAGCGTCGTGAGGCCGAGCTGGGCGAAGCGGTCATGCGCGACGTCGAGCGTCAGGTCATGCTGCGCATCATCGACC
>CBHWEI010000240.1:0-6239 GCA_966112835.1 uncultured Acidimicrobiaceae bacterium
CGCGAGGGCACACGGCGCGCGCGGTCGACCTGCCGATCGAGGATCCCGCCGCGGACATGACCGACTGGACCGACGCGGTCCTCGACGCCCTGTCCGGGACGCCCGACCCCGACCTCGAGCCCGTGATCCTCGTGGGCCACTCCCTTGGCGGCGTGCTGCTGCCGCTCGTGGCCGCGCGCCGACCCGTGGCCGCCAGCGTGTATCTCGCGGCGATCGTGCACCCCGCGCTGCTGCCGGTCGACGCGCCGTGGCCGCATCCGTCGGGCGTCTTCCGCGGCCTGGAGCGGTTCCCGGACGGCTCCCATCGTTGGCCGTCGCTCGGCATCGCGGCACCCGTGCTCTACGACGCCTGCACGCCCGACGATGCCGCGTGGGCCTTCGCCCGTCTCCGTCGTCAGCAGACCACGCGGCCCTGGCTGGATGTCCCCGTGCCGGGTCCAGCGGTGAGCCCAGGCGCGCCCACGCGCGCCATCGTGTGTGCGGGCGACCGCACGGTGAGCCCCGATTGGGGTCGCTGGGCCGCGCGCGCCCCGCGGGGCCCCCCCCGCCGCGCGCCCGGCGGGCTGTTGCCGGGGCGGGCCCCCCCGGCGATGCCGAGCACACGGCCACCGCGCGCCAGCATCGCCTCCACTCGGTCGAGCACGTCCTGCACATCGACGAACGTAGCCCGAACGCTTGGCGCACCGAGCCCGGTGGGGTTGCCCCGGCTACCGTGAACGCATGAGCCTCGACGAGCTGATCGCGCGCTTCGACCCGTCCGACCCGGCGTTCATCGCCGACCCGTACCCGGTGTTGAACGACATCCGTGAGGCCACTCCGGGCTTCCGCAACCCGCTCACCGGGCAGTGGACCATCACCCGGTTCGCCGATGTGCAGGAGACGCTGCGCGACCGCCGCCTGGGCCGCAACTACACGCATCGCTACACCCACGCTCAGTTCGGCCAGCCCGAGCCCGACCCGCGGTGGGCGAACTTCGCCCAGCACGAGTCGTGGAGCCTGCTGTGCCTCGAGCCGCCGGACCACACGCGCATCCGTCGCCTGGTGGCGAAGGTGTTCACGCCGCGCGCGGTGGCGTCGCTGCGGCCGCAGATCGAGGGGTTCTCGGTGGAGCTGCTCGACCAGTGCCGCGAACGCGACGAGTTCGAACTGCTGCGCGACTACGCCATGCCGTACTCGGTGGCGGTCATCTGCTCGATGCTCGGTGTACCGCGCAGCGACACCCAGCTGCTGCTCGACTGGTCGCACGCCATCGTGAAGATGTACGAGCTGTCCACCACCGACGCCGTGCGCGCCGCGGCCGACACGGCAGCGGCCGAGTACATCGCCTACACCCGCGACCTCACCGCCCGGAAGCGTCGCGAGCCCGACGGCCTGCTCGTCAGCGAGCTGGTGCGGGTGGAGGACGAGGGCGACGTGCTCACCGAGGACGAGATCGTCTCCACCACCATGGTGCTGCTCGAGGCCGGGCACGAGGCCACGGTGAACACGCTCGGCAACGGCCTGCGCGCGCTGCTGCTGCACCCGGACGAGTGGCGGCGGTTGGTCGCCGGCGAGGTGACGGCCAAGTCGGCGGTGGAGGAGATGCTGCGCTGGGATGCGCCGCTGCAGCTGTTCGAGCGGTGGGTGCTGGAGGAGGGCGTCCAGATCGCCGGCCAGCCGCTCGCCGTGGGCGAGGAGGTGGCCATGCTGTTCGGCTCGGCCGAGCGCGACCCGCGCCGCTTCGACGATCCCGATCGCTTCGACGTGGGCCGCGGCGACGCCGCTCACATCGGGTTCGGCGGTGGCATCCACTTCTGCGTGGGTGCACCGTTGGCCCGCCAGGAGCTGGAGGTGTCGCTGGGCGGGCTGGTCGAGCGTTTCCCTGCGCTGTCGCTCGTCGAGGCCCCGGCGTACCAGCCGAACTTCGTCATCCGCGGCCTCACCGGGCTTCGTCTCGGGCACTAGCCGCAGCGCGCGAGAGTGTGCGCCATGCCGCCGCCCCGCATCGTCACCGTCATCGTCAACAGCGAGCAGCCCGACCGCCTGGTCGAGTTCTGGCGGGCCTTCTTCCAGACCGAGGTGCAGTTCTCGGAGGGCGGCATCACGTGGTTGAAGCCGTCGGCCGAGGGTGCGGTGAACCTGGGCGTGCAACAGGTCGAGCGCAAGCTCGGCGGCCACACCGAGACGCACCTCGACATCGCGGTCGACGACCTGGACGGTGCGCAGGCCGTGGTGGAGGAGCTGGGCGGCCGGCTGGAGACGGTGCACCGCCTGGGCAACGGGTTCGAGTGGCGGGTGATGCGCGATCCCGACGACAACGAGTTCTGCATCTTCGTCCACGCGTAGGCCGGCGCAACGGCTGGGTGGGGCGCTGGCTAGCCTCGCCCCATGATCCGTCACATGGTGCTGTTCCGGTGGAAGGAGGGCGTCGACGACGCCCACGTGGTCGCCACGCAGGAGGCTCTGGCGCAGCTGCCGGTGAAGATCCCGCAGATCGCCCACTACTCGTACGGGCCGGACCTGGGCCTGGCGCCGACCACGCTCGACTTCGGCATCACCGCCCTGTTCGGGTCGCTCGACGACTTCGTCACCTACCGCGACCACCCGGACCACCAGGCGTTCATCCAGACGTACGTGACGCCCTTCGTGGCCGAGCGCCTGGCCGTGCAGTTCGAGACGGCCTGAAAGGGCTCAGGCGCCGGTGCATGCGTCGAGGCGGCGCAGTGCGTCGGCGACGTCCTCGGGCGTGGTCTGCCAGCTGGTGACCAGCCGCACCGTGTCGGGGCCGAGGTCGTAGAACAGCACGTCCTGCGCCGCCCAGGCCTGCCACACCTCGGGCTCGAGGCGGATGAACGCCATGTTCGCCTGCGGCTCGGCGAGCAACTCGATCTCGCGCTCGCGCAGGCCGCGGGCCAGTTCGGTCATGGCGGCGTTGGCCTGGCGGGCGAGCTTCACCCACAGGCCGTCGCGCAGGTACTCGATGAGCTGCACCGACTGGAAGCGCATCTTGCTGGCCACGTGTCCGGCGCGCTTGGTGCGGTAGAGCAGCTGCTCGCTGACCTCGGCGTCGAGGCTGACGATGGCGTCGGTGCTCATGACGCCGTTCTTGATGGCGCCCAGCGAGAACGCGTGCAGCCCCAGGTCGCGCGTCAGCGCGGTGGGCGAGCAGTGCAGCGCGGCGATGGCGTTGGCCAGCCGTGCGCCGTCGAGGTGCAGCTTCAGCGACCGTTCACCGGCCACTGCCGCCACCGCGGCGAGCTCGTCGACCGTGTAGACGGTGCCCATGTCGGTGGGGCAGGTGAACGACACCACCGACGGCTGCGAGTGGTGCGGGTCGCCCCAGTTGGTGGACGCGAATGCATCGGCGACCGACGTGGGCTGCAGCTTGAAGTCGTCGCCGGGCAGGCCGCGCATGACGGCGCCCGCCCCGAACATGGAGGTGGCGCCGCACTCGTTGCGGTAGATGTGCGCCGACTCGTGGCACAGCACGCTGCCCCACGGCGGGCACAGCGCACTGAGGGCCAGCGAGTTGGCCGCGGTGCCGCTGGCGACGGGGAACACCTGTGCATCGGGCGTCTGGAACGCTTCGGCCACCACCTCGCGCAGCTCCTCGGTCCAGCGGTCGCCGCCGTACGCCAGGGCCGAGCCCTCGTTGGCGGCGGTGAGCGCCGCCAACACGGTGGGGGCGACGCCGGCGCAGTTGTCGCTGCGCAGTTCGATGGGGGTGGGCATGGCCGACACTGTATTGGCCGCCGACCTGGAGGCCGGCGCAACGTCGACCTGGCGTCTGGCCATTGACACCGCAGGGGTGCCAGCGGCCAGACTCTGCGTGATGCCGAGCCGCCGCCACCAGTCCTCCAAGCCCTCCCAACCGACCCAGCCCGCCGGCGGTGCCGCCGCGGGCGCCGCGCCCGCGGCCAAGGACCCTGCCGCGATGTTCGCCGCCGCCGTGAAGGAGTCCGAGGCGCGCGACAAGGTGCAGCGCGAGAAGGACCGCCAGCACCGCGAGGCCGCGGCGCAGAAGGCCGCCGACGCGCAGGCCCATGCCACGTCGCTGGCGCAGGCTCGCCGCGACCTGGACCGGGCCATCGCCGCCGTGCGGTCGGCGAAGAGCAGCGGCCGCAGCACGGTCGAGGCCGATGCGGCGTGGAAGGCCGCCAAGGCCCGGGTCATCGAACTCGAGACCGGCGCCCTGCCGGCGTGGGCGCCGCCGCCCGCGGTCGAGGAGACGAACGAGGCCGACAACGATGCCGACAACGATGCCGGTGCCGCGTCCGGCGAGCCGGACGACGGATCACCAGTGGACGGCGGCTCGGTCGGCGAAGAGCAGGCCTGACGGGCCCGGCCCGGGCAGCGTCGCCAACCAGATGGGCGTGTCGGCGCCCTGCTCCACCGATCGCTCGGCGTCGTCGCCGCCCATGCGCGTGCGCACCCAACCGGGGCAGCACGCGTTCACCAGCACACCGGTGCCGCGCAGGTCGTGCGCGAGTTGCACGGTGAGCATGTTCAGCGCGGCCTTCGACGTGCCGTAGGCCGGTGCATTGGCCCACGTGGCCGAGAACGTGCCCGAGCGGCTGGAGACGTTCACGATGCGCCCCCACCCGGTGCGCAGCATGTGGGGGAGTGCGGCGTGGATGAGGCGCGTGGGCCCGACCACGTTCACCTGCAGTGCATCGAGCAACTCGGCAGCGGTGACGTCGCGGGCGGCGACACCCTCGTCGTAGTGGCCGCCGGCGTTGTTCACCAGCACGTCGAGCCGTCCGGCCTGCGCGATCACGGCGGCGACCGCCGCCGCCACCGATGCGTCGTCGGTGACGTCGAGCTGCACGCCGAACGCGTCGTGGCCGACCTCCGCGGCTGCGACCCGGACGTCGTCGGGCGAGCGGGCGCCGATGGCGACGAGGTGGCCCTGTGCGGCCAGCCCGTGCGCGGTGGCCAGGCCGATGCCGCGGTTCGCCCCGCTGATCAACGCCACCCGACGCTCGCCGCTCACACCACGAAGTTACTCCCTGGTCGCGAGCACGCTCGTGGCGGCGGTACCGGGCAGCGCGACGCGGTGGCCGGCGGCGAGGACGTAGCGGTCGGGTCGCACGACGGCCGTGTCGGCGCTGAGCGCGTCGAGCGCTGTGCCGACGGCAGGGTGGTCCACCGCCGACAGCGTCACGCTGCCCTGCGCGCCCCACCACGCCGCGGCATCGTCGTCCACCAGCGAGGGGTCGCGGACGAGCAGCGCGAACCGGGTGCCCACCACGTCGTCCAGGCGACCCTCGTCGAGCGTCACCTGGCGCACCGGCGCGCCGCCCCCGTCGGTCACGAGCGTCCCGGCCGACAGCAGCGGGCTGCCGACACTGCCGATGGTGCCGCCGCCCGCGGCGCGCGCCGCGAGCATGTCGTGGTCGCGCTGGCCGGCGACCGCAGCGTCGGTGGTGCAGATGAGGCGGCCGAAGCCGACCGCGGCCTCGACGATCTCGCGCACGTGCGGCTCGCGTTCCGCGCCATAGGTGTCGAGCAGCGAGTCGGGCGACGTGCCGCGGACCACGCGCTCCAGCTTCCACGCCAGGTTCGCCGCGTCGCGGACACCGGCACACATGCCCTGGCCCAGGAACGGGGGCATCATGTGGGCGGCATCGCCGGCGATGAGCACCCGGCCCACTCGCCACTGCCGGGCGATGAGCCCGTGGAACGTGTAGATGGCCGAACGCTCGACCGAGGCGTCGTCGGGGTCCATCCACGGCGTCATCAGCGAGGCGACCGACTGGGGTGAGTCGATGGTGGCCGGGTCGTCGCCATCGATGAGCATGAACTCGAACCGGAACCGCGGTGCCGGCATGGGCACCAGGGTGGTGGGGCGAGCCGGGTCGCACACCTGCCAGGTGACGTCGGTGGGCGGTGTGGCGCCCGGGCGCAGCACCAGGTCGACCACCAGCCACGGCTCCTCGAACTCGAGGTCGTGCATGGCCACTCCCAACGAGCGGCGCACGGTCGAGCGGGCGCCGTCGCACCCCACCGCGTACGCAGCGGTGGTGGCGGTGCCGTCGGCGAAGCGCACCTCCACGTGGTCGCCGTGGGGGGGGCGGGGGGGGCCCGCCCCCCCCCCCCGCACCGCGGCGCCCCCCGACCCGCCGGGGGCGCGATGGCCAGCTCCTCCGACGAGACGACGTCGACGCTGGTCGTCACCGAGTCCAGCGACACGGCGTAGGGCGCGGCGGTGACGACCACCTCCTCCACCGTGGTCTGCGCGGCGGCCGGGAGGGCGAAGG
>CBHWEI010000241.1:0-6200 GCA_966112835.1 uncultured Acidimicrobiaceae bacterium
TGGCGCTTCACCTTCACCGGGTGCAGGTGGTACAGCACCGAGTTCATGATGACGTAGCTGCGGTTACGCGGGCTGTCGGTGTAGCCCTTGCGGAAGATGGAGCCGGGCCGGAAGATGCTGCTCCAGGCTTGGCTGCCCTGCACGCCGTCGAGCGTCTTGTTCAGACGGTCCTTGATGGTGGGCTTGGGAGTGTCGTCGAGGATCTTTGCCATTTCTCTTCCTCAGAACCGCATGCCGTAGGCGTAGCCGTGGTTGTTGGTACGGGTGTGTGAATCGCCCGTCGTGCCCGGTGCGCCGACCTTGCCGAGGATGATGACCCCGGTCGGGCAGCGGTCCACGCAGAGCTGACAGCGCGTGCAGATGTCGTCGTCGATGATGAACACGACGTTGTCGCTGGGGTCGAGCCCCGGCTTCTCGGTGCCGTTGGAGTCGCCGATCGCGTCCGGCGTGACCATGTGGATGCACTTCCACGGGCAGATGTCGACGCAGCCCTCGCACATGATGCACTCGGTCTGGTCGATGTGGATGAACTGCTTCGGCTTGACCGCCTTGGACAGGTAGTCGGCATCGACCTCGACGAGCAGGTAGTCGTCGGAGTACGGCATCATCGGCGGGTTGGCGTCGGTCTTCGCCATGCGTCAGCCCTTCTTCACCAGCGGACGACCGAACGTGCTGGTGGCCACTTCCGTGCCGGGCTTGGCGTCGCCGCGCTTCTGCCACACGCTCCACAGCCAGATGAGCAGGCCGAAGTACCACAGGTGGATGACGATGACGACGATGTCGCGGACCGCTTCGTACGACATGGTGAAGGGGAACCAGCCGCCGAAGGCCTGCGGCTTCAGGATGTCGCCGGGGCCGTAGATGATGTTGTTCTTCGACCAGCCCAGTTCCTTGTCGGCATGGTCGATGAACTGGTGCGGCACGACGCCGAACGCGACGAACAGGATGCCGAACACGTAGACCGCGGCCAGCATGGCCTCACCCCAACTGACCGGCGCGCCCTTCGGGCGGCGCTTGGCGTAGGGGATGGCGAGCAGCGCGCCGAAGGTGGACAGGAAGAACGAGAACAGGAACGCCACGTTCATCCCGGGCCAATGCAATGGGTTGGTTTCGAATGCGATCAGCAACTCCGCTGCCCTTCCATGTGAACTGCTGCACGAACACTAGCCACGCAACCCGGGGTCAATACCAAACCGTCCGCGAGAACGCGGCGTGACCATGGCCCGGGACTGGGTGTCACGGCGTCTGGTCTACCACGCCCACCCCGCGAACGAGGTGCCGTTGTGAACTCGTGCACGGAAATCGTTCGGAGCCCCGCGTACCGCGGATTTCCCGCTCGCGGGCTCCTTCCGTCTATCGTCTACGACGTGACCGAGATTCCCGAGCACCTGCTGAAGCGGAGCAAGGCCGCCAAGGCCAAGGCCGATGGCGCCGAGGCCCCTGCCGACGCACCCGCTGCCCCCTCCTCCACCCCGGCCACGACGGCCGATGCCGCCCCGGCGGTCGCTGCGAAGGCCGCTGCTCCTGCGGCGCCGGCAGCACCCGTGGCCAAGCCCGACACCCCGGTCGTGGCCGCCTACAAGGCCCGCAGGAAGATCCCCGTGTGGGCCATGCTCGCCCTCAGCATCCTGCCGGTCTGGGTGTTCATGTACGTCCTGGCCATGAAGCCGGTCGTCTCCGAGGCCTCGGGCCCGATGGGCAATGGCGCGGTGTCGTATGCCACCAACTGCTCCACGTGCCACGGCGCGGGCGGCGAGGGCGTCGGCTCGGCCTACGCATTCACCGGCGGTTCGGTGCTGAAGACCTTCCCGGTCATCGAGGACCAGCTGCGCTGGGTGCACCTGGGCACCGCGGCCTACCGCGACGCCGGCGTCAGCATCTACGGCAACCCCGAGCGCGAGGGTGGCGCCCACGTCACCGGCGCCAGCGGCGGCCTCATGCCGGGCTGGAAGGGCAACATCTCCGACGCCGACACGTTGGCCGCAGTGTGCGACGAGCGCTACAACCTCGCCGGCGGCGACCAGACCAGCGACGAGTTCCTGCTGTGGTGCGCCCCCGACAGCCCCATCTACGCCGCGTTGGTCGACGGCACCGCGACCCTCGAGAACGTGCACGAGGTGTTCGCCGACAAGGGCGTGCTCGAGGTCGGCTCGACTCCCATCCCGGGTCTCTCCGCTCGCCCCTGACGCACACGTCACAACCGAATGAACGCCTCGTGTGGCCGCTTCCGTCCGGGAGCGGCCACACTGCTGTGTCGTGAGCGATCCCGCGAACTCTTCCACCGAGGTCCTGGTCATCGGCGGCGGTCCCGCCGGTGCGGCCGCCGGCTACTGGCTGGCCACCCTGGGCCACGACGTCACCATCGTCGAACGCAAGACCTTCCCCCGCGACAAGACCTGCGGCGACGGCCTGACGCCGCGTGCCGTGTTCCAGTTGGGCGAGATGGGCCTGACCGACCAGCTGGCCAAGTACCACCGCTACCACGGGCTGCGCGCCACCGGCATGGGCAAGGAGCTCGAGCTGCAGTGGCCGTCGCACTCGAAGTACCCCAGCCACGGCTACGTGGTGCGTCGCCGCGAGCTGGACGCCATGGTGGCCGACAACGCCGCCGCAGCCGGCGCCACGCTGCTCACCGGGCACGAGGCGCTCGACCCGATCGTCGACCGTGGCTTCGTCCGCGGTGCCGTGGTGCAGACCAAGGACGGCACCACGAAAGAGCTCCACGCCAAGTACGTGGTGGTCGCCGACGGCGCCAACAGCCGCTTCGGTCGCGCGCTCGGCACGTTCCGCACCCGTGAGTGGCCGTACGGCACGGCCATCCGCACCTACTGGCAGACACCGCGCCACGCCGATCCGTGGATCGAGAGCGCGCTCGACGTGAAGGACCGCAACGGCAACCCCATGCCGGGCTACGGCTGGATCTTCCCCGTGGGCGACGGCACCGTGAACATCGGCGTCGGCCTGCTGTCCACGTTCCGCGACTTCAAGAGCGTGAACACCACGCACATGCTCGACGCGTACGCGCACCAGGTGGCCGACCGCTGGGAGATCGACCCGGGGAAGCCCGAGGCGAAGGCCACCAGCGGCCGCATCCCCATGGGCGGTTCGGTCGGCCCGAAGGCCGGCCCCAGCTATCTGGTCATCGGCGACGCCGCCGGCAGCGTGAACCCGTTCAACGGTGAAGGCATCGACTACGCGTACGAGACGGCGCGCATGGCGGCCCAGGTGCTGCACGACGCGCTCGCCGCCAACGACCCCACCGCACTGCAGCAGTACCCGCGTCTGCTCGACGACGAGTACGGCGACTACTTCAAGGTGGCCCGCCTGTTCGCCCGCATCATCGGCCGGCCCGTGCTCATGCGAGAGCTCACCCGCGTGGGCATGAACAGCCGCACCCTCATGGAGTGGGTGCTGCGGATCATGGCGAACCTGCTGCGCGAGGACGAGCTCGGTCCCGCCGAAGCCGCCTACAAGGCCGCGGCGAAGATCGTCAAGCTCGCCCCCAACGCCTGACGCCGCCTGCGGTTGAACGTCAGCCGAGTTGTTCGAGGACCCGGCGCACCATCTCGTCGAGGGGTACCACGGACGAGTCGAACCTCAGGTCGTACACCCACCCGTCGTGGATGTCGGGCGAAGCGGCGAAGTGCCCACCCGGAACATCCCGTCGCGTGGCCTCGCGACGCTGACGCTCGTCGTCCGAGCAGTCGAGGCCGATCCACGACACCGGCGCGCCGGCGAACGCACGTCGGACGTCCGCACTGCGACGACCGCCGGCAGCCAGTGCGACGAAGTTGCCGGCGGCAGCGAGCGCGGCGATGCCGTCGAGAAAGCCGTCGTGCAACGTCGGCGCGGTGTCCGGCCAGATGAGGTACTCGCTGCGGACGCTGCCGAACATCGGCTCGTCGAACACCACCCATGGATCGGGCGAGGTCGTGCTCAACGCACGCAACAACGTCGACTTCCCGGCACTCGACTGCCCGTTCACCACCACGACTCGACCGCCGATCACCCCCTGGAAGGGCTCGGGTCGGGCGAACACACTCACCCACTGGGCCGTCGCCATGTCGTCCGTGCCGAAGACGACCCGCCATTCGTGGTCCGCTGCGACCGCGACCACGTCGACACGATCGCCGTTCACCGTCACCGAACGGACTTCCACGCCGACGCACTCGCGAATCGGCGCGAGCTCGACCACGGCAGGATCGGCCAACAAGCGATCGAACAGTTGCACCGCGGCGGCCGGGTCGGGCATCGCTGAATCGTAGACGGCTCCGGCGCGGGCGGTCAGAGGGTGGCGAGGAGGGCCGACGGCGCGGCGTACAGCGCGTCGGTGGCGGCACTGGGTGGCAGCAGTTCGCACGCGGCCTCGGCGCGCTGCACCCATTCGCGAGCGGTGACCATGGCAGCCGCAGCGCCGCCGTTCGAGCGGACGATGGCCAGCGCCTTGTCGCGCTCGACGTGGTCGAGCGGCTTGCCGAGCAGTGCGAGCAGTTCCACTGCGGCCACACCGCCGGCCTGCAGGGTCCGCAGCACGGGCAGCGTGTAGACGCCCTCCACCATGTCGTGCCCGGCCGGCTTGCCGAGCTGCTCGTCGGTGGCGGTGATGTCGAGCAGGTCGTCGACGATCTGGAACACCATGCCGAACGCCTCGCCGTACTCGGTGAGCGCGTCGATGGTGGGACGGGGCAGGTCGGCCACCAGGCCACCGATGCGGGCCGCCGTGGAGTACAGCGATGCGGTCTTCCCGCTGATGCTGTTCAGGTAGCTGGCCTCGGGGCGGGCCGAGTTGTAGGTGTGGCGCAGCTCCTCGATCTGGCCTTCGCACAGGCGGCCGATGGTGCGGGCCAGCAGCCCGGCCACCTCGGTGCCCAACGACGCGGCGATCTCGGACGCACGGGCGAGCAGGAAGTCGCCGGCCAGGATGGCCTGCAGGTTGCCCCACTTGGCGTTGACGGTGTCGACGCCGCGGCGGGTGTCGGCCTCGTCCATGACGTCGTCGTGGTACAGCGAACCGGTCTGCACCAGTTCGCAGGCGATGCCGCCCTGGACGGCCCGCTCGTGCAGCTCTGCGTCGGCCGGGCCGGCCACCTGCGCGGCCACGACGGTGAGCACCGGGCGCAGGCGCTTGCCGCCGGCGATGATGAGGTGTGAGGCGATCTCGTTCAGGTACGGATCGGGCGTGTGCACCGACGCCTTCAGGGCGTCCTCGATACGCGCCAGATCGGCAGCGTGCGAGGGCAACGCGAACAGGGGTGCGGAGGACACGCCCGCAAGGCTACGCCCTCCGGGAAGACCAGACCAACGGTGCTGTCAAGACATCGGTTCCGGCACGTTGCTTCCCCGGACCACCGATACACTCCCCGTATGTTCGAACGCTTCACCGATCGGGCCCGGCGGGTCGTGGTGTTGGCACAGGAGGAAGCACGCCTCCTGAACCACAGCTACATCGGCACCGAGCACATCCTCCTCGGCCTCATCCACGAAGGTGAGGGCGTCGCTGCCAAGGCGATGGAATCGCTGGGCATCAGCCTGGAAGCGGTTCGCAGCCAGGTCGAGGAGATCATCGGTCAGGGCGGCTCGTCGCCGTCCGGGCACATCCCGTTCACCCCTCGCGCCAAGAAGGTGCTCGAGCTGTCGCTGCGCGAAGCGCTGCAGCTGGGCCACAACTACATCGGCACCGAGCACATCCTCCTCGGCCTCATCCGTGAGGGCGAGGGCGTGGCCGCCCAGGTGCTCGTCAAGCTCGGCGCCGACCTCAGTCGCGTGCGCCAGCAGGTCATCCAGTTGCTCAGCGGCTACCAGGGTGGTCAGGGCAAGGGCGAGCCGCAGGCCGCCAGCCAGGCCGGTGGCGCGCCGAAGGCCGACGAGCCGTCCGACAAGGGCAACAGCCAGATCCTCGACCAGTTCGGTCGCAACCTCACCCAGCTCGCTCGCGAGAAGAAGCTCGACCCGGTCATCGGTCGTGCTCGCGAGATGGAGCGGGTCATGCAGATCCTCAGCCGTCGCACCAAGAACAACCCGGTGCTCATCGGCGAGCCCGGCGTCGGCAAGACCGCGATCGTCGAGGGCCTGGCCCAGAAGATCGTGTCGAACGACGTGCCCGACACGCTGCGCAACAAGCAGCTCTACACGCTCGACCTCGGCGCACTGGTCGCCGGCAGCCGTTACCGCGGCGACTTCGAGGAGCGCCTGAAGAAGGT
>CBHWEI010000242.1:0-6195 GCA_966112835.1 uncultured Acidimicrobiaceae bacterium
TCGGTGAGCGTCGGGTCGTTGAACGGCGTCAGGCCGTACAGCGCGTGGCCCACGCAGACGGTGTTCGTCGCATCGGGCAGGTTCGCGAGCACACCACTGCTGCCCCACATCTGCGTGACGGACGGGCGGATGCCGTCGCGATCCAACCCGTCGAGCAACTCCGAGAACACGCCGCCCTTGCTGACGGCCCACCGCTGGCCGGCCTGGTCCGCGAACGGCAGGTGGGTGTAGATGCCGGCGATGGTGAGGCCGGGCAGGGCGGCCATGGCGCGGACGGTCTCGCGAGCGATGCCGACGGGGACGCCCAGCCGACCGAGCCCGGCGTCGACCTTCACGTACACGGCGGCCGACACGCTCGCCGCGGCTGCCGCACCCTCCATGTCGACGACGGTGGGCACCAGGCCGGCCTCGACCAAGGCGGGGATCTGGTCCGGGGTGTAGCCGCCGAACATGACGATCTCGGCGTCGATGCCCGCGGCGCGGATGCTGAGCGCATCGCCGATGTGGCCGGTCCACAGCGAGTCGCAGCCGGCATCCACCAGGGCGCGGCACACACCGACCACGCCGTGGCCGTAGCCGTCGGCCTTCACCGACGCGACGACGCGGCGATCGCCGCTGCGGCGTACAAGCTCCTCGAAGTTCGCGCGGAGTACGCCCAGGTCGACCCCGACCCAGTTCGGTCGCTGCAGCACGGCGTCAGTCACGTTCCGGCCGGCGCGAGCAGCGGCTCGTCCCTGGCGACCAGGGGTGTGAACTCGCGGTCGTGGATGTACGAGGGACGACGGAAGGTCGTCTGCTTGTTGCTCACCGGGTTGGCGATGAGCGAGAAGATGCGCCGCGGCCACGGCGACATGTTCGGCGGCGAGGCGTGCACCAGGGCGTCGCCGAAGATGAGCATCGTGCCGGCCGGCCCCTTCGGGCACACCAACCCGCCGCGCTCGGCGAGCGGGCCCACCACCGACGGGCCGACGGTCCACAGCGGGTAGCTGGTCGTGGTGGTGTCCAGCTCGGTGGGCGGCGGGCCATCGAGGTGCGAGCCGCGCACGAACATGAGCGCGCCGTTGAACTCGGTGACCTCGTCCAGGAAGATGTGCATGTTCAGGGCGATCGGCTCGGCCAGCCCGTCCTCGCGGTGGTGCGTGGCGAAGTCGTAGTGCCACTGCCACTGCTCGCCGGTGAACGCTTCCTTCACGTTCACCTTCACCTGCATGGCATACACGTCGCCGTCGCCCAGGATCTGATGCGCGGGGACGACGAAGCGAGCGTCGTTGATGAGCCGTTCGTAGATCGGATGACGGCGATGGAGGTCGAACGTGGTGCGCACCACGCCGCTGGACTTCTCGCGGATGTTCTCGGGCACGTCCTCCGCGGACAGCTCGTCGAGGGCGGCGATGAGCGCGGCGACCTCGTCGGCGCTGAAGCGGCTGGGCAGCGCCAGCACCCCGTCGCGGTGGAACGTGTCGAGCTGTTCGGCGGTGAGTGCCATCGGGTGGGACGAATCGGTGGTCATGGTGGGTGCTCCTCCTGTGGCGATCGGTCAGTTGCGGACGAAGTGGACGGTGTCGAAGCGCTGACGCATGGCGCTGCTGCGCGCCGCGACCTGCGCGGGCTCGCCACGAAGGCCGGCGGTGATCAGGTCGGCCAGCTCGGGCATGTCGGCGGCGGTCATGCCCAACCGGGTGATCTCGGGCGTGCCGAACCGCAGCCCGGCGCCCTCGTCGTGCGGCAGGCCGATCGCGCACGTCAGCAGGTTGGCGTCGCGCAGCCGGAGTGCTGCCGGGTGACCGCCACCGTCGGCCGACATGTCGAGCGCGAACTGATAGGTGCCGGTGGGGCCGTTGACGGTGCGGAACACGGGAAGGCCGCGAGCCTCCAGCTCGCCCGCCAGCGCGACCGCGTTGTCGATCATCGTCGCCGTGTAGGCCTGCCCGTACTCCAGCCAGTCGAACATGGTGATGGCCACCGCCGCGGTCTTGGCGACGTCGAAGTTGGCGGTCAGGCCGGGGTAGGCGATGGCGTCGAGCCGCGCGGCCAGGTCGGCGCGGCTGGTGAACACCAGGCCCCCGGCCGGCCCGCCGAGGCTCTTGTAGGTGCTCATCGTCATCAGGTCGGCGCCCTCGTGCAGCGGGTTCGGCCATGCGCCGCCGGCGATCATCCCGCACGCGTGCGCGGCGTCGAACAGCACGTACGCGCCCACCTCGTCGGCGACGGCGCGGATGCCCGCCACCGGGTGCGGGTTCAGGTTCAGGCTGGTGCCGATGGTGATGAGCTTCGGCCGCACCCTCAGCGCCAACTTGCGAAGCCCGTCGACGTCGACGGTGTAGGTCGCGGCATCGATGGGGCACTCGTGGATCTGCAGCCCGTACAGCCCTGCGGCACCGGGTGCGCGGTGGGTGACGTGGCCGCCGACGGTGGCCGGCGGCACGATGATGGCGTCGCCCGGCTGGCAGGTGGCCATGAAGGCGTACAGGTTGGCCAGGGCACCGCTGCCCACGCGGATCTCGACGTGCTCGGCCTGGAACACACGACGTGCCGCCTCGGCGGTGATGACCTCGATCTCCTCGATGGCCTCCAGCCCCACCTCGTACTTCTCGCCGGGGTGACCCAGCGAGGGGCGGGTGCCGAGCCCGGCCGACAGCACCGCTTCGGCCCGCGGGTTCATCGTGTTCGTTGCCGGGTTGAGGTTGATGCAGTCGCGGTCGTGGATCTGCCGGTTGCGGTCGACGAGCGCGTGCAACCGGTCGTCGGTGGCGCGCAGGTCGCCCAGGTCCAGCTCGCGGATGATCTCGTGGCGGCGGGCATTGGCGACGTCGCCCATCCAGGGCAGGTTCGCCACAGTGCGCTCGTCGGTGGGCGTGTCGATCGTCATTTGGCGATCGTGCCACTCGCGGACCCCAATGAAAAACGACGATAAGTGACTCCTGCAGTAAGTTGAGCTGATGGTTCCCGCACCGACGTCGCTGGAACGGCTCCGCATCTTCCTGGCCGTCTCCACGGTGGGCACGGTGGCCGGTGCGGCACGGTCGCTGGGGTACACGCCGTCGGCCGTCTCGCAGCAGCTGGCCCTGCTGGAACGCGAGGCGGGCGTCGCCCTGGTCGAACGTTCGAACCGTGGTGTGGTGTTGACGGCTGCGGGCGAAGTGGTGGCCCGGCGTTCCGGCGAGCTGCTCGACTTGGTGCGCAACACGTTCGAGGACGCGGCCCGCGTGGCGGCGCACCACCAGGCCATCCTGTCCATCGCCTCGTTCCCCACCGCCATCCCCACGCTCCTGCTGCCGGCCCGTCAGCGGCTGGCGCCCGACATCGACCTGGTGGTGGTCGACGCCGAGCCCGAGCGGGCGATCCAGATGGTCGTGGCGCACGAAGCCGACGCGGCCATCACCGACGCAGAAGCCGTGGACCTGCGTTCGGCCGAACTGCACCGCACGCTCATCCGTACCGACCCGCTGCGGCTGGTGGTGCCCGGTCGGACGCGCGTGCGCCAGTTGGCCGACTGCGCCGACCACCCTTGGGTGCTGGGCGGGCCGCACAGCCGGCACGGCGACGCCGCGCGTCGCGTGTGCCACGCCGCGGGCTTTGAGCCGAACGTCATCGTCGAGACCGAGGACCATCGCATCGCGTTCGACGTGGTCCGTGCTGCCGGTGCGGTCACCCTGCTGCCCGAGATGGCGCTCGTCGACGTGCCGACAGGTGTGTCCATCGCACGTTCGGTCGACGTCGGCTACGCCCGCCGCGTCGAGTTCGTCACGCGGTCCACCATGCGCACCAACCCTGCGGTCGCGCGCTGCCGCGAGGCGCTGCTGGCGTTGTGACGAGCCGGCGTCAGCGGATGTCGCTGCGCAGTTGCTCGATCCACTGATCGGCCTCGCGCCAGCGCACGTCGGCCGTCTCGCGCACCGACACGGCGTGCTCGCCGGCGGCGGGGTACGAGCCGAGGAACTTCACGCGACCCTGCTTGATGCGCAGCGATCGCATGGCGTCGGCCACCAGCTCGTCGGCCACGTGACCGTCGGCGTAGACGACGAAGCAGTAGTCGCCCAGGCCGCCGTCCTTGGTGGGACGCGACAGCAGGTTCGACAGGTTGATGCGCCGTGCGGCGAACTCTTGGAGGATGGAGATGAGCGAGCCCGGCTCGTCGGCGCGCTGGTAGATGACCAGTGCCGTGCGGTCGTGACCGGTGGGGGCGGGGATGCCTTCCTTGGCGACCAGCACGAAGCGGGTCTGGTTGCCCGGGTGGTCGCCGATGTCCTGGGCCAGGATGTCAAGCCCGTACAGCTCGGCCGACGCGCGTGGCGCGACCGCGGCAGCGCCACCGGCAGCGTCCTCGGCCACCAGGCGGGCGGCCTCGGCGGTGGAGTTCGACGCGCGCAGCTCGGCGTGGCCCACGTTGTTGCGCAGGTAGGCGTGGCACTGGGCGCTGGCGACGGGGATGCTGAGCACCACCTTCACGTCGGCGATGGTGGTGCCGGGCTTGGCCATCAGGCAGTGCTCGATGTTCAGCACCACCTCGCGCTGGATGAGCAGGTCGTGGTTGAACGCCAGCTCGTCCTGGCTGAGGTTCACCGCGCCCTCGATGGAGTTCTCGATGGCGATGAAGCCCAGGTCGACCTCGCCGCTCTCGACGGCGTCGAGCACGTCGGGCATGGTGCGGTACAGCACGTGCTCGGCCGCAGCCAGATCGGGCTGCGTCATCAGGGCCTGTTCGGTGAAGGTGCCGAGCGGGCCGAGGAATCCGACGCGGGTGCGCGCCGTGGCGGTGGTCATGGCCCCGAAGGCTATTCCCCGCGGTCGGTGACCCCTCGCTCGGTTTCCCCGGGCACAATGGGCGGTCCATGGACGAGCAGACCCTCGCCGAACTGATCGACGGTGTCCGCAGTGGCGCCGTCGCGCCCGACGAGGCGGTCGCGCAGCTGCGCCGGCTGCCCTTCACCGAGGTGGGCGACACGCTGGTCGACCACCATCGCGCCCTGCGGCAGGGCATGCCCGAGGCCATCTACGGCCAGGGCAAGAGCGTCGACCAGTGCATCGAGATCGTCGGCGAACTGCTGGCGCACGGCACCGGCCCGGTGCTGCTCACCCGCATCACGGCCGACACCGAGGCCGCGGTGCTGGCCGTGTACCCGGGCGCCGAGGCCAAGGCCGGCTGCCTGCTGTGGCGTCGCCCGCACCCGAACCGCCAGGCCAAGGTGCTGGTCGTCAGCGCCGGCACCTCCGACGTGCCGGTGGTGGACGAGTGCGTGATCACCCTGCACGCCTACGGGTTCCAGCCCGACCGCCTCACCGACGTCGGTGTCGCCGGGTTGCACCGCTTGCTCGCCAACGTCGACCGCATCACCTCGGCCGATGCGGTCGTGGTGGTGGCCGGCATGGAGGGCGCGCTGGCCAGCGTGGTGGGCGGCCTGACCTCCGCCCCGGTGGTGGCCGTACCCACCAGCGTGGGGCACGGCGCCGGCCTGGAAGGCGTCACCGCGCTGCTGGCCATGCACGCCTCGTGCGCCAGCGGCATCACCGTCGTCGGCATCGACAACGGTTTCGGCGCGGCGTGCGCGATCGCGAGGATGTGCCCATGACCCGCACCGCCTGGTTCCACTGCTTCGCCGGCACCGCGGGCGACATGACCATGGCGTCGCTGGTGCACGCCGGCGCCGACCCCACCGCGGTGGCCGACATCCTGGGCGGCCTGGCACTCGACGGCTACGCCCTGGCGTTCGAGCCGGTGCTGCGCTGCGGCATCGCCGCCACCCAGGCGCACGTGGCCGTGCTGGGCGAGCACGAGCACGCGCTGCTCGACGCCCACGACCACGAGCACGGCGATCACGACCACGGTCACGGCGATCACGACCACGCGCACGACCACGGCGACCACGCCCACGGCCACCACCACGATCACGACCACGCGGGCGACCACGATCACGGCCATCACGGGCACCGTCCGTACGCCGCCATCCGCGACCTCATCGACGCGGCCGACATCCCGCCCCGCGTGCGCGACCGTGCCCAGCGCACGTTCCGTCTGCTGGCCGAGGTGGAGGGCGCGATGCACCGCATGGACCCCGACGAGGTCGAGTTCCACGAGGTGGGCGCGGTCGACGCCATCGTCGACATCGTCGGCGTGTGCGCTGCACTCGAGGTGCTGGGCATCGACCGCATCGTGTGCAGCCCCATCACCGTCGGCCAGGGCATGGTGCACGCCGC
>CBHWEI010000243.1:0-6174 GCA_966112835.1 uncultured Acidimicrobiaceae bacterium
CGCACCACCGGTGCGGTGCCCGTCACCACGAAGGTCGACGAGGCGACGACCGCCGAGTCGGCGGCCGCGGCGAGCACTGCGGCCGGCGCGGCACCGGGCGTCACCGGGGTGATCCTGTTCCCCGGCCTCGCCGTGTGGCGCCGCACCCCTGTCATCGGCGCGTTGCTGTTCATCGCCGGCGTCATCGCACCGTTCTTCGCGGTGCTCATGGTGTGGCAGAACCGCGACGACCTCATCGGCCTGTTCACGCGGCCCACCGTGCTGCGTGGCACGGCCATCGTCGCCCTCGCCGGCATCACCAGCCGCATCATCGCCGTGTTCCTCACGGCAGATCGCGTCGCCGACGTCGATGCCGCACGGGCCATGCGTCGGCGCGGCAGCATCGCCGTCGTCCTGCTGGCCATTCCCACCACGTTCGCCGTCGTACGCATGGAGCAGGCCCGCTCGGTGGTGAAGGAGGTGTTCGGCGAGGACTCGAACACCGGTGCCGTCACCGCGGTGGGCGACCAGAAGGCCGCCGAGTACCACACAGTGCTCATGATGGGCAGCGACGAGGGCAGCGATCGGTTGGGCCTGCGCACCGACACGATGATCCTGGCCATGGTGCACCAGCCCACGGGCCACACGGCGCTGGTGTCGGTGCCGCGCAACCTCACCAAGCTGCAGTTCCCGCCAGGGTCGGCCATGGCCGAGAAGTACCCGAACGGGTTCGACGACCTCATCAACGCCGTGTACGAAGCGGTCGAGACCGACCCCGACCTGAAGGCCGCCTACACCGACGGCATCACCGAGCCCGGCATCCGGGCACTGATGGAGGGCCTCAGCTACTCGCTGGGCATCGGCATCGACGACTACGTCATCGTCAACTCGTGCGCGTTCGTGCGTGTGGTCGACGCCATCGGTGGCGTCACCATCACGCTCGACAAGAAGCTGCCCATGCCGGCCAAGCTGCGCTGCTCGAACTACCGGTTGCCGCTCACCATCGGACCGGGCGTCACGAAGATGGACGGCACCAAGGCACTCGGCTACGTGCGGTCGCGCAAGGCCGACAGCGACTACCAGCGCATGGAGCGGCAGCGCATCCTGCTGCAGACCATCGCCAAGGAGGTCGGCATCAGCGACCTGCTGACGAAGTTCTCCGAGCTGGCCGACATCGTGAAGGACGACGTGCGAACGTCGATGACCGTCGACGAGGCGCGCACCCTGCTCGCCTATCTGCAGTCCGACAACGGCGAGTTCCAGAGCATCGGCCTGGTGCCGCCCATCGTGAAGCCCGGCGACCCCGACTACCCGTCGTTGCAGGACTACCTGCAGCAGCTGCGCGAGAACGTGGCCAAGGGCGAGGCGCCGCCGGTGGTCACCGATCCGACGTCGACCACCGGCTGACGCGGCCGAGCGAGCGAGCGCCCGGACGAGCTGCCCGGCTCAGCAGCCCTGGTCGCCCGGGAGGACGACGACGGCCGTGAGCTGGTAGGTGACGCCACCCTCGCTGAAGTACGACAGCTGGTTCGCCTGGGCGAGCACGGCACCCACCTTCGTGGCGTCGGCGACGACGCACTCGGACGCCTGGGCCAGCACCACACCGGTGTCGGCCGGCCACGGCGTGACCGTGGGCTGCGGCTCGGTGAGCGCCGTCGAGTCGACGCCGGCGGTGGTGACGGGCGGCGGGTCGACCGGCGTGGCACGCAGGCGATAGGTGGTCGGCTCGAAGAGCGTCTCGTCGCTCAGGTGATCGGCACCGACGAGGGTGCGCAGGTCGCTCACTTTGGTGATGAAGGCCGCGAGCGCATCGCGGGCGGGTGTGCTGGCGTTCGGGTCGCTCGCGGTGATGTCCAGTGCGTAGGCACGGTGTTCGTACGAGGCGCCGTTGGCGGCCAGCACGAGCACGGTGTCGGGTGCATCGGCGATGCCGATGCCGTCGGGCAGGGTGTAGTCGGGAGCGCTGGCCAGTAGGCCGGCGTCCTTCGCGGCGGCGAGCACGATCTGCATGCCCGCCTCGTCGATGGTGCGCTGGCCGTACGGCATGAGCAGCGGCCCGGGGTAGATGGCAGGGACGGCACCGGGCACCAGCACCAACCCGTTGCCGCTGATGACCAGCGAGGGCGACTGGGCGAAGATGCCGTCGGCGGTCATGAAGCCACCCTGGTAGCCCAGCCGCAGCACGGCCTCGTCGGCGCCGGTCGGGTGGGCGATGCCACCGCTCCCGCCGCCCGTGGTGCCAGGTGTGGTGCTGTCGGGCGGGGTGCCGGCCGGACCGGCCGAGTCGTCGCCGCATGCCGCCAGGAAGGCGGCCACGGCGGGGGTGACGATGAGGGTGGTGAGGAACGAGCGCCGGTTCATGCCGCTTACGACGGCTCGCGGGCGACAGCGGTTCCCATGATGATGGCCCCGTGTTGTTCGACGACCGCGTCGTACAGCGCACCTGGGCGGTCGACCACGTTGTTGAGGTGCCCGAAGAGCTCGAGGTTGATGGCGCCCATGAGTGCGGCCCACGAGGCGAGGCCCACCGCGAGCGACCCGTCCGACGTGTCGGAGCCGAGCTGGTCGCGCAGGCGCTTCAGGTCGGGTCGCAGCGCCATGGGCACGTCGGCCACGTGGTGCAGCCCGGCTGCGCTCATGTCGGCAAGGATCCCCACCAGCACCGCGGCGTAACGGGTGGCCGACGGGATGGTGTCCTGCGGTGCCTTGTAGCCGGGCACGGGTGTGCCGAACAGCAGCGCCCATTCCGATGGGTGCTCGACGGCCCATTCACGCAGCGCCCGCGTGGCGGCGCGATAGCGACCGAGGAAGTCGTCGCGCCGGGTGACCGAACCATCGCCCTGCTCGACGGCCGCGCCGAGCCGGTCGTACGAATCGATGATGAGCGCGGTGAGCAGCTCGTCGCGGCTGGCGAAGTAGCGGTACACGGCAGAGCTGACCATGCCCAGCTCGCGGGCGACGGCCCGCAGCGACAGCGCAGCCGCACCGTCGACGGCCATCTGCTCGCGCGCCAAGCGCAGGATCTCGGCCGTGGTGGCTGCCCTGGCTCGTTCGCGAACGCCGCTCATGCATCGCAGTGTAGCCAACGTCACAGAGAAATGAGAGCACTGCTCTCGCTTTTCCCTGCCGGGTCCGCCATGATGTGAGAGCACCGCTCTCGTCAGAGAGCGGCATTCACACCGAGTCGCTCATCGCGGCCGGCCATCCACGTCTCGCACAGGAGCAACCAATGCAACACCACCTCGTCATCGGCAGCGGACCCGTCGGCTCGGGCGTCGCCCACAGCCTGGCCGAGCGCGGCATACCGGTCACCGTCGTCACCCGCAGCGGCACCGGGCCGGCCCACCCGCTGGTCACCCGCGTCAAGGCCGACGCCGCCGACCGCGAGTCGCTCGCTCGTCTGGCCGATGGGGCCGGCACCATCTTCAACTGCGCCAACCCGCCCTACCACCGGTGGGAGGCCGACTGGCCGCCCGTGCACGAGGCACTCATGGCCACCGCCGCCGCATCGGGCGCGGTGCTCGTGATGATGGACAACCTGTACGCCTTCGGGCCCGGCAGCACCATGCCCATGCGTGAGGGCGACCCGCTGCGCTCCACCGGCACCAAGGGCCGGGTCCGCGCCCGGATGGCGACCGACCTGCTCGAGGCACATGCCGCGGGCCGCCTGCGCGCCACGTTGGCCCGCGCCAGCGACTTCTACGGCCCACAGGTGCTGGGCGCCGCGTTGGGTGAGCGCGTGGTGCCGAAGGTGCTGCAGGGCAAGGGCGTCAGCGTGCTCGGCTCGGCCGACGTGCCGCACAGCCTGAGCTACATGCCCGACGTGGTGCGCACGCTGGTGACCATCGCGTTCGACGAGCGAGCCTGGGGCAAGGCATGGCACGTGCCCAACGCGCCGGCCACCACGCAGCGCGAAGCCGTCCAGGCCATGGCGACCGCCGCGGGCACCACCGTGAGGGTGTCGACCGTGCCGAAGGCCGCGCTCACCGCGATGGGGGTGTTCGTACCGACGATGCGCGAGCTGAAGGAGACCTGGTACCAGTTCGCCGAGCCGTTCGTCACCGACTCGACGCTCACCGAAACCACCTTCGGCCTGCAGGCGACCCCCCTCGCCGAGGGCGCCGCGGCCACCGTGGCCTGGTGGCGGGCCCGCACCACGGGCTGACCACTTCACACAGCGTTCACATTGGGGCAACGGGGCGGAAACCCCTACTGTGCAGGCTCTGTCCGCCCCTTCCCCAACGTCACCAAAGGAACGCCCAGTGGCTTACCAAGCTGAATACATCTGGATCGACGGCACCGAGCCCACGCCGCTGCTCCGCTCGAAGACCAAGATCATCGCCGACGGCAAGACGCCGCCCATCTGGGGCTTCGACGGCTCGTCGACCAACCAGGCCACCGGCGAGGCCAGCGACTGCATGCTGACCCCGGTCTTCACCTGCCCCGACCCCATCCGCGGCGGCGACAACATCCTCGTCCTCTGCGAGGTGCACAACGCCAAGGACGGCAAGCCGCACCCCACCAACACCCGTGCGGCCGCCGTGAAGGCGCAGAAGAAGTACGCCAAGCACGAGATGATCTTCGGCATCGAGCAGGAGTACACGTTCCTGAAGCTCGACGGCACCCCGCTCGGCTTCCCCAACGGCGGCTACCCCGCCCCGCAGGGCCCGTACTACTGCGGCGTCGGCGCCGGCCGCGTCGTCGCTCGCGAGATCATCGAGGAGCACACCCAGGCGTGCATCGACGCCGGTCTCATGATCGAAGGCACCAACGCCGAGGTCATGCCCGGTCAGTGGGAGTTCCAGATCGGCGCCGCCGACTCGCTGACGGTCAGCGACCACCTGTACGTCGCCCGGTGGCTGCTGCACCGCATCGCCGAGGACTACGACGTGGTCGTCAGCTTCGCCGCCAAGCCCGAGAAGGGCGACTGGAACGGCGCCGGTGCGCACACCAACTTCTCCACCAAGGCCATGCGCGAAGACACGAACATGAAGGCCATTAAGGCCGCATGCGAGGCCATCGGCAAGAAGGTCGACCTGCACGTGAAGAACTACGGCCACGACATCGAGAGCCGCCTCACCGGCGCTCACGAGACCGCCCCGTTCAACAAGTTCAGCTACGGCGTGTCGAACCGCGGTGCGAGCATCCGCATCCCGTGGCAGGTCGAGCGCGACGGCAAGGGCTACGCCGAGGACCGTCGGCCCAACGCCAACTGCGACCCGTACACGGTCACCCGTCTCATCGTCGAGACGGTCTGCAGCGCCGCTTCCTGAGCGACGTCGGCAGTTCAGTCGATCGGGGCGGGGCGACCACGGTCGCCCCGCCCTGCGACTTTTCCCGACCTGATCACGGATCTCCGTGGCACACTCTGAACCATCCCTTGAGCCCCTGAGGGAGCCCACATGCTCGAACAACAGCGCGACTACGTCCTTCGCACCGTGGAGGAACGCGGCGTCCGTCTGATCCGCCTCTGGTTCACCGACGTGCTCGGCAACCTGAAGAGCTTCGCCATCAGCCCGGCGGAGCTGGAGAACGCGCTCGAGGACGGCATGACGTTCGACGGTTCGTCCATCGACGGCTTCAGCCGCATCCAGGAGGCCGACGTCCTGGCCATCCCCGACCCGAACACGTTCGAGGTGCTCCCCTGGGGCGACCCGAAGGCGGTCGAGGCCCGGGTGTTCTGCGACATCCACAACCTCGACGGCACGCCGTTCGAGGGCGACCCCCGCCAGGTGCTGCGCCGCAACCTGAAGGCGGCCCGCGACCAGGGCTTCACGTTCTACGTGGCGCCCGACATCGAGTTCTTCTACTTCGCCCCGCCCGAGAAGGGGCAGACGCCGGTCACCCTCGACGAGGGCGGCTTCTTCGACCTCACCACCACCGACGTGGCGGGCACGCTCCGCAAGGAGACCATCCGCACGCTCGAGACGATGAGCATCCCGGTGGAGTACAGCTTCCACGAGGACTCGCCCAGCCAGCACGAGATCGACCTGCGCCACACCGACGCGCTGAGCATGGCTGACAGCATCATGACGTTCCGTCTGGTGGTGAAGGAGGTGGCGGCCAAGCAGGGCGTGCACGCCACGTTCATGCCCAAGCCGCTCGAGGGCGTGCAGGGCAGCGGCATGCACCTGCACCTGAGCCTGTTCGGCCAGGAGCAGAACGCGTTCTACACCGAGGACGATCCGTACAACC
>CBHWEI010000244.1:0-6145 GCA_966112835.1 uncultured Acidimicrobiaceae bacterium
ACCGAGCCGAAGCCGCTGAGCACCTGCTGCACCATCTGCTCGCGGTCGGGGATGAGGCGCATGGCCTGACGGACGCGGACGTCGTCGAACGGGGCCTGGTCGACCGCCATGGTGATGGGCAGCCAGGAACCGGCCTCGGACACCAGCAGGGTGAGGTCGCTGTTGGCCTTCACCGCGGTGGCCTGCGCGAACGGCAGGTCGACGATGCAGTCGACCTGGCCCGAGGTGAACGCGTTGACGGCGGCGGCGGCGTCGGCGAAGTCGATGATCTGCACTTCGTCGAGCAGCGGTGCGCCACCCCAGTACTCGTCGTTGCGGACGTGCACGCTCTCGGCGCCGGGGGTGAAGCTCTTCAGCTTGAACGGGCCGGTGCCCACCTGCTCCTTGTCCTCGCGGGTGTAGCCAACGGGCACGATGGTGGAGGTGTACTCGGCGAGGCCGTTCAGGAAGGTGACGGCGGGCTGCTTCAGCTTCACGTCGACGGTGAGGTCGTCGACCTTGGTGAGGCCCGACTTGTCGAGCAGCGTCACGAGTGCCGGGGCGAGGCCCAGGTCGGGGTCGAGGCGACGCTCGAACGAGTAGATGAGGTCGTCGGCGGTGAGCGGGTTGCCGTTGTGGAACTTGATGCCCGACTTCAGCGTGATGATGTAGTGGTCGGCCGCGACCACTTCCACGTTCTCGGCGAGTGCGTTCTCGTAGGAGATGGCGAAGTTCTCGTCGTAGCTCAGGATGGGCTCCCAGCCCATCACCAGGCGGGCCTGGTCGGGCTTCGCCACGATGTACTGGCCGTCGATGACGTCGTTGGTGCTGCCGACGACGCCGACCTTCAGCGTGCCGCCCTTCTTGCCCTCGACAGCCGCCGTGGTCTCGGTGCTACCGGCCGTGGTGGTCTCGGTGCCGCCGGTGGTGCCGGTGTCGCCACCCGTGGTGTCGGGTGCCGCGGTGTTGTCGTCGCTGCCGCACGCGGCCAGACCGATCATCGCTGCGGCGGCGGTGCCGCCCACGACCACCTGGCGGCGGCTCAGCGGGGTCCCCGCGATGCCGGTGTTCTTGCTGTCGTCGGCCATGTGGCCTCCCCTTCCCCCAATGCGTCGGCGTGTCCGGCGCAGTGCCAGGACCATAGCCGATGGGGTTGTCGGAATTGTCCTCGTCCGGGGGTCAGACAGTGGGGTCGACCAGCACCCGGCCGCGCATCTCGCCGGCGAGGATCCGGTCGAGTTGGGGTGACAGATCGGCCAGTCCGACCACCTGCGTGTCGAGCGAGTCGAGCCACGTGGGGCGCAGGTCGACGCCGATGCGTTGCCACATCGCCCGGCGGGGGCCGATGGGCGTCTGCACGCTGTCGATGCCCAGCAGGTTGGTGCCGCGCAGGATGAACGGCAGCACCGTGGTGGGCAGCCCCGTGCCGCCGGTGAGGCCGCTGGCCGCGACCGAGCAGCCGTACCGCAGCGTGCGGATGACGTAGGCCAGGGTGTTGCCGCCCACACAGTCGACGGCGCCAGCCCAGCGTTCCTTCTCGAGCGGTCGCCCCGGTTCGGGTGAGGTCTCGCTGCGATCGATCACCTCGGCGGCGCCGAGCGATCGCAGCCAGTCGGCCTCGTGCACCTTGCCGGTGCTGGCCACCACCTCGTGGCCGCGGGCGGCGAGCATGCCGACGGCCATGGAGCCGACGCCACCGGACGCGCCGGTGACCAGCACCGGCCCGTCGCCGGGCGTCAGCCCGTGCTGTTCGAGCGCGGCCACCGACAGGGCAGCCGTGTAGCCGGCCGTGCCGACGAGCATGGCGGTGCGAGGGTCCAGCCCGGCGGGCATGGGCACCACCCAGGCCGCCGGCACGCGGGCGAGTTCGGCATAGCCGCCGTGGTGGGCGACGCCCAGGTCGTAGCCGTGCGCGAGCACGGTGCTGCCGACCGGCACCGACGGGTCGTCGGACGCCTCGACCACGCCCGCCAGGTCGATGCCGGGGACGATGGGATCGAGCCGGGCCACCTTGCCCTGCTCGCTGCCGGCCAGGCCGTCCTTGTAGTTGATGCCCGAGTACTGCACCCGCACCAACACCTCGCCCTGGCCGAGTTGGTCGACGGCGAGCTCGGACACCCCGCGGCGCCAGGTGTCGCCGTCGTGGCCGGCGGTGAAGGCGCGGACGACGGCGCTCATGGTCAGGCCGACTTCAGTTGCTTGCCGCCGGCCTGGCTCCAGGCATCGCGCAGCGACTCCTGGAGCTTGGCGGCGAACACGACCTGGGCGATGATGCCGGCGATGGCGAGCGCGAAGTAGAGGACGTACCACCACGGGTTGTCGTGGATGAGGTCCTTCGTGGTGACGCCGTTGTCGAAGTCGTCGAGGTTCACGGTGCCGACGACGAGCATCAGGCCGGCCGTGATGGCGCTGGCACCGCCCAACGCGGTGACCACGGCGAGCACTCCCATGGGGAGGTTCGAGGCGATGGCCACGCCGGCGAGGGCGAGGCCGACCACGATGCCGACGAGCACGAGCAGCCAGTTCCAGGTGACACCGAGGGCGCCGAGCGCGGCGACGCCGACGGCGAAGCCGATGAAGCCCATGGCCAGGATGACCGAGACCTCGAAGTACAGATAGGCCAGGAAGAAGAACACGATCGCGAACACGATGCCGATGATCCAGCTGAACGAGGTGCTGAGGAACCCATCGCCGGTCCAGCCCTGGACGAGGCCGGCGCCGACGATGAAGCCGGCGAACGCACCCCAGATGGGGATGACGATGCGCATGGCCAGCCAGCCACGGAAGCAGAAGAGGGCACCGATCAGGATGATGAGGATGCCGACGACGACGTCTTTCATGTGAACCCCCGTGTTCGACGTGCGAGTACCCGGACGTTAACGCAGGTACCTGGGTGCGAACGCGGATCGGGCGCCTTCGCGTTGCGTGGTGGACGACCGCGCGGGGCGGTCGACGCGACCTTCGGAAAAGGTAGTAGTACCCCCGCGGCGGTCTCACCCGCAGCGGTCGTCCCTCACGATCCGCATCGGCCTGATCGCGCGGAGCGTCGTCCATCTCAACCCCTGGTTTTCGAGAAAAACCAGCTCAGGACGATGGTGCGTGCGAAAACTCCGACCACTGTTCGCGTTCTGGTCGTACGACCAATGGGGGACAAAGGTGCAGGAAGGGTCCTATGACTGAATCAGGCCATATGTCTCATTGATCAGAACTTGATCTGTTGGTTGAGTGTGCACCACGAGTTCCAAGGCGGGACTTCTTGCGGGAGAAGGACAACTGAAGATGCACAGCGGGACGGGAGACCCGATGTGCGCCGGCGCGAGCGCCGGTGCATGCGGACATGTGTTCATGTTCAACACGACGACGGTCACGGCGGTGGCCAGGTGAGCCTCAGCCGTCGTGACGTCATCAAGACCGGCGTGTTCGCCGGCGCCGCTGTGGCGCTGCCCGCGGCCCGATTGGCCGGCGTCGGCGCCGCCAGCGCTGCGGCCATGCCCGACTCGCTGCTGCCCAAGCCGTTCACGCTGCCGTTCAAGCAGGCGCCCATCGCCGTGCCGTTCCGGCGCGACGCCACCTGCGACTACTACAAGATGTCGATGCAGGCGGTCGAGGCCCAGATCATCCCCGGCTACGACACCACGCTGTTCGGCTACAACGGCTCGGTGCCCGGCCCCACCATCGTGGCCCAGCAGGGTCGCCAGGTGGTCGTGCGCCACGTGAACAACCTGCCGGCCGTGCACCCGTCCCTGGGCTACGAGCCGTGGACATCGGTGCACCTGCACGGTTCGGCCTCGCTGCCCCAGTACGACGGCTACGCCAGCGACATCACCCGTCCGGGTGAGTACAAGGATTACCACTACCCGAACTTCCAGAAGGCCCGCACCCTCTGGTACCACGACCACGGTGTCCACCACACGGCCGAGAACGCCTACCACGGCCTCGTCGCCCAGTACCACATGTACGACGCCGAGGAGCGGGCCCTGCCGCTGCCCAAGGGCAAGTACGACGTCGCGCTCACCATCGGCGACGCCATGTTCCAGGCGCCCTACACCGGTGCCGACGGCCGCAAGAAGGCGCAGCTGCTGTGGTCGCTCGCCAACCAGTCCGGCCACTGGGGCAACGTCGTCCTCGTCAACGGTGTGCCGTGGCCCGTCATGAAGGTCGAGCCGCGCAAGTACCGCTTCCGCGTGCTCACCGCGGCCATCTCCCGGTCGTTCAAGTTCTCGCTCAGCAACGGCGGCTCGTACCAGGTGATCGCCACCGACGGCGGCCTCATGCCGACGCCGGTCACCATCACCAGCCACCGCCAGCTCAGCGGCGAGCGCTACGAGATCGTCATCGACTTCGCGAAGTACAAGGGCCAGACCATCAACCTGATGAACATCAGCCCCACCAACAACGTGAACTACGCCAACACCGACAAGGTGATGCAGTTCCAGGTGGGGACGACGGTCACCGACACGACGAACAACTCGGTGCCCTCGGTGCTCAGCCAGAAGAACGACGTCATGAACCTCACCGAGGCCGACTGCGTCAAGAACCCCGACGGCACCATCAAGACCACCACGTTGCGCTTGGAGCGGTCGAACGGTGCGTGGACGGTGAACGGCACCACGTGGGACAAGATCGTCCAGAGCAACTACGAGTTCTGCGAGGCGTACCCCTTGGAGGGCACGGTCGAGAAGTGGATCATCCAGAACAACTCGGGTGGTTGGTACCACCCGCTCCACATCCACCTGGTCGACTTCAAGGTGTTGCGTCGCAACGGTGCAGCACCGATGGCGCACGAGCGCGGTCCGAAGGACGTCGTCTACACGGGCGAGAACGAGCGCATCGAGCTGCTGGTGAAGTTCGACAGCTGCGGCAAGTACATGGTGCACTGCCACAACCTGGTGCACGAGGACCACGACATGATGACGCAGTTCGCCGTGCAGCCCATCCCTGGTTCGCCCGACGAGTACTTCCTGTCGGAGAACGACCCGATGACCGCGGCCTGCGCCAAGAGCCTGGCCGACGAGGGCTCCGATGTCCTCTGAGGCCCTCGGCGTCGCGGCCGCCCCCGCGGAGCGGACGGCACGCATCCACTCGACGCCGCGCACGCTCACGGTCGACCTCGCCATCCTGCTGGCGACGGCCGCGGGCCTGGCGCACCTGCTGTCCACGCCGGAGCACTGGCGTTGGTGGCAGGCGTCGGGCGTGTTCTTCGGCGTGCTCACCGTGCTGCAACTCGGCCTCGCCGCCGCCCTGTACCTGGGGCGCCGCGGTGTCGTCGCGCTCATGATCGGCGTCTGGAGCAACGTCACGGTGGTCGCGGTGTACGTGGCCAGCCGCCTGTCGGCGCTGCCCGGTCAGCCGGTGCTCACCGCTCACCACTCACCGAAGGCCCCCGGCCGGGCGTTCCTGCCGGCGCAGCCCGAAGGCGTCGGGGCGTTCGACATGTTCGCCCTGGTGGTGGAAGTGGCCCTGATCGTGGTGCTGGTCAGCCTGCTGCCCGCACGGTGGCGGTCGCGCACGTCCACGGCGCTCATGTGCTGCGGTCTGGCGTTCTGCGCCTTCGCGGCGTGGGTCACCATGGCCAACGGCGCGATCGGGTGACACTCCACCTCACCGCCGACGCCGTCGACGCCGTCGACGCCGCGGTCGATGCGGCCGCGCCGTTGGCCACGGCGCCGCGCTCGTCGCGGCTGCTGCGGTGGGGCCTGGCGACGTTCGCGGTGCTCCTGTTGCTGCGCCTGTTCGTGGCCGAACCGGTCCGTACCGATGGCCACAGCATGGAGCCGACGCTCCACGACGGCGACGCGCTGGTCATCGACACGCTCACCTATCGCTTCGCCGATCCCGCCGTGGGCGACATCGTGGTGGCCAGCACGCCCGACACCGGGCAGTCGGTCGTGAAGCGGGTGGTGGCCCTCGGCGGCGACCTCGTCGGCATCGAGGACGGTGTGCTCGTGCGCAACGGCCGCGCCGTCGACGAGCCGTACGCCAACCAGGACCAGATGGCCGGCTACTACTGGGGACCGGTCACCGTGCCCGACGGCATGGTGTTCCTGTTGGGTGACAACCGTCTCGAGTCGGTCGATTCGCGCACCTACGGCGCGGTGCCCGTCGACGCGATCGAGGGCAGGTACGTGCTGCGCGTCTGGCGCGGCTGACGCTCCGCCCGGATCAG
>CBHWEI010000245.1:0-6143 GCA_966112835.1 uncultured Acidimicrobiaceae bacterium
GAGCAGTGCAGCGTCCGATGTGCGACGGCGAGGTCGCGAGCGCAGATCTGCCGCTACTGGCGTCCAGGCTGTGGCGGTCAGCAAGGCTGTTGACGCACCTCGATGACCTCGGCGAGAACGATTCGGGAGTAGCCACAGAGATGGTCCTCACCTTCGAGGCAACCTGAGTCGGCCTCGCCGGTGGTGAGGTCACCGGCGTTCAGCCCGCGCTCTGCCGCAGAAGCTTCTGAGACACGGCAGTATTCGAAGGGAGCGATGCTCAGCGCTCGGTAGAGAACGAGATCGTGCAGGACGACGACCACGAACCCCGCCGCCAGAGCGACGCCCAGCAATCGCAGGATTCGCCACCGCTTCGACACGAACAGACAGTACCCGGCTGCCTGGAACCAGCCCGCTGAGCTGACAGCGACTCCCAAATCTCGATCGCTGTCACCGGATGTTGCGCTGAACGCAACATCTGGTGACGGCGCGGGCAAAAGGTCGGGGCGCGTAGTGTCGGCGGGATGAGCGCGTATCAACCTGCACGTGTCGTCGCCGATCTCCGCGAGCTGGCCAACCGCACCGGCGGACCCGAGGGCAGCCGCCGCCTGGCCTGGACGCCTGACTGGCTGCAGGCCCGGGCCTTCTTCCGCGAGTCGCTGGCCACCCTGCCCGTCGAGGTGGAGGAGGACGAGGCCGGCAACCTGTGGGCCACGCTGCGCGGCGAACGCCCCGAGACCCTGGTGGTCGGCTCGCACCTGGACAGCGTGCCCAAGGGCGGCTGGCTGGACGGCGCGCTGGGCGTGATGGCCGGGCTCGAGCTCATCCGTGCGCTCGCCGCCGAGGGCACCCCGCCCATCACGGTGTCGGTGGTCGACTGGGCCGACGAAGAGGGCGCCCGCTTCAGCCGCAGCCTTTTCGGCTCGGCCGCGTGCATGGGCACGCTCGACATCGAGGTGCTCCGCGGGCTGACCGACAAGGAGGGCGGCAAGCTGCCCGAGATCCTCGCCGAGCACGGGGTGGACATCGACAACCTCGACGGCGCCCGCACCCGCATGGCCGACGTGAAGGCCTACGTGGAAGTGCACATCGAGCAGGGCCCCATCCTGGAGGAAAAGGGCCTGGGCATCGCCACCGTCACCGGTACCAAGGGCATCGAGCGCGAACGGCTCATCTTCCGCGGCCAGGCCGCGCACGCCGGCACCATGCCCATGCAGATGCGCCGCGACAGCTTCCGCGCCGCGGCTCGCTTCGCCCTGGCCATCGCCGAGATCGGCGAGCGGCACGACGGCGTCACCACGGTGGGGCATGCGCAGTGCTGGCCCGGCGTGGTCACCGCGGTCGCCGGCGAGACGCGCATCACCATGGACATGCGCCACATCGACGCCGGCGGCCTGCAGGCCATGTTCGACGAGGCGCACGAGGCCGCCGCTGCCGCGGCCGAGGCCGAGGGCTGCACCATCGAGTGGGAGCACATCTTCCGCATCCCGCCGATGCCCTTCCACCCGAGGCTGCTCGAGGCCGCGCATGAGGCCGTACGCGCCGTGGAGGGACACGACTTCGAGCTGCCCAGCGGCGCGCTGCACGATGCCAGCGAGGTGGCCCGCGAGGTGCCGACCGTGATGATCTTCAGCAGTTCCATCGCCGGCCTCAGCCACACCAAGGAAGAGGACACACCCGACGAGCACCTGCAGATGGCGGCCGACGCGTTCGACCGCACCTGCCGCCGGGCCATCGAGCTGGTCGTCGCCGGCGAGCTGTAGACACTCTCAGCAACTTCCCAGGAAGCACCCAGCCCGCCCCCAGGGGCGGCCCGCATCATCATCGGCATGAGCCTCACCGATGAGCTGCGTACCCGGACGACGGTGGTCGACATCGTCATCCCGGTGTACAACGAGCAGGCCACGTTGGCCGACAGCGTGAGCACCCTCGAGCACTACCTGCGCAACGACTTCCCGTTCAGCTGGCGGATCACCATCGCCGACAACGCGTCGACCGACCGCACGTGGGAGATCGCATCCATGCTGGCCGCCACCATCGACGGCGTGCGGGCCATCCACCTGGACCAGAAGGGCCGCGGCCGTGCGCTGCGCACCGCCTGGACCGACAACGACGCGACCATCGTCGCCTACATGGACGTGGACCTGTCGACCAACCTCGACGCCTTCCTGCCGTTGGTCGCGCCCCTCCTCAGCGGTCACAGCGACGTGGCGATCGGGTCCCGTCTCGCGGCCGGCTCCACGGTGGCCCGTGGGCCGCGCCGCGAGTTCATCTCGCGCAGCTACAACCGCATCCTGCGCACGGTGTTCGGCAACGGCTTCCGAGACGCACAGTGCGGCTTCAAGGCCGTGCGCCGCGACGTGGCCGACCGCCTGGTGCCGCTCGTCGAGGACAACGAATGGTTCTTCGACACCGAGCTGCTGCTGCTGGCCGAACGCAATGGGCTGCGCGTGCACGAGGTGCCGGTGACGTGGATCGACGATCCCGACAGCCGGGTGCACGTGGTGTCCACCGCGAAGAAGGATCTGCAGGGCGTCGCCCGCCTCGCCCGCTCGTTCGTCCGCGGTCGCGGCACGGTGGACCTGGGCCCGGTGGCCCGTCCGGCGCTGGCCGACGACTTCGGCCGGCAGATGGTGCTGTTCGCCGAGATCGGCGTGGTCAGCACCCTCATCTCGCTCATGCTCTTCCTCGCGCTGCGCGGCAGCGTGGGAGCCGTGTGGGCCAACCTCATCGCAGTCGGAGCGACGGCGCTCGGGAACACCTGGGCCAACCGTCGATACACCTTCGGCTACCGCGACCGGAAGCAGCGAGGTCGCCACTACATGGGTGGCGTGGCGATCTCGCTGGCCGGTCTCGCGCTCTCCAGCGTGGCCCTCGCGAGCGTGACGGGCGAGTTCGCCCAGGTGCTCGTGCTGCTGTTCACCTGGTCGCTGGCCACCGTGGCCCGCTTCGGTCTGCTGCGCAATTGGGTGTTCCGGCCTCGGGCCTGAGCCACAATGGCGTCCGTGAGCAATCCAGGGACCTCGACCAAGCCGCGCGTGCTCGTGGTCGACGACGAGGACAACATCTCGTTCCTCGTCGAGTCCGCATTGCAGCTCGACGGCATCGAGACGTCGAAGGCGGCCGACGGCCACGCCGCACTCGCGGCGGTCCGCTCGTTCAACCCTCACGCCATCGTGCTCGACGTGAACATGCCGGGCATCGACGGGTTCGAGGTACTGCGCCGCCTGCGCACCGACGGCGACACCACGCCGGTGGTGTTCCTCACCGCGCGCGACGGGCTCGACGACCGGGTGAAGGGCCTGACGGGCGGCGCCGACGACTACGTGGTGAAGCCGTTCGCCATCGCCGAACTGGTCGCCCGCGTCCGCATCGCCCTGCGCCACGCCGGCGCCGCCACATCCTCGTCGGTGCTGGCGATCGCCGACCTCGAACTGGACCAGGACGCGCACCGCGTCAGCCGCGCCGGGCAGCCGGTCACCCTGTCGCCCACCGAGTACAAGCTGCTGCGCTACCTGTTGTTGAACGCCGGTCGCGTGCTCAGCCGGGCGCAGATCCTGGACCACGTGTGGGCGTACGACTTCGACGGCGACTCGTCGGTGGTCGAGACGTACATGAGCTACCTGCGCCGCAAGGTGGACCACGTCGAGCCGAAGCTGCTGCACACCGTGCGCGGCGTGGGCTACTGCCTGCGGGTCGACCCGTGAAGCTGCGCAACCGCGTCATCATCGGCCTGGGCGGCGTGGCGGTGGCGTTCGCGATCACGGCGTTCCTCATCGTCAACACGCAGCGCCGCTACTCCATCGAGCAGCTCGACCGTCAGCTGCAGAACGCCGTCCCGTTGGCCTTCAACCAGTTCGGCCCGCGGCCGCAGCCCATCAGTCCCGAGGGTGCGGCGGCGTTCAGTGAGCTGTTCGTGGGGCGCCTGGCCACCGACGGCACACTGAAGGTGTTGGTGCAGGGCCCGCTCGTGACCGGCACGCCCGACGTCTCGCCCGAGACGGCGGCCGATCACTCCGGCTTCGGCCCCACCAGCAGCCCGTTCACCGCCGGCGGCACGGGCACGAGCGACGACTTCCGCGTCATCGTCTCCGAGCGCCGCGACGCCGACGGGTGGGACGTCATCGCCCTTTCGATGGCCGCCACCGACGCCGCCTACACGCGGCTGCTCATCGCCACCGGCATCGGCGCGCTGGTGGTGCTGGCCGTCATGGCGCTCACCGCGGCCTGGGTGGTGCGCCTGGGCGTGAGGCCCATCATCGACGTCACCGACGCGGCCGATGCCATCAGCGGCGGCGACCGCGAACGGCGCCTGCCCTCGTACCCGGCCGGCACCGAGGCCGCGCACCTGGCCTCGGCGTTCAACCGGATGCTCGACCAGAAGGAAGCGGCCGACGAACGCCTGCGTCAGTTCGTGGCCGATGCATCGCACGAGCTGCGCACGCCGCTCACCTCCATCCGCGGCTACGTCGAGTTGTACCACCGCGGCGGGTTGACCGACCAGGAGCGGCTGGACGACGCGATGCGCCGGGTCAGCGGCGAGGCCGAACGCATGGGCGCCCTGGTCGACGACCTGCTGCTGCTGTCGAAGCTGGACCGCGGCCTGCCGCTGGAACTGTCGACGGTGGACCTCGCCACGCTGCTCGACGATGCGGCGCTCGACGCCGGCGCCGTGCAGCCCGGCCGCAGCATCACCGTCACCACCGAGCGGCCGCTCACCTGCACCGCCGACCCACTGCGCATCCACCAGGTGGTGGCCGCCATCGTCGCCAACGCGCTGGTGTACACGCCGGACGACTCACCGCTGGAGCTGCTCGGCTCGCAGCGCGACGGTGTGGCGGTCATCGAGATCGTCGACCACGGTCCGGGCCTGGACGACGACACCGCGGCGCACGTGTTCGAGCGCTTCTACCGCGGCGACGACTCGCGCGCCCGCAGCACCGGCGGCAGCGGCCTTGGCCTGAGCATCGCCAAGTCCATCGTCGAGGCGCACGGCGGCCGCATCGCCGTGCACACCGCTCCCGGCCAGGGCTGCCGCTTCACGATCGCCCTCCCCCTCACCCGAACCTGACCGCCCGCGCGACGGGGGTCAGGCAATGGTCTGGGCGAACTCCCAGACGTTGCCGTCGGGGTCGACCACGCAGGCCGTGCGCTGGCCCCACGGACGGTCGATCGGGCCGTTCGACAGCTCGACGCCGCGGCCGGCGAGGTCGGCCAGGGTGGCAGCCAGGTCGTCGACGAACACCGTGTACTGCACCACCGACCCGGCGCCGGGCTGGGCCACGACGCTGGGGGCGATCATGTCGACCGCCTCGCCGCGGGCGAGCAGGTTGACGATGGTGTTCTCCAGGCGCAGCGCGGTGGACTGATCGTCCTCGAACACGATGGGCGCCTGGAAGACGCGCAGGTACCAGTCCTTCGCCGCGGCGACGTCGCCGACGAACAGGGTGACGGCACCGAGCGCAGCCATCAGCCCTTCTTCTGGTTCAGCAGTCGGGTGACGATCTTGCCGTCGGCCTTGCCCTGCGTGGCCTTCATGACCGCACCGACGATCGCGCCCATCGCCTTGCCGTCGCCGGCGCAGAACTTCGCCCACGCGTCGGGCTGATCGGCGATGGCCTGGTCGACCACGGCCTCGAGCGCCGACGTGTCGATGGCCTCGAAGCCCTTCGCCGCGGCGATGGCCGCCGCGTCGCCGCCACCGTTGGCGATGATCTCGGACAGGATGGCCTTGGCCTGCGTGGCCGTCACCTTGCCCTCGACCTCCAGGTTGGTGAGGCCGGCGATGTCGATGGCCGGCACCGAGGGCTCGGGGCCCAGGTCGGCGAACGCTTCCTTCACGTACACCAGCGCTCGTGCCGCGTCGCCACCCAGGTGGCCGACGGCGAGCACGTAGTGGTCCTGGCCGCGCTCGACCACGCTCATGACGGCTTCGCTGTCGGCCGCCTGACCGGTAGTGACGGCCAGGTGGTCGCGGCGCGCCGCGGGCAGCGACGGCATGGACGCGTGCACCCGCTGGATCCACTCGTGCGACGGCGCCACCGGCACCAGGTCGGGCTCGAGGAAGTAGCGGTAGTCGTCGGCGTCTTCCTTCACGCGCAGCGTGTGCGTGCGGCCGTCGGTCTCGTCCCAGTGACGGGTCTCCTGGCGCACCTTGTCGCCGC
>CBHWEI010000246.1:0-6127 GCA_966112835.1 uncultured Acidimicrobiaceae bacterium
CGCCACCTCGACGACCTGTGGGAGCACGCCGACCCGGCCGAGGTGCTGCGCGAGTGCCGGGCGCAGATCGAGCGGGCCAAGGCGTGGGGCATCGACGTCACCCACCTGGCGCCGCACATCTCGGCCATCATGCTGCAGCCCGCGTTCTTCGACGTGTACCTCGAGCTCGCGGTCGAGTACTCGCTGCCCATCCGCCTGCCCAGCACCATCACCGCCGAGCAGGCCGGCTTCCCCTTCCGCCGCCTGGCGCAGGAAGAGGGCATCTGGTTCCCCGACCACTTCGACCACGACTGGCGCGCCGGCAGCCGCGAGCGCGTCTACGACGCGGTGCGCAACCTGCAGCCGGGCGTCACCGAGATCCACGTGCAGCCGGTCATCGATTCGCCCGAGGTGCGGGCCATCACCGACATGGCCGAACTGTGGATCGACGACCACGAGCTGGTCACGGCCGACGCCACCCTGCGCACGCTGCTGTCCGAGTCGGGCGCGGTGCCCGTCGGCTACCGCACGCTCAGGGACGCGATGCGAGCCGGCTGAGCGCCGCTGCCGCCGACCCGTCGGCGAACGCTGCCAGCAACGGCCCGGTGGGGCCGGTGCTCTTCAACTTGCCCTGCATGAACGCCACCTCGGGCCGTGCGGTCGCATCGGCGGCGGGCACGGTGACCACCACGGGCGCGTCGTCGGGGCCCTCGACGGCTTCGTCGTTCTTGCCGAAGGCGACGCGGTACTGGATGCTCACGACTGCTCTCCCCCGGTGCTGGGCACCGGCTCGCGAATGCCGGCGAACAGGTCGTCCTCCAGCACGCCCTCGTCGGGCATGCCGACGAGCGAGCGGGCCAGGATCCAGTCCTCCCACGGGTACACCTCGGCCAGCTGCGAATCGGTGAGGCCGAACCACCACGGCTCGCTGGGGTCCACCTGGGTGGCGTGCGCCCGCAGTGCGCCGCTGCGCGCCCACAGGTAGCTGCCCACGTCGACCTTGGTGGTGATGCGGTGGTCCTGCCCGGGGCGGTCCAGCCAGTCCTGCTCGTAGGGCGACTCGCCGCGGTGGCGGATCATGCCCTCGTGCACGGCCATGAGCCGGGCCTTCGACCAGACGGTGTAGTACAGCTTCAGCGGCTGCCACGGCTCGCCGGCCTCGGGGTACCACGCGGGGTCGCCCGCACGCTCGAAGGCGGGGATGGAGATGTCGTGCACCTTCAGGTGGTCGGGGTGCAGGTAGCCGCGCTGGTCGTCGCCGTAGGTGATGATGACCTGCGGCCGCTCGCGGCGGATGATCGCCACCAGGCGGCCGACGGCCTCGTCGAGCGGCGCCATGTGGAAGCAGTCGGGGTGCTCGTTGGCCGGCGAGTCGGGCATGCCCGAGTCGCGGTAGCCCAGCATGACCACCTCGTCGAAGCCGATGATCTGCGCCGACAGGGCCAGTTCCTGGGGCCGCAGTTCGGCCAGCAGCGCCTTGTCCTGCTCGGGGGTGAGGCCGTGGAACGGCTGCCCGGGCTCGCGCAGCGACGGGTTCTGCAGGTCACCCTCTTCCCCACCGGTGCAGCACACCAGCACGGTGTGCACCCCCTCGGCCTTGTACTTGGCCAGGGTGGGTGCACCCTTCGACGCTTCGTCGTCGGGGTGGGCATGCAGGGTGAGCAGGCTGAGCGGGGCGTCCACGTCCTGCACGATATCCACGCAGCGCCACACGTATGCTCCTGGCCGTGCGTCGAGTCGTCCTGCTCTCCCTCATCCCTCTCGTCGCGATGCTCGGTGCCGCCTGCCGCGACGACGGCCGTACGCTGCGCGAGCCTCGGCCCGACCAGAACCAGTCCATCAGCACGCTGCCCACCACGACCGAGGGCGACGCCATCGACACGGTGGAGGACACCTCCGACGGCTCGGTGGTCGACAGCACGGCCGCCGACAGCACGCTGCCCGGTTTCGACGAGGACCTCACCGTCACCGCGCCCTGGGAACAGGGTGCCGCCATCGACCCGCGCTACACGTGCGACGGCGACAACGTCGCCCCCGCGCTGCAGTGGACGGCAGCACCTGAGGGCACCGTCGAAATCGCGGTCACGCTCCGCGACCAGGACGCGCCGAACTTCGCCCACTGGGCGATCGCCGGCATCCCGGCCGACCAGACGTCGCTGGAAGAGGACACCGTTCCCATCGGCGCGTACGAGGCCACGAACGGTGCGGGCGACATCGGCTACACCGGTCCGTGCCCTCCCGCGGGCTCGACGCACACATATGTGCTCACTGTGCACTATCTTGGGAGCGCGACGAATCTCACCGACGGTGTTGCGGCCGGTGACCTCGTCGATGGGATCGCGGCGGCGGAACTTGCATCAGTTGAGGTGGACGGCACCTTCAGTAGGGGCTGATCTCTACCGATACCTACTCCGCTACTACAAGAATTTGTAAGGATGGCGGACATCAACGAAGTGCTTCCCTCGCTGCCGGTAGGCCTGTTCCAGGCCGACCGCGACGGTCGCGTCACCGCGGCCAATGCAGCGTTCGGCGCGCTCGTGCAGGGTGTGCCCGGTGCGGCAGTGGGTGTGCCGCCGTGGGCGAACGCACATCCGGGTGACCGCGCCACCGCCGAACTCGCGTGGCGGCGCGCCACGGAGGGCGACGAAGACGTCCGTCTCGACTTCCGTGTGTGGCATGGCGAGGGCCGCATGTGCTGGGTCCGCATCGACGCCAGTCCCGTTCGTGACGGTCTGGGCCGAATCCTCGGTTATGCGGGCAGCGCGCTCGACCACACCGACGACGTGCACCGCAAGCTGCTCCTCGACCGGCTGCAGGGCGTGGTGGGCAGCACCGACGACGCCGTCATCATCCTCGACCGCAACGGGTCGCCCGTCTACACCAACGAAGCGGCCCGCCGGCTGTTCGGGGTGCAGCAGGAGGTCGACCTGGTGCGCGACCCAGCGGCCCGCGGCCTGTTGCAGGCCATCCGCGACCAGGTGCCCCGCGAGGTCATGAGCGCCACGCAGACGTCCACCTGGACGGGCGAGGTGGGCTTCCGTGCCCCCGACGGCCTCGAGCGCACGCTCGACATCGACCTCATCATGAACCGCACCGCCGACGGCGTGGTCGAGTACTGGGGTGGCGTCGCCCGCGACGTCACCGCCACCAAGCACCTGCAGAGCGAGCTCACCCGCCAGGCGAACCACGACGCGCTCACCGGCCTGCCGAACCGCCTGCACCTGCTGCGCACGGCTGCCGAGGCGCTCGACGGCATCCGCGGCACGCGCAACAACGCCGCCATCCTGTTCATGGACGTCGACCGTCTGAAGGAGGTCAACGACACCGTGGGTCACGAGGTGGGCGACGCGTTGCTCACGCAGGTGGCCACGCGCATCTCGCACGCCACGCGCCCCAGCGACATGGTGGCCCGCATCGGCGGCGACGAGTTCGTGGTGCTGTGCGACGGCGGCATCGACGAGCACACCGCGCTCGACCTGGCCGAGCGCATCCGTCACTCGCTGGGTGGCCGCATCATGCTGCACGGCGTCGAGATCGAACTGTCGGTGTCCATCGGCGTCGCCGTGTCGTCGCCCCACCACATCGAGGGCATGACCTCGCACGAGGCCGCGCTCGACCTGTTGCGCAACGCCGACATCGCCATGTACCAGGCGAAGCGTCGTGGCCGCAGCCGCAGCGAGATGTACACCGACGCCATGCGCGCCGAGTCGCGCAAGCACAAGGAACTGGGCGGCGAGCTCGAGCGGGCGCTGTCCACCGGGCAGCTGCGCCTGGCGTACCAGCCCATCATCTCCACCCACAGCGGCCGCGTCGCCGGGGCCGAGGCGCTGCTGCGCTGGGACCACCCCGAGCGCGGCACGCTGCTGCCGGCGCAGTTCCTGCACCTGGCCGAGGAGTCCGGCGCCATCGTGCCCATCGGCGACTGGGTCACCCACCAGGCGTGCGTCGACACCCGCGCCTGGCTCGACGCCGGCCTGGTCGACCGCAGCTTCAGCGTGCACATCAACGTGGCCGCCCGGCAGTTGGCCGAGGGCACGTTCGTGGAGCGAGTGCTCGCCACCGTGCGCCAGATGGAGCTCAGCCCCCACCAGCTCACGTTCGACTTCGACGAAGACACGCTCATGGACCAGCAGCCCGGCTCCATGCGTTCGCTGCAGGCGCTGCGCCGCTTCGGCGTGCAGCTGGCGCTCGACAGCTTCGGCACCGGCATCTCGTCGCTCACCGCGCTGCGTTCGTGCGAGGCCGACGTGTTGAAGCTCGACGGCACCATCGCCCGCCTGCTGGGCACCAGCGGCGACGACGACCCCATCGTGCGGGCCATCATCCAGCTCGCCCACGCGCTCGACATGCAGGTGGTGGCCGAATGGGTCACCTCCGCCGACCAACTGCGCCGCCTGCGCGTGCTGGGTTGCGACCTGGTGCAGGGCCATCTGCTGGGCGAGCCCACCGCGGCCGACCTGTTCGCCAGCCGCGTCCGCCGCTGAGGCATGGCCGCTGAGGCTGGGCTGAAGGCCGACCTCGGCCGTCGCCACGGCACCCCTACACTCCGGCCCGTGACCGTCTCGCCCTCCGATGTCCTCACGTGGGGCGTGCTCGGGTTCATGGGCGTGCGCCTCACCAGCGGGCTGCGCCGGTCGCAGACCGCCGACGGCCGCAGCATGGTGCGCGAGATCGTCGTCGGCGTCCGCTTCCGGCACCTGTGGCCGGTGGTCGTGGTGCTGCCGGTCATCGTCACCGCGGCGTCGTTGCTGATGGCCGTCCCCGGTCTGCACTGGGGTTGGTGGAGCCTGCTCGGCGGCGAGGGCAACCCCGTGTTCGGGTCGGCCGACTCCACCACCGGCACGCCGTTCGAGTGGATCATCCCGCTGGTGTTCATGGCGCTGCTGCTGCCGGCACTGCCGCTGTTCGCGTTGGCCGAGGAGCGCATGTTCCGCGCCGGCGCGGAGGACTGGTCGTGGCAGCGCCGGGCCTACAAGGTGCTGCAGTTCGGCATGGTCCACGCCATCATCGGCATCCCGCTGGGTGCGGCGCTGGCCCTGTCGCTGGGCGGCGCCTACTTCATGATCGTGTACCTGCGCGCCTACCGCGCCACCCTGTCGCGCCGCCTGGCCACGCTCGAGAGCACCAGGGCCCACTCCGTCTACAACGCCGTCATCGTCGCCGTGGTGCTGACGTATGCCGTGCTCATCGCCGTAGCCTGACGCCCGTGTCACAGCCGCTGCCGCCCCCGCCGCCCACGGTGCCGGCGTGCTATCGCCACCCAGACCGCGAAGGCGGGCGCAACTGCACCCGTTGTGGCCGCCCGGCGTGCGCCGAGTGCCTGGTGCAGGCGTCGGTGGGCTCGCACTGCCTGGACTGCGCGAGGGCCGCACGGCCCGATGTGAACACGCGCGTGAAGCTGGCCTCGTCGCGGGTCCTCACGCCCGCCACCTACGCCCTGATGGCCGCCAACGTGCTGCTGTTCCTGGCGATGGGTGCGGCCGACCCGAAGACGTTCAGCGGCGGCAGCGTCACCGAGTGGCATGCCCGCCTGGGCCTCAGTAAGGGCATCCTGAAGTTCGGCATCCCCTACGGCGACGGCACGAACTTCAGCGACCCGCACGAGTGGTACCGCCTCGTCACGTCGGGCTTCATCCACTTCGGCGTCATCCACATCGCCATGAACATGCTGCTGCTGTTCCAGCTGGGCAACCTGCTCGAGCGGGCCATCGGCAGCGCCCGGTTCACTGCGGTGTACTTCGCCAGCCTGCTCGCCGGTTCGCTCGGCGTGCTCATCGTCGACGGCAACGGCATCAGCGGCGGCGCGTCGGGCGCCATCTTCGGCCTCATGGCGTGCGCGGCCGTCGGCCTGCACCGCCGTGGCGTGAACGTGTTCAGCACCGGCATCGGCATGACGCTCATCCTGAACCTGGTGCTCACGTTCAGCATCAGCGGCATCTCCATCGGCGGCCACCTGGGTGGCGCCATCGGCGGTGCCATCTGCGGTTGGGTGTTGCTCGCCCCCAACTGGAAGCCGCTGCCGAAGTGGACCGGCTGGGCCGCACCGGGGGCTGTGGCGCTCGTCGCCGTGGTCGGCAGCGTCCTGCTGGTCGTCTAGCCCCCGCTGGGCGTCTGTGAGTCGCTCGCCGGCGGGGCTGGCTGCGGGCGG
>CBHWEI010000247.1:0-6109 GCA_966112835.1 uncultured Acidimicrobiaceae bacterium
CGCCCGCGGCCCCCCCCGCCCGCCCCCCGCCGCCCGCCCCCCCCCCCCGGCCGCCACCAGACGGGGTCGACGCATCGCGACCGATCAGGACGCCGGGCTCTTGGCCGGCACGTCGATGCCGCCCACGTTCACCGCGAACGGCACGTCGGTGGCCGGGTGGGCCGGTGCCGTCGCCGCGTCGGGCATGTTCTCCTGATCCTGCAGGTCGGGCAGCGGTGCCGTCTTCCAGTCGACCGACGGCGGGTGGGTCTCGCCCAGCCAGGCGGCGATGTTGTACTCGCCGTCCTTCCAGTCGCCCTCACCGGTGCCCTCGCACGGGGCGAGAGTCTGCAGGTTCTTCGGCAGGCTGGTGTCGATGTTGTTCTGGCTGAAGCAGTTGCCCAGCGTCGACACGTCGGTGCCGGCCGAAGCGACCAGCAGGTCGGCCACGCGGTTGCCGGCGATCACGTTGCCGATGACCTTGTTGTCCTGCGAATCCCACAGCAGCGGACCGCTGGGCTTGGTAGGGGTCTGCTGCTTCTGCTCGGCGCAGGTCTGGTCCCACTCTTCCTTGGTCGGCATCTCGTCGTTCGGGTCTTCCTCCAGGAACGGCACCAGCCCGATGCCGGTCTTGTCGTGGTCGTACACCAGGTTGCGTTCGATGTCGTTGCGCACGCCGCCCGCGACGAGGATGCCGTTGCCCATGGCGAGCAGGGCGACGTCGATGGCCGGGGTGTCGGGCTGGTTGTTCGAGTACACCTCGTTGCCCACGATGGTGGTGGCCCGGTTCGGGTAGCACAGCTCGTAGCTGCCGCTGTTGGGCACGACGCCCGCACGGTTGAAGCGGAAGATCGAGTTGACGATGATGAGGTTGCCGCCCGAGTTGGTGCCCGAGTAGCCCAGGCCGTTGTGCTCGCTGACGGTCTTGTCGATGACGGCGTTGCACGGGTAGCACTCGCCGATGTACACACCCGCGTCGGGGCTGCCGGCCGCATAGATGTTGTCGATCTGGCCGTCGATGCTGTCGAACGCGTACACGCCGTAGTCACCGGTGCGGTAGCTGGTGAGGTACGAACCGCGGTAGCCGTCGACGCCGGTCCAGAAGAAGCCGTTGTGCGTGTAGTTCATGGCGGTCATGTTCTCGACGGCCACGCCCTTGGCGCCCAGGATGCGCACACCGTTGTCGAGCTCGAACTTGCCGTCGAGCACCACCTTGTTGCGGTCGATGCCGCGGATGGTGAGGTTGTCGGTCTGCACCTGCACGGCCTCGTTGTAGGTGCCCTCGGCCACCAGGATGAGGTCGCCGGGCGCCGCCGCGTCGACCGCCCCTTGGATGGTGGGGAACTCGGCGGGCACGTTCAGCACACCGTCGTCGGCGACAGTGGTGGGCGCCGACGAGTCGGCACCGCCTGCGGTCGTGGTGGTGACCGCGTTCTTGTCACCGCCGCAGGCCACCAGCAGCATCGCTGCTGCGGCGGCAGTCGCCAGGAGGCGACGAGTGGTCGATCGTTGCATGGTGGTTGATCCTTCCGATCAGGGCTCGGTGACGGTGATGGTGCCGAACATCCCCGCGGTCGACGACCCGTGGATGGTGCAGTAGAAGACGTAGGTGCCGGGACGGTCGAACACCCGCGAGTAGGTGTCGCCCGGCTGGAAGTCGACGTCGAGGACGCCCCACGTGGTGGCCTTGGCATCGCCTTCGGGCACCACGTTGTGCGGGTTGCGGCCGTTGTTGGTGAACACCACCTCGGTGCCCGCCTTCACCTCGAGCGTCTGCGGCACGAAGTTGTTGTCGATGGCGCTCATGTCGGACGTCTCGCCGTTGGCGGGGTACGTGACCGCACTGGTGGTGTCGGGCGCAGCGGTGGTGGTGGCACCGAAGCTGTCGTCCGGGTCGGCTCCGCACGCGGCCAACATGGCCACGGCCGCGACGATGACCGCGATCTTCGAACTGCGCAACAAACCTGTCCCCCATTGGTGCCGTATCAGCGCCTGAACCCTAATGTGCGGAGGTGATCGCGGACGAAACGGTGGAACCGGCCCCCACCCCGAAGACCGGCCCCGTCTGGGTCGTCGGGTTCGTGGCCCTGGTCGTCTGCACGAACATCGCGGGTGCCACCTGGGCGTCGCTCGACGACGAGCACCCGCTGCAGCTGCTCATGCTGTCGTCGCGCAACCGGTACCTGGTGCTCGCCGTCCCGTCGGTGTCGTCGCCGCTGGCGTGGGCGTTGGTGGGTGCGCTGCGCCTGTTCCTGGCCGCCGTCGTCTGCCACATGATCGGCCGCTGCTACGGCGACCGGGCGCTGCGCTGGTTCTGGCGCTTCCTGGGCATGCCCCAGGAGCAGGTCGCCAAGTTCGAGCAGCAGGTGGCGAAGGCCGAGTGGATCGTCGTGCCGTTCTTCGTGGGCAGCAACATCGTGTGGGCGCTCACCGGTGCCGCGGGCACCAGCTGGCGCCGCCTGGCCCCCATGTTCGCCATCGGCGTCACCGTGCGCCTGCTGCTCATCTGGTGGCTGGCGAAGGCGTTCGAGAGCGAACTGCGCAGCGTCATCGAGTGGACCAACCGCTACCAGCTGTGGATCATCATCGGCTCGGTGGCGCTGGTCGTGCTGGTGAACGTCCGCAACTTCCGCAAGGGCCGGTGACGCGGGCCCCTGCCGGGGCTGCTAGAACCACGGCCCATGGCTACCACTGCACTCGGCGGCAACCCCGTCCACACCGTCGGCGAACTTCCCACCGTCGGCTCCCCCACCCCGTCGTTCACCATCACCAAGGGTGACCTCAGCGACATCACCCCGGCCGACCTGGCCGGCAAGCGCGTCGTGCTGAACATCTTCCCCAGCATCGACACGCCCACGTGCGCCACCAGCACGCGCAAGTTCAACGAGATCGCCTCGGGCCTCGACAACACCGTCGTGGTGTGCATCGCCGCCGACCTGCCGTTCGCCATGAACCGGTTCTGCGGCGCCGAGGGCCTGGAGAACGTGGTCGTCGCCAGCACCTTCCGCGGCGACTTCGGCGATGCCTACGGCGTGAAGCTGGCCGACGGCAAGCTCGCCGGCCTCATGGCCCGCTCGGTGGTCGTGCTCGACGAGAACGGCACCGTCATCCACAGCCAGCTCGTGCCCGAGATCGCCCAGGAGCCCGACTACGACGCCGCGGTGGCCAGCCTCGGCTGACTCATCAGACGCCGAGGTACGAATCGAGGCCGATGGTGAGGCCGGGGTGGTCGGCGATGCGCTTGCAGGCAAGGACCACGCCGGGCATGAAGCTGACGCGGTCGTAGCTGTCCTGGCGGATGACCAGTGTCTGCCCCTGCGAACCCAGGATGACCTCCTGGTGCGCCACCATGCCGCGCATGCGGATGGCGTGCAGGTGGATGCCGGCCGGGCCGACACCGCCACGCGACCCGGGGTAGATCTCGTGCTTGGTGGGGTCCTCGGCCCACTCGGTGGACGCCGCCGCCATCCGCTTCGCCGTGGTGACCGCCGTGCCCGACGGCGCGTCGATCTTCTGGTCGTGGTGCAGCTCGATGATCTCGGCCGTCTCGAAGAACGGCGCGGCGAGCTCGGCGAAGCGCATCATCAGCACCGCGCTGATGGCGAAGTTGGCGGCGACGAGGCAGTTGCTGCCGGTGAACTCGGAACGGAACGCCTCGATGTCCGCATCGGTGAGGCCGGTGGTGCCCACCACGGCATGGATGCCGTGCAGCGCCAACCACGGCAGCGTCACCCGCGAGGCGTCGGCCACGGTGAAGTCGACCACCACCTGGCAGCCGGCCTCGGCCAGGGCGCGCAGTTCGCCGGCGATGGTGAGGCCGTGCACCTGGCCACCCGCCGCACGCGGGTCGACCACCGCGACGAGCTCGAGGGCCGGATCGGCCACGACGGCGTCGCACACCGTGGCCCCCATTCGCCCGCCGGCACCGACCACACCCACGCGAATCTTGCTCATGGCATGACGGTAGTCCCTGGACTGCACAGGGGTCGGGTGCGATAGAAATGGCACATGAGCAGCTTCTTCGACAAGGCCAAGGACAAGGCGACCCAATTCGCGAACCAGGCGAAGGAGAAGGTCGACGAGCAGCAGAACAAGCGCAAGGCCGACGACCTCCTCGACGACATCGGCCGAATCGTCTACCGCCAGCGCACCACGGGCACGGTGCAGGCCGACGACGACGCAGCCATCGACGCGCTGGTCGCCCAGCTGACGGCGCTGGCCGAGCTGGGCACCGACATCCTGGGCGACAAGCCCGCTGCTGCGCCGGCCGAGGCCGCTGCTGCACCGGCCAGCAACCTGCCCCCGCCGCCGGCCCCCATGGCTGCGCCCACGGCCTCCACGCCCGAGCCGCAGGCGTTCCCCACCCCCGAATGACCCGAGGCGGGTGAGGCACCGGCCGACGTCAGTCGGCCGGGCCCACCGTCACGACCACCTGATCGGCCACCAGCACGTCGCGGATGACCGCCTGCGCGGCGTCGTGGTCGACCGCGGCCCACCGCTGCACCTGCTCGTCGATGCCGCGCACGGCACCGGTGGTGATGAGCTGACCCGCGGTGCGGGCCATGCGCGCGCCGGTGTCCTCCAGCCCCAGCTCGAACGAGCCGGTGAGGTAGCCCTTGGCGATCTCGAGCTCGTCGTCGGTGATGCCCTCGGCCACCAGCTTGGCGACCTCGTCGCGCAGCAGCGTCTGCACTTCGTCCGCGTGCTCGGGCTGTGTGCCCGCGTACATCTGGAACACACCGGCGTCGGCGTAGGCCGACACACCCGAGTAGACGGCGTAGGCCAGGCCGCGCCGCTCGCGGATCTCCTCGAACAGCCGGCTCGACAGGCCGCCGCCGAGCACGTGGTTCACCACGTCGAGCGCCTCACGGCGCGCGTCCAAGCGGGGCAACGCGCGGCCGCCCATGACGATGTGCACCTGCTCGGTGTCGTCGTCGATGACCATGCCCTGACCCATGGCGCCCGGCGCGGTGCGCTCCACACGGTCACCGCCGGTGGCGACACCGGCGAACGAACGCTCGACCAGGCCGAGCAACTCGTCGTGCTCGAGCGGGCCGACCGCGGTGACCACCATGCCGTTGGCGCGGTAGTGCTGGGCGAAGAACGAACGCACGTCGTCGGGCGTGATGGCTTGCACGTGCTCGCGGTCGCCGGCAGGGTCGCGACCCAGCGAGTGACCGGGGAACATCTGCGCGGCGAACGCACGGTGGGCGACGTCGTCGGGCGAGTCGTCGTCCATGGCCAGCTCCTCCAGGATGACCAGGCGTTCGGCGTGCACGTCGGCATCGCGCAACGCCGGCCGGGTGATGACGTCGCCGAGCAGCTCGATGCAGAACTCGGCGTGCCGTGCCGGCAGGCGGCAGTAGTACGCCGTGTACTCCTTCGACGTGAACGCGTTGAAGTCGCCACCGCGGCGGTCGACGCCACGCGACAGCTCCTGTGCGGACCGGGTGTCGGTGCCCTTGAACAGCAGGTGCTCGTGGAAGTGGCTGACGCCAGTGAGATGGTCGGGCTCGTCGGGCGAGCCCACCCCCACCCAGACGCCGGTGGCCACCGACAGCGTGCCGGGCACGCGTTCGGTGGCCACCGTCAGGCCTGAGTCGAGTTGAGTGATCCTCAGATCGGACACGTGTCAGCGATGACGACGACGGCCGCCGCGATCGCCACTGCGATCGTTGCTGCGGCCACCACGGTCCTCGGCGACGGGTTCGCCGCCGGGGCCAGGGCCCCCCCGCGCGCCGGCCCGCTGGGCGACGCCGGCGTGGCCGCACGACACGGCGACGGCACCCTCGACGGGCGGAGCGCTCTCGCGCGGGGCACGGTCGCGGTCGCGACCACCACGGTCACGGTCACGGTCACGGCCGCCACGGTCGCCGCGGTCACCGCGATCGCCGCCGCCGGACGACGCTGCGCCCTCGGGGACGACCGGATCCCAGCTGTCACCGGGGGTCAGGCTGACCTTGCCCTTCTCGTCGATCTCCTCGACGACGACCTCGATCTCCTGACCGAGCGTCAGCACGTCTTCCACGTTGTTGATGCGCTTGCCCTTGCCGAGCTTGCTGATGTGCACCAGGCCGTCGCGGCCCGGGAGGATGTTCACGAACGCACCGAACTTGGTGATGTTCACGAC
>CBHWEI010000248.1:0-5990 GCA_966112835.1 uncultured Acidimicrobiaceae bacterium
TCAGCTACGGCCTGCAGTACGGCGTGCCGCTGCGGGCGTTCGTCGAGGCGTTCACCAACATGCGCTTCGAGCCGGCCGGCATGACCGACGATCCGGACATCCGCTTCGCCTCGTCCATCATGGACTACCTGTTCCGTCGCCTCGCCCTCGAGTACTTGACCTACGACGAGCGGGCCGAGATGGGCATCTTCTCCATCGACGAGCGGCTGCAGCCCACGCTGCCCGGCGTGGAGGAGAGCGTCATGCAGACCCGGACCGGCACCGAGATGGCGGCCGACCCGAAGACCATCCCGTCGGCCGAAGATCTCGTGCAGCAGCTCGAGCTGGGCACCGCCCCGCCCGCGCCGAACAACGACATTACCAATCCCGACGGCATCGTGCGTGCCGCCCAAGAAAACACAGCACAGGTCACGCCGAAGCCGGCCAAGGCCGTGCGCCACAGCGACGCACCCATGTGCATGCAGTGCGGTGTGCAGATGAACCGGGCCGGGTCGTGCCATGCATGCCCCAGCTGCGGCAGCACCAGCGGCTGCAGCTGATGTGATTTTTCATCGGTGTCACCAGGGGTTTTCCACTGGTGACACCGATGTTTTTCACCAGTGACATCGTCGCGTAGACCGTCCGCACCCCGTCACTCCGCCCTCGGCATTCTTCGCCTTCCGAAGTTCACAAGGTTCGTTCGATCAGAGACGGATCCACAATCGTGCGAACGTTCGGAACTGCACTCGTCAGTCGTAGAGCTCGGTCGGCGACTTCCTTCCACCAAGGTATGTAGAAGTCTCGATGGACCCGTGTTGAGCCGTCGGCATACGAGTCAGCAACACCAGCGTCGGTGAGCAGCGAGACCAACGACGCGCTATGCCGGTTTGACCTAAGTGCACTAGAGCGAACCGGGGTGTCGGAGAAGAGCACTGCCAGGTAGCGCCCGATTCCTGAGACGAAACCGTACTGGGACCCGGGATTCGCAGCAACGGCGCATAGTTCGGTGCTAAGCGATCGAAAGTCTGTCTCGACACAGAACAGGAATCCCAACAGGTCCGCGTCCCTGTCTGGGGTGATGGCCAGGCATGGCCAATGGTGAACTTGAAAGAACCTACGGTTGTATGTCTCATATGGGGGCATCAGACCACGAAACCGCCACTCCGAGCCCGGGCGCGCTGCCTCGGTAGCCTCCAAGCCGTACGCTGCTCGGACCAGGTTGGAGGTGATGGGAGTCAAACGTACGTGAACTCCGTCTGGCCCCAGGAGTGCAAGTTCAGTCAACGTCCATCCTGCAGTCCGATTCCAGAAGGTTGGTGCGTGCCGCTGCGCGGCACCAGGAGGCATCGGAACTCGGGCGTGTGCGTGCGGCGTCGAGGCAACACCGCGATGGCCGGTTCGCGCGGCTGGGCTACTTGGTGGGTTTCCTGAACGCGGCGCGGGCGTCGGCCATGGTGAACTCTGCTGCTTGGTTCGATCCTGACTCCATCAAGGTTGTCGCCTTGCCGTTGGAGAGCCTGTACGCGAAATCGATCGCTGTTCCGGTGATGCCGTTCACTGTGACCTGCTGGCCGCCGATGAGCACTGGGCCGGCCGCGATCAGATCGGTGGCCTGAGGTGCGAGTTCCGTGCCGGCGTTGAGGGTGACGGGGCCGACCGTGCCGCCGCTCGCGAAGAGTGAGACTCGGCTGCCAACGCTGAGGCTGCCTTGGAGGGTTTCGATCACAACGCCCTCGTACCGAGTCAAGATGGTCGGTGGATTGGCGCCTTCTGCTTCGCTGGGTGGTCTGTTCTCGAGGACGTAACTGGGGGCTCCTCCGTCAGGGGTGTTCCAGAAGGTGTTCACGGCCTCGATGTTGGTCACAACGACCGCGGCGTCGAGTGCCCCCCAATTGCTGAAGCCTGAGAGAGTCCGATCGAGTGGATAGCCCTGGGCGCCGATCACGATGGCCCTCTGCGTTGATGTTGGCGCCGTCGTGGGACCGGCTGTCGCGCAGCCGCTCACCACGAATGCAAGCGCTGCGGCTGCAAGGCACGCGCGGCGGGAGTATGCGGGTCTCATGGTTGATCCTTCACTAGTAGATCGAGGCGATCCCAGCCTGGTCATCGGCGTTTGGCGCCCACTTCTTAGTCCAATTCGGCCACATGACGGAGGCCACCTCAGCGGTGGTCATTGTTCCGCACGAGTCGGGATGGTTCAAGTACAACCAGTGCCCCAGCTCGTGTGTGGCGACAGTTCGCACATCGGCCTGCAGTTGGCTCTGATTGAGTGTCCCGGTCAGGTTCCACGTGTAGGCGGGATTCAGGTAGGAGTTTGACCACGTGAGGATGCTTGAGCCGGTGGTGAAATAGCTGAAGTATGTGACGCCCGGGGCACCGTTCTGGTATCCACCGGGTGGATTCGTTTGCTCGTAAATCCACCCACCGTTGAGCGGCGGGCCGAAGGTGCCGCGCGGCGAGAAGTTGAACGACCAGGTTGACCCGGCAATGTTGTTCCATGCCGTGGCAGACGCTTGAAGAGACGTATTCCATCCGGATGGGGTGTTCGTTGACGGAATGACCCCATGACCGGGGCCGGTGGCCCACCTGATAGCGGGCTGGGCGCAATATGCATCTACGGACTGTGGCACCGCAGTCACGGCGCTGACGGTCGCTACAAGGACCGGTAACAGGCTCGCCATCGCCACCCTCGCGGTGAGTCGTGTCAACCGACCGCGAGGACGAGGAGTGACGCGATAGACGAGTGGCGCTGATCCAGTGACGCCGGTCCGGTCGACGGTAGCGGATTGCTTAGTCGGGCGAACTCCCGATGTAGGCCACCAACTCATTGCACACTCTCCTTCTTCACAGGTCGGGTGCCTTGATCTCATTGCGCCCCCCTAGTCCATCGAGTGGAAGACAGAATTACGTCGCCGCCGCCGCTTGAGCCGCAACCCGACCGTGCTACGAGGCATCCGATAGCCCCAAAATTGCCGCCCTGCTCGACGCTCCCATTTCTACACGGTATCCGTAGATCAGAAGTTGGTCAAACATCAATTTCGCGGCGTACAGTAGTATCTTCTGAGCAGACGGTGCTGCCTGACCGTCTCGCCTCCACAGGCCCATGCACGGTGGGCAACTCCCACGGGGCCTCCCAGGTGGTCCGTTGGTGTCAAGCAACTTGAACAAAGTGCTCGGAGCGCTTGCGGGTCCAAAGCTGTTGCTTCTCCAACAGATGGAACTGATCGCGCAGATGGGGTATTGCGTGCCCCGGCAGCGGTGAGCGAGGCAGAGCGGCGTTGTGGACTCCTCCGACGATCACGTACCCGTCTGCGGGCCACAGGAAATGCGCCGATCGATCGATGATGTGGTCGGCAACCCGGCAGGTGTTTTCCACCTACACGCACATGCGCTCCCAGGGAGGGCCATGAAGACATCGCGGGGCGGCACGTCCTTCATCGCCTTGAGGCGGCTCGGGTTGCCAAGTTCCGAGCCGACTGCAACGCCCACGATCTGCGGCAGATGGAACGAGCGGCGAACGGCAACAAGCCGCTGAAAGCGCCGGCTTGATCCACCGAGCGACAAGCGCAATCTTGTCCCATTTCGGACACCGAGACCCTTGACCGACAGCGCACAGAACGACGCTCTTATGGTTGTCAACGCTTGATGCGCCGGTGTTGCAGACACTCCAGTGAATGGTCACCCGTGTGTCGGGGACGCGCTCCTTTCAGGTCATGCTCCGGCGATGGTGAGTGGCTGCGGACGACTGGCCGTTCTGGTGACACAGATGGTCAGGGCATTCTCGGGTCAGCCCGCCGCCACGATCTGGACAGCGCGGCAACGCAATGAAGACCTCGCGTGCGACGTAGCGCTTGAGGCAGCGGAAGATCACCCGGTTGGTGAGTCCTTCCTCGCGTCGGCGAGTCACATAGGCGGCCGTGCGGGGCTCGCGTTGTGACCGGGTGAGCACGAATCGATGGCCTGCGGCAACAGATCGACAACGTTCGTGCGCAACACCTTGGAGTTGCCCTGATGGCGCTGACACCTGATTCTGGGGGATGACCCCAGATGAAGGAGGCCCGTGTGGGTCGTCCAGCGAAGTACCCGCTCGAGTTCCGTCGTGAGGCGGTCGCGCTCGTGAAGTCGTCCGGGGACGCGGCACGGTGCCTGTGAACTGCAAAGGGACATCGAATGGAAACTCCAGTGACATCCCGTGAAAACTCACAGCTGAGCCCCGCACCACCTCGCTCGCAGGCAGGTCACCAGGCTGTTTCGGCCGGGTGACCTGCCTGTGGCGCGTCTCGGACTGAACTCAGGTCGGCTCCGGGCATTCCGCCCGGTCCCGCCGGACGGTCTCTGTCATGCCGACCGCAAGTTCACCGGGCGCGGGCGTCGAGCCGACCGACGCGCCCCGCTTCGTCCTCGATCCCGCACGGAACGCCGTCACCTCGTTCAGCACCGGTGCGTGCCGCGTGCTCGACTCGAGCGCGGGCGATCTGGCGATGCTGCCGGCGGACTCGTTCGTGGTCGAACCGGCGCTCGCCGACCTCGCAGGAGGCGACGAAGCGGGCGCGGTGGAGCACGTCACCCTGCGCACCCCGGGCGGCGCGCTGTTCCGCTGGCGGGTGGCGGTGACGCCGGAACTGCAGGGGGCGAAGCCGACCGGGCGCCTCGTCGTCGCCGGGTGCGACGTGACTGCGCTGTGGCGTGCCGAGCGCGAGGCCAACGGTCTGGTGGCCGCGATCCGTCGCTCGCAGGCGGTCATCGAGTTCGATCCGACCGGGCACATCCTCACCGCGAACCAGAACTTCCTCGGGCTGATGGGCTACACCGCGGACGCGATCGTCGGGCGTCATCATCGGGTGTTCGTGCGCGACGTCGACGCGGCCACCCCTGCGTACGCCGACTTCTGGCGCTCGCTCGCCGGCGGTGCCTACCACTCCGACGTGTTCCGTCGTCGCCGCCACGACGGCTCGGACGTGTGGATCCAGGCCACCTACAACCCGGTGTTCGCGCCCGACGGCTCGATCGCCAAGGTCGTGAAGTTCGCCGTCGACGTGACCGACGCCCACCTGGCCGAGGTCGAATCGAACGCCAAGATCGCAGCCATCGGCCGTTCGCAGGCGACCATCGAATTCGCGGTCGACGGCACCGTCCTCGCCGCCAACGACAACTTCCTGCAGCTCGTCGGCTACCACCCCGTGGAAGTGGTGGGCAAGCACCACCGCATGTTCTGCACCGCCGAGTACGCGGCGTCGGACGACTACCGGCGGTTCTGGGAACGCCTGGGCCGGGGCGAGCACTTCTCGGGCGAGTTCCGCCGTGTCGGTGCCGACGGACGCGAGGTGTGGATCCAGGCCACCTACAACCCCATCCAGGACGCCGACGGCATCCCGTACAAGGTGGTGAAGTTCGCCATCGACGTGACCGACGCCAAGGTGCGCGCCGCCGAGTTCGAGGCGAAGATCGACGCCATCGGACGGTCCGAGGCCGTCATCGAGTTCACGATGGAGGGCGAGGTGCTCGCCGCCAACGACAACTTCCTGCGCGTCATGGGGTACTCGGCCCGCGACATCGTCGGCCAGCACCACAGCATGTTCGTCGACCACGACATGCTGCAGTCGGTGGCGTACCGCGACTTCTGGGCGAACCTGCGTGCCGGCCAGTACATGTCCGGGCGCTTCCGCCGCGTCCGCCGCTTCGGCCGTGAGGTGTGGCTGTCGGCCACGTACACCCCGATCCTCGACCTGAACGGCAAGCCGTTCAAGGTGTTCAAGTTCGCCCAGGACATCACCGACGTCGTGCGTGCCGAGGAAGGCCTGCGCGATCGGTCGTCGGACCTGGTCGAACAGGTGGGTGACGCCGATGCCAGCCGCACCACCATCTCCAGCGGCATCGCCGTGGCCGACTCTGCGCGCGGTTTCGATTCGGTCTGGATCGATTTTTCCAAGGGCCTGGGCGCGCCCGGCGGCGCGGTACTGGCCGGCGCCGCCGATTTCGTGCACGAAGCCCTGCGCCTGAAACTGCGCTGG
>CBHWEI010000249.1:0-5979 GCA_966112835.1 uncultured Acidimicrobiaceae bacterium
CCCGCGACGGACGCACCTGGTCACACGCACCACCCACCGTCAGGGCCGCGTGAGCGGCGGTGTTCGTGTGCGCGCGAAGATCGCGGTGGAGTTCTCGAAGGGAGGCGCCATGGCGTCCATTCATCAGGGCCGTTGGACGGCCGAGATCGAGGGCGACTTCGTCGTGTTCGTCATCGGTGCGCGTCCCACGCTCCGGCACCCGATCAAGGCCATCAAGGACTACGGCGGCAAGCGGGGCATGGGGCACATGTTGAAGTACCTCATGGAGCATCCCGAGAAGGGCATGCTCGGCTTCCAGTCGTTCGGGCTCACCAACGTGCAGTACTGGCGGTCGTTCGAGCACCTCGAAGCCTTCGCCAAGGACACCGACGACCCGCACCTGGAGGTGTGGCGCCAGTACTGGAAGCGCGTCGGCAAGGACGCACGCTCGGGCATCTGGCACGAGACGTTCCTGGTGCGGGCGGGGGAGTACGAGGCCATCTACGGCAACATGCCGCCCACAGGTCTGGGCAAGGCGACGCGGTTGGTGCCGGTGGCCGAGTCGACCATGGCCCGCCAACGCCTGAAGGCCGCCGCAAAGGGCTGATCGCCGCGGGCTGTCAGCCGTTGCTCTGTGGCGTGGGCCACGGGTCGGCGACCACCTCGCGATAGCGGCGGATGAGCGCCACCTTGGCGGTGACCGCCTCGGCCTCTCGGCCACGTTCCCCGTCGGGGCCGGTCGAGCCGAGCGCGGCCGGCACGTCGTGGCCGCGGCCATCGGTGGTCATGATCACCGCGGCCAACTGCCACGCGGGGAGGCTGCGGTTCGCCGCGAGTCGGCTGTCACCCACGCCGGTGTCGCGAGCGTCGATGAACACGTCGCGCACGTCGCCCCATTCGTAGTGGAGCGGCGCTCCACGATCGGCGAGCCGCTCCTGCCGAACACGATCGTGTCGCCGTCGAAGTGGACACCGCTCAATGCCGACTCGGCTTCGGTGGGCACGAACGATCGGGTGGGCGACACGCGGCGACGATACTCCGGGTCGTTCGTGGGGCGAGCGGGTTGACACACTCGCGGCCATGACCGAGTTCACCGAGATCACGTCCGGACTGCGCTTCCCCGAAGGCCCCATCGCGATGCCCGACGGCACCGTCATCCTGGTCGAGATGTTCGGGCCGCGGATCACGCGCGTCCACCCCGACGGCACGAAGGAGACGGTGGCCGACATCATCGGTGGGCCGAACGGCGCCGCCATCGGACCCGACGGCGCGCTGTACCTGTGCAACAACGGTGGCTGCTTCACGCCGGTCGACCTCGGTGAGCTGCTGCTGCCCGGACCGTTCGATCCCGAGCGCTACATCGGCGGCCGCATCCAGCGGGTCGACCTGGCCACCGGTGAGGTCACCGACCTGTACACCGAGTGCGACGGCCGTCCCCTGCGCGCGCCCAACGACCTCGTGTTCGACGCCCACGGCGGCTTCTGGTTCACCGACCACGGCATCCGCGACCACCACGCCCGCACCAGCGACCTCACCGGCATCTACTACGCCAAGGCCGACGGCAGCCACATCAGCGAGCAGGTGTTCCCGGTGGAGGCGCCGAACGGCATCGGCCTGTCGCCCGACGGCAACACGGTCTACTGGGCCGAGACCAACAGCGGCCGCGTGTTCCGGCGCACGCTGAGCGCTCCGGGCGTAGTGGTGCCGCCCGCACCGCTGGACCTGAGCGTCATCGTGGCCGGCCTGCCCGGCTACCAGCTGTTCGACTCGCTGGCGGTCGACGGCGACGGCAACGTGTGCGTGGCCACGCTGATCAACGGTGGCGTGTCGATCATCTCGCCGGTCGATGGCAGCGTCACCCACGTCGCCACGGGCGATCTGCTCACGACGAACATCTGCTTCGGCGACAACGACGGCAGCGGCGAGTACCGCGACGCCTACATCACCTGCTCGGGCACCGGGAAGCTGCTGCACATGCGCTGGCCGAACAAGGGTCTGCGGCTGAACTACGTGTAGACCGTGCCCCGCCGGGCGCGCCGGTAGCCTGGACACCTCATGGGCCAGCGCTTCTACGTCGAGACCTTGGGATGCCCCAAGAACCAGGTCGACAGCGACAAGCTGGTCGGCACTCTGTTGGCCGACGGCATGGCCCCCACCGACGACCCGTCGGCGGCCGACCTGGTGGTGGTGAACACCTGCGCGTTCATCGACGAGGCGCGCAAGGAGAGCATCGACACCATCCTGGCGCTCGAGGACCAGCGCAAGGACGGCGCCCGGCTGGTGGTCACCGGGTGCATGGCCGAGCGCTACGGCGCCGAGCTGGCCGAGGCGCTGCCCGAGGTGGACCAGGTGGCCGGCTTCGGCGTGCCGGTGAACGTGCCGGCGCAGCCCGTGTCGGGGAAGAGTGGCAAGAAGCTCATCCCGGTGTCCACCGCGCCCATCCCCACGCTCGACCTGTTGAACCTGCCGCGACCCAAGAGCGTGTCGCCGTGGGCGTACGTGAAGATCGCCGAGGGCTGCGACCGTTCGTGCGGGTTCTGCGCCATCCCGTCGTTCCGTGGCCCGCAGCGCAGCCGCGACGTATCGTCCATCCTGGCCGAGGTCGAGCAACTCGAGGTGCAAGAGATCGTGCTCGTCGCACAAGACCTCGCCAGCTACGGCAAGGACCGCCCGGGCGAGCTGGGCGCCGGCTCCATCGTGCCGCTGGTGCAGGCCGTCAGCGGGCTGGTGCCGTGGACGCGGTCGCTGTACCTGTACCCGAGCGACCTCACCGACGAGCTCATCGACGCCATCCTGGGCACCAGCGTCCCCTACTTCGACCTGTCGCTGCAGCACGTCAGCAAGCCGCTGCTGCGTCGCATGCGCCGCTGGGGCGACGGCGCGCGCTTCCTGCAGCGCATCAACGACATCCGCGAGCGCGACCCGCAAGCGGCCTTCCGCAGCAACTTCATCGTCGGCTACCCGGGCGAGACCGAAGAGGACCACGACCAGCTGCTCGCGTTCGTGGAGGACGCGCAGCTCGACTGGTGTGGCTTCTTCGCCTACAGCCCCGAGGACGGGACCTACGCGAAGGACCTCGACGGTCAGGTGCCCACGGGTCTCATGAACGACCGGCTTGCCGAGCTGCGCGAGCTGCAGGACGAGATCACCGCGTCGCGCAGCGACGCCACCATCGGCACCACCATCCGCGTGCTGGTCGACGAGCCCGGCGTGGCCCGCAGCACCCGTGAGGCGCCCGAGATCGACGGCATCGTGGAGGTGCCCGAACACCTCGAAGTGGGTCGCTTCCACGACGTGCACGTGGTCGATGCGATGGGACCCGATCGCGTGGCAGACTCGGACTGATGCCCGTCGATCCCAGTGCTGTGAAGACGTGGGCGAATCTGGTGACCGTCGCCCGGATCCTCGTCGCGCCGTTCGTGTTCCTGCTCATCCCCGACACACCCGGGGGCACCTGGCCGGCGTTCATCCTGTGGTTCCTGCTGTGCGTCACCGACGGTGTCGACGGCTACCTGGCCCGCCGCCACGGCGCCACCACACTGGGCGCCTTCCTCGACCCGCTGGCCGACAAGGTGCTGGTGCTGGGCGCGATGTTCTTCCTGGTCAGCAACGGCACGTTCTCCATCGTGCCGGTCGCCATCATCGCCGGGCGCGAGCTGGCCATCAGCCTGTACCGCACGTTCGTGGGCGCGAAGGGTGTCAGCGTGCCGGCCAGCAAGGTCGCCAAGTGGAAGACGTTCGTGCAGCAGATCGCCATCGGCTTCGCCATCGCCCCGCTCACCGACCAGGCCAAGTGGCTGTGGAACGGCCTGCTGTGGATCTCGGTCGCGTTGGCGCTGATCAGCTTCGGGCAGTACATCTACCGCGCACGACGCCACGCTCCCGTCGAGCACGTGGCAGCCTGACCGTCATGCGTTGCGACGTGCTGGCGGTGGGCACCGAACTGCTGCTGGGGCAGATCACCGACACCAACAGCCAGTGGATCGGCGAGCAGCTGGCCGGTGCCGGCATCGACTCGCTGTTCCAGGCGAAGGTGGGCGACAACCTGGTCCGGGTCGAGACCGTGCTGCGCCGCATGCTGGCCGACGCCGACGCGGTCATCATGTGCGGCGGGCTGGGGCCCACCCACGACGACCTCACCCGCGACGCCATCGCCGCGGTCATGGGTGTGTCGTTGGAGCACGACGAGGCCGTCGCCGACGTCATCCGTGAGCTGTTCGCCTCGCGCGGCCGCCGCATGGCCGAGAACAACCTGCGCCAGGCGCAGGTGCCCGTGGGGGCCATGGTCATCCCGCAGACGCGGGGGACTGCGCCGGGGCTCATCTGCCCCGTCACCATCGACGGCCGCGACAAGGTGGTGTACGCGGTGCCCGGCGTGCCGCACGAGATGAAGGACATGATCCAGCGCGCCGTGCTGCCCGACCTGCTCGCCCGCGCCGGCGAGGCCAGCGTCATCGTCAGCCGCACGCTGCGCACGTGGGGCGAGAGCGAGAGCGGCCTGAACGAGCGGCTCGACCCGGTCATCGAACGGCTCGAGACCGAGGGCAACCCGACGCTGGCGTTCCTGGCGAGCGGCTGGGAGGGCATCAAGGTGCGCCTCACCGCCAAGGCCGGCACCCAGGCCGAGGCCGCGGCGGTCCTCGACCGGTGGGACACCGAGGTGCGCGCCCTGGTGGCCGACATCGTGTTCGGCGTCGACGACGACACCATGGAGTCGGTCGTGCTGCAGTTGCTGCGCGAGCGCGGCCACAGCCTGGGCCTGGCCGAATCGGTCACCGGTGGCCTGGTGGCCGGTCGCATCACGAACGTGCCCGGCGCCAGCGAGGTGTTCCGCGGTGGCGTCGTCAGCTACGCCAGCGAGGTGAAGTTCGACCTGCTCGGCGTGCCCGAGGGCCCGGTCGTCAGCGAGGCCGCCGCCGCGGCGATGGCCGTCGGTGCGCAGCGGGTGCTCGGCTCGTCGGTCGCCCTGGCACTCACGGGCGTGGCCGGCCCGGCCGAGCAGGACGGCATGCCGGTGGGCACGCTGTGCGTCGGCATCGCCATCGGTTCCGACGTGCGGACGCGAACGTTCCGCCTGCCCGGCCAGCGCGACCAGATGCGGCAGATGAGCGTCATCACCGCGCTCGACTGGCTGAGACGCACGCTGCTCGAGTCGTAGGCTCTACGGCACGCCTCGGTAGCTCAATGGAGAGAGCAGCGGGTTTCTACCCCGTTGGTTGTGGGTTCGAGTCCTACCCGAGGCACATCGCCCAATCGACACGGGTTAGGATTGCTTGTATTGGCAACAACACCTGATCCCCGGCGGACCCTCACCAAAGGCCAGCGGACACGTCAGCGGTTGTTGCGCGTGGCCATCGACAGGTTCGGTACGCAGGGCTTTCGCGCTACTTCGGTCAGCCAATTGAGCCGCGATGCGGGGCTCACGCCGGCCGCCGCCTATGCCTATTTCGCCGACAAGGACGCGTACTGGACGGCCGCCATCGACGCCGATCTCGACGCGGTCGAGGCCGAGATCCGCGATGCGGCGATGCAATCGGATCGTCCCATCTTCGACCTGATGGCAGGCCTGCTCGCCGCACTCGATCGGCACCCGCTGACGCGTCGCGTGTTCGCCGAGGGCACGCCCGACGACCTGCAGTTGGTGCTGCGCCATCGCCTTTTCGCCGGCACCACGGCCACCATCGCCGACCGCCTCGCTGCCCGCAAGGCCGCGGGCGTGCTGCCTGGCGACGGTGACCCGGTGGTCATGGCCCGTGGCATCGAGACCGTCATGTTCGGGCTCATCGTGTCGACGGTGCGCGCCGGCATGGTGGGCGACCTGGATCGCTTCTGGTCCGTCGTCGAAGTGCTGCGCGCCGCGGTCGGTGGCGCGCCGACCGCCAGCGAGATCGAAGGCGTCTGAACGTCGGAATTCGGCCCTTCACGGCCTACCCTTGGAGAATCCTGTTTGGGCGGCGATACCCCCGATTCGTGAGGTCGATGTGAAGTTCAAGAAGGGCG
>CBHWEI010000250.1:0-5943 GCA_966112835.1 uncultured Acidimicrobiaceae bacterium
ATCGCCAAGGTCGAGGTGCGCGTCGACGACGGCGAGTGGCAGGAGGCCCGCCTGGGCACCGACGTCACCGACGACGCGTGGCGGCAGTGGGTGCTCGACTGGCAGGCGCCTGCCGGCGAGCACACCATCGAGGTGCGGGCCACCGACAAGAGCGGCTACACGCAGACCGACGAGCGCACGCCGGTTGCGCCCGACGGCGCCACCGGGCACCACACCATCCGCGTCACCGCACGCTGACGACGATCTTGCCGGCGTTCGCGTTGGCCTCCATGTGGCGGTGCGCGTCGGCGATGGCGTCGAACGAGTAGCGGCTGTCGATGACCGGGCGCAGGGCACCGGTGTCGAACAACGGCAGCATCTCGGCGGCGAACCGGCGGGTGACTGCCACCTTCTCCTCCAGCGGCCGCGTGCGCAGCGTGGTGCCCACCCAGTGCGACCGCTTGGCCAACAGCAGACCCACGTTCACCGGCGTGCGACCGCCGCCCATGAGGCCCACCTGCACGATGGTGCCGCGCAGTGCGACGGCCTGCAGGTTGCGATCCACCTCGTCGCCACCGATGACGTCGAGCACCACGTCGAACCCGCAGGGCACCGCTGCGGTGGCGTCGGCCAGCCAGTCGTGCGGCGAACGTTCCAACACCAGGTCGGCGCCCAGGTCGCGGCACACCTGTGCCTTGCCCGCCGAGCAGGTGACAGCGATGCGCGCGCCGATGGCCTTGGCGATCTGGATGGACGCGGTGCCCACGCCGCTGGCGCCGGCGTGCACCAGCGCCCACCGGCCGCTGGTGAGCCCGCCCTGCAGCACCAGCGCGTCCCACGCGGTGAGGAACACCTCGGGGATGGCCGCCGCGTCGACCAGGTCGATGCCGGCCGGCACGGCGAGCAATTGCCGTTCGTGGGTGGCGATGCGTTCGGCGTAGGCACCTCCCGCCTCGATGCCCATGACGCGGTCGCCCACCTTCCACATCGAGGCCCGCTCGCCCACCGCGGCGACCGTGCCGGCGAACTCGAGGCCGGGGATCTCGGGCGTTCGGCCACGCGGGTCGGGGTACAGACCCATCCGCTGCAGCAGGTCGGCCCGGTTCAGCGCCGTCGCGGCGACGTCGACGAGCACCTCGTCCGGACCCGGTACCGGATCGTCGGTCTCGACGATCGTGAGCACTTCGGGACCACCATGTGACTGCAGGACGACGGCACGCATGGGTGCAGTCTCACACGCGCCCGTCAGAGGTGCAGCACGTAGGCGACGCCCAGGATGCCGTCCCACTCCTCATCGTTGTCGGGGTCGCGGAGGAACCCGAGGTGCTCGTACAGGCGCTGTGCGCCGACCATGGTGGACAGCGTGTGGATGCGGATGCGCCGCAATCCGTCGGCGCGAGCGCGATCGGCGCACCATTGCACCATCGCCGCGCCCACTCCCCTGCCCTGCACCTCGGGACGCACCCCGAAGTAGCGGAACGTGGCCGCCTCGGGGTCGCCGTGCTCGGCGTGCGGGTTGGTGTGGTCGCCCACGTAGGTGAGGCACCCGACCAACTCGCCGTCGAGGAAGCCGAGCACCACGCACGTGTCGGCCATGCGCTCGGCCGCCTGCAAGAGCTGGTGGTCGTACTCGGGGTCGTGCGGGTGGTCGGGCAGCGACACGTACGAGTGGTGGACGATGCGACCGGCCTCGGCCAGGTCGTCGTCGGAACGCGCCTCGCGCACCTCCACGCTCATCGCGGCCACGCCTCGCGCAGCTTCTCGGCCGAGAACGACAGCGGCTCGGGCAGGGTGCGGGCCTCGGCGATGGCGGTCATGAAGTTGCCGTCGCCGGTCCACCGCGGCACCACGTGCACGTGCAGGTGCTCGCTGATGCTGCCGCCGGCGGGCGCACCCATGTTGATGCCCACGTTCACACCACCCGGGCGGTAGGCGACCTTCACGGCGCGCACCGCGTCGGTGACCGTGGGCCACAGCTCGGCGGCTTCGTCGGCGGTGAGGTCCTCCAGGTTCCCGATCTCGCGGTAGGGCAGCACCATGAGGTGACCCGATGTGTACGGGAATGCGTTGAGGATGGCGAACACGGCGGCGCCGCGGTGCACGATGTGCGCCTCGACGTCGCTCATGCCCGAGTGGAGGATCTGCGTGAACACGCTGCCCTCGGACGACAGCGCCCTGTCGCCCACGCCGTTGACGTACTGCGAGCGCCAGCCGTTCCAGATGCGATCGAGCCCCGACACGCCGACGAACCTACCGGCCTCAGCGAGCGACGGGCAGCGACAGCACCAAACGGGCCCGGGTGTCGTCGGCGGACTCGAGCACTTCCACCGCCACGTCGAGCGTGCGCGCCATGCTGCGCGCGACCGCCATGCCCAGGCCGCTGCCGGGGATGGTGTGACTGCGCACGAACGGCGTCCACAGCGCCTCGACCACCGGCGCGTCCGTGGCGACGACGAACTGCACGCCGGCGCGAGTGCCGCGGGCGAAGGGCACGACCTCGATGGGCACGTTGCCGGCGACGGCGACCGAGGCCTCTGCCAGTAGCACCGCAGCCATGACGAAGCGCGAGCGGTCGGTGTGCACCATGGAGTTGCCCTCCACGTCGCTGTCGCCGTCGAGCAACGCGGCCGCGCGCCACCACCCCTGCTGGGTGCTCACCTGCACCACCTCGGTGGCGAGCTCGCACACGTCGACGTGCTGCTCCTCCAGGCGCACCAGGCCCTGGTCGAGCTGACCGAGCAGCAGCAGGTCGTCGACGATCTGCACCATGCGCCCGACGCCACGCTCGATGTGGCCGACGTGGCGCTCGGCAGGTTCGGGCAGGTGCATGCGGCCGAGCAGCTGGCTGTAGCCGTGGATGACGTTCAGCGGCGAGCGCATCTCGTGGCTGACGCGCGACAGGAACGACCGTTGCGCCTCGGCGGTGGCGGTGACCATGGCGAGCTGCGTACGGGCGGCGAGCTCTTCGGTGCGTTCGACGAACTCGAGCACGAACCGGTCGCCGGCGAGCACCAGCGTGAACTCGACGTTGCGCTCGTCGCCGTCGGGCGACACGACCTGCACCCAACCGGATCGGGTGAGGTCTTCGGCCTGCAACATGGCCTGGGCCATCTGCAGCAGATCGCTGGCCGAGAGGACCCTGACCGGGTCGATGGGCGGGCGGTGACCGGCGACGTGGCCGTTGCCGGCCGCCGACCACAACAACGTCAGCTCGACAAGCTCACGGCCGCGGAACTGTGGCTCGTACACGGCTATGGTGCCGAACGCGCCGGCGCCGATGGCCCGCAGCACGCGGTCGCTGCGCTCGAGCTCGGCGCGGGCGGACTCGCGCGACGTGAGCTCGCGGACGGTCATCATCACCTGGCCGTCGCCGACGTCGGTGAAGGTGGCCTCGAGCGACACCCGGCGGGCCAGCACCTCGCGCTGCAGGTAGCGACGCACCGGGGTGACCTCGCGCAGCTCGATCACGGCGTCGCGGACGAGCTCGGCGAGGGAATGCGGAAGGGCCTCGCCCACGTGCAGACCCGGCTCGGCGATGAGCGCACGCGGGTTGGCGTAGGACAGGACGAACTCGCCCGACTCGGGGTGGTCCTCGAGCAGCATCAGGCCGTCGATGCTGGCTTCGGCCATGAGCCGGAACCGCTGGTCGGCGGTGGCCAGTTGCTCGACGATGGTGCGGTCGACCGACACCTGCACGACGTGCTCGCCGGCGCGCATGGTGGCCACCTCGTAGCGAACTGTCATGGGCCGCCCGCCGTGCACGCCGCGGCGCTCGATGCGGTACGGCGCGGGCTGCGCACCGTGCCATGCCGCGTTCGCGGCGTCGAGCGCGACCTCGACGTCGACGAACACCTCCGACACCCGGATGCCCTCCAGGATGTGCTCGGACAGCAGCACGTGCCGGGCCGCCTCGTTGACTGTCACAATTTCCAGATCGACGATGCGATCAGTGCCGTCGGCGAAGATCGGCCGGTACAGGTACACCGCCTGCTGCAGCGCCTCGCTGTCGATGAGCAGACGCGTTCCCGACTCGCTGTGCACCGCGATTGCCGATGCAGGCAGGGCTGCAGGGCCGTCGGCCGATGACGAGGCGGTGTGTGCAGTTGCCATGCCGCCGTCAGGATAGACCCGCCGCGGCGCCGCCCACCGGTCTCGCGAATCCGCCGCGGTAAGGTGACACAGATGACGGACGACGGCGGTCAGGCCAACCCTTTGGTCGACGGGCGGGCGCGCGTCAGCACGACACACCCGGCGACACCACCGAGGCCACGCCGGCCGTGAACCAGCTGGTGCTGTACGTGGAGGACGAACCGCTGAACGCCTCGCTGGTCGAGAGCATCATCGGGCTGCTCCCAGGGCGGACGTTGCACGTCGAGCCCACCGTCCAGGGCGGTATCGAGGCCGCCAAGCGGCTACGCCCGGCGCTGTTCCTGCTGGACCTGAACCTGCCCGACGGTACCGGCTTCGAGGTGCTGGCTGCGGTGCGCGCCGACCCGCAGCTCGCGGCGTCGCCCGTGTTCATCCTCAGCGCCGACGCCACCGAGCAGACCGCCGCACGGGCCACCGAACTGGGCGCCGACCGGTTCATCAGCAAGCCGTTCAACCTGAAGGAGTTCCTCGCCCTGGTCGAGGCCGCCACCGGCGGGTCCCGGGCCGTCAGCTGACGGCGAGTTGTGCGTCGACCTCGGCCTGCAGCCGGGCGACGAACTCGTCGAGCGCGACACCGCGCTCCACTTCCCCACCCCGCGGGTTCACACCGAGGGTGCCCGCGGCGACGTCGTCGTCGCCGACCACGAGCACGTACGGCAGCTTCTCGAGCTTGGCAGTGCGGATGCGCTTGCCCAACTGGTCGTCGGCGCTGACGAGGTCGGCGCGGAAGCCGGCCGCCTCGAGGCGGGCGACGACCTGCTCGGCATAGCCGTGGTGCGCGTCGGCCACTGGCAGCACGCGCGCCTGCACTGGTGCCATCCACGTGGGGAACGCACCGGCGTAGTGCTCGACGAGCACACCGAAGAACCGCTCGACCGAACCGAACAGGGCGCGGTGCAACATGATGGGACGGTGGCGGGCGTTGTCGGCCCCGACGTACTCGAGCTCGAACCGCTCGGGCAGGTTGAAGTCGCACTGGATCGTGCTGAGCTGCCACGTGCGGCCGATGGCGTCCTTCACGTCGATGTCGATCTTGGGACCGTAGAAGGCGGCGTCGCCCTCCTTGATCTTGTAGGGCAGGTCGTACTTCTCGAGCGACATGCGCAGCGCTTCGGTGGCGCGGTCCCAGTTCTCGTCGGTGCCCACGTACTTCTCGGGGTCCTTCGTGGACAGGTTCGCCGTGAAGTCCTGGAAGCCGAACGCACGGAGCACGCTCATGACGAAGTCGAGCAGCGAGATGATCTCGTCCTGCAGCTGCTCCTCCGTGCAGTAGATGTGGCTGTCGTCCTGTGTGAAGCCACGGATGCGCATGAGGCCGTGCAGCGTGCCCGCCCGCTCGTAGCGGTACACCGTGCCCAGCTCGAACAGCCGCAGCGGCAGCTCGCGATAGCTGCGCTGGCGACTGCGGAAGATGAGGCAGTGCATGGGGCAGTTCATCGGCTTCGGGTAGTACGTGCCGTTGTCCATCTCCATGGGCGGGTACATGCCGTCCTTGTACCAGGCCAGGTGACCGCTGGTCTCGAACAGGTTCGCGTTCGCGAGGTGCGGCGTGTAGACGAACTCGTAGCCGCCCGTCTCGTGACGGTGACGGCTGTAGTCCTCCATGAGCTTGCGGACGATGCCGCCCTTGGGGTGCCACACGGCCAGGCCGCCACCCAGCTCCTGTGGGAAGCTGAGCAGGTCGAGCTCGACCGCGAGCTTGCGGTGGTCGCGCTTCTCGGCCTCTTCCAGGCGGTGGAGGTGCTCGTCGAGCTCGGCCTTGCTGGCCCACGCCGTGCCGTAGATGCGCTGCAGCATCGGGCCCTTCTCGTTGCC
>CBHWEI010000251.1:0-5942 GCA_966112835.1 uncultured Acidimicrobiaceae bacterium
TGCCCGGCTCCAGGCCGAACTCGGGGCGGAACAGCGGGCGCATGTCGCTGCGCGCCTCGGGCTCCAGCCCGCCGTCGTTCAACAGACCGGCCGCGGTGTCGTAGTCGCCGTTGGCCAACGCCGTGAGGTAACGGGTGACGCCGGTGCTGATCGACGGGTCGACCGTCGTGCCGGGCCCCACCGTGGTCGTGGTGGCGCCGCCGGGCGCGCCGAGCGCCACGCGGACCATGTATGCGTACAGCGCACGGGCCGACTCGCTGCACGAGATGTGGATCTGGTCAGCACAGAGCTGCACGCCGCCCTCGCCGACGATGGCAGCCCAGTCGACGACTTTCACCCGAGCGTCGCGATCCGGCGCTGCACGAATGAGGTCGTTGTTCGCGTCGACCCAGCCGACCGGTGCGGACACCGTCATCAGGGCGATCGACTGCACGAAGGGAGGGACATGTGACAGGACCGCGTCGAGGTCATCCTGGGTGAACGGACCGTTCGTGCCCACCTGCAGCAGCACTGCCGATCGGGTGCCGATGTTGCCGGCCTCGACGCCTTCGTCGATGGCGACGCCGAACGCAACCGCGCCACGGTTCTCCCGTGCGTCGACGACGATGCCATCGGTCTGCAACAGGTCCTTGGCGCCGAGCATCACCGAATCACCGATGGCCACGTACTCGGCGCCGGCAGGTCCACCCGACGTGGATTGCGGCGCCGACGACTCGACGGTGGCCGGCACCGTGGTGTCGGCGGGCACCACGGTGGACCGGTCGTCGCGGGTGAGCACCACGGCGGCGCCCACCACCAGCACCACCGCCGCAGCCACCCAGGCCACGGCGCGCCACGGGTTTCCGCCGCCGCGCCACTCACGCTGCAGTTCCCGGGCCAGACGGTCCTCGAACCCGGGGCGCGGCTGGGCTTCGTCGCCCATCACGTCGTCGATCCACTGCTCAGGCATCACGTGCCTCCTGACGTCGCAGTCGTCGCATCGCCCGCGCCGCCAGCGATTCCGCGGCGTGCGTGCTGATGCCCATCTCGTCGGCGGCCTGCGCCACCGTCATGTCGTCCACGTAGCGCAGCACCAGCATGGTGCGCTCGCGCTCGGGCAGGTCGGCCAGCCGTGCCGGCACCACCGCCACCTCGTCGGCCTCGGGCGTGGAGCTCACCAGCCGCAGGCGCTGTTCCTCACGCTGCGCGGATCGCACACGGTCGATGAAGCGGTGCCGCGCCGCGGTGGTGAGGTAGCCGACCGACACGTCGGCCACTGCGCCACGCTTCGCCGCGGCCAATGTGCCGACGTACACGTCGTGCACCAGGTCCTCGGCCGCAGACCGATCGCTGCCGCACAACATGGCGGCGTAGCGGTAGACGTCGGCGAACGTGGCGCGGTAGCAGGCCATGAAGCCCTGCTCGGTGCGCACGTCCCACGTCGGTCCCATACCCCTCCAGCGTTGCCGAGCGGCCTGGACCCGTCGCGCCGTCACGCAGAACTCAAGTTCGGGAGGAAGGGGTGATCTCGACGGGGGTGGGGTGCACGGCGTGGCAGGCCACTCGGTGCGGGCCGGTCTCGGGCTCGAGCTCCAGGTCCACGCCACGGCAGCGGTCGACGATGCCCAGCCGCTCGGCCTCGCCGCTGGCCACCACGGGGCAGCGCGGGTGGAAGCGGCAGCCGCTGGGGATGCGGCTGGGGTCGGGTGTCTCGCCGGTGAGGATCTGCTGCTCCATGCCCTCGATCTCGGGGACCACGCTCAGCAACGCCCTGGTGTACGGGTGCTGCGGGTTGCGCAGCACGTCCTCGGCGGGGCCGATCTCGACGATGCGGCCCAGGTACATCACGGCCACGCGGTCGGCGATGTTCCACGCCAGGCCCAGGTCGTGGGTGACGGCGATGATGCTCACGCCGTCGCGGTCCACGTAGCTGCGCATGAGCGCCAGGATCTCGCCACGGATGGATGCGTCGAGGCTGGCGACCGGCTCGTCGGCCAGCAGCAGCTTGGGGTTCAGCGCCATGGCGCCGGCGATGAGCACGCGTTGGCGCTGCCCGCCCGACACCTCGTGCGGGAACCGGCCGAGGAAGCGCTCGGGCGGACGAAGGCCGGCCTCGGCCAGCGCGGCGAGCACCAGTTCCTCCTCGGTGCGGCCGCTCGCGCCGCCCTTGATCTTGTGGATGCGCAACCCCTCGGCCACCGCGTCGCCGATGGTGTGCCGCGGGTTCAGCGCGCCGGTGGGGTCCTGGAAGATCATCTGCACCTTGCGGCGCAGGGCGCGGAGGCCGCGGGCGTTGCCGGTGACCTTGTCGCCGTCGACCGTGATGGTGCCCGAGGTGAGCGGTTCCAGGCCGATGATCGAGCGGATGAGCGTGGTCTTGCCGCAGCCGCTCTCGCCCACCAGCGCCACCACCTCGCCTCGGCCGACCTCGAGCGACACGGTGTCGACCGCGTGCACGCGGCCGCCGCCGAACTGCACGCGCACGTTGGTGAGCGACAGCAGCGGTGCGGTCGAGGCGGCCGCAGGCGCTGCGGCGGCCGGGGTCGTCGGCTCAGACATGGCTGGCCCCCACGTGGACGCACGCGGCGCGGCGGTCGGTGCCGGCGTCGCGCAGGGCGATGTCGACCGTGGCGCACATGGCCGTGGCCACCGCGCAGCGGATGTGGAACGGGCAGCCGGTGGGCAGCGCGGCGGGGTCAGGCGGGTCGCCTGCCAGGCCCTGCGGGTTCATGCGCGACGCCTCGTCGCCGATGGTGGGGAACGCCGCGGCGAGCGCCCGGGAGTACGGGTGCTGCGGGTCGGTGAACACCAGCTCGCTGGGGCCCTCCTCCACGATGCGGCCGGCGTACATCACGGCCAGGCGGCGGCAGGTGTGGGTGAGCACCGACAGGTCGTGGGTGATGAACAGCAGCGCCAACGCCTTCTCCCGCTGCAGCTCCTCCAGCAGCGCCAGCACCTGGGCCTGCACCATCACGTCGAGCGCGGTGGTGGGCTCGTCGGCGATGAGCACCTGCGGGTCGCACGCCAACGCGAGGGCGATGAGCACACGCTGCCGCTGCCCGCCCGACATCTGGTGCGGGTAGTGGTCCAACCGGTCGGCGGGAATGCCCACGCGCACCAGCAGGTCCTGCGCACGCGCCCGGGCGGCCTTGCCCGACACCTTGGTGTGCAGCAGCACGGCCTCTTCGATCTGCCAGCCGATCTTCTTCACGGGGTTCAGCGAGTGCAGCGCGCCCTGGAACACGATGGCCGCACCGGTCCACCGCACCACGCGCAGGCGGCCGGGCTTCATGGCGTACACGTCTTCGCCACCCAGCAGCACCTGGCCGCGCACGTCGGTGCCCTTGGGCAGCAGGCGCAGCACGGCCGCGGCGATGGTGCTCTTGCCGCAGCCGCTCTCGCCGGCCAGGCCCAGCGTGTCGCCCTCGCTGACCGACAGGTTCACGCCGCGCACGGCGGGCACGTCGCCGCGTTCGCTGCGATAGGTGATGTGCAGGTCGCGGATCTCGAGCAGCGTCATCGCTCACGCAACCTGGGGTCGAGCACGGTCTCGAGCGCACGGCCGAGCAACGTGAACGCGAGCACCACCATCACGATGGCCACACCCGGCGGGAGGTAGTACCACCATGCGCCGCGGGTGACGGCACCCTTCTGCCGCGCCTCGTTCAGGATGGACCCCCACGACACGGTGGTGGGGTCACCCAGGCCCAGGAACGACAGCGTGGTCTCGGTGAGGATGCTGATGGGCACGGCCAGCGTGGTGCTGGCCATGATGAGCGGCATCACGTTGGGGAAGATGTGGCGGCGGATGAGGTGCGCACGCCCTGCCCCCAGCGCGCGGGCACGGTCGACGTACAGACGACTTCGCACCGACAGCACCTGCGATCGCACGAGGCGCGCGGTGGACGGCCACGACGTGATGCCGATGACGAACACGATGGTCCAGATGCTGCGTTCCAGCACCGACGCCAGCACGATAGCGGTGGGCAGGAACGGGATGACCAGGAACCAGTCGGTGATGCGCATGAGCGTCGCGTCGGTCCACTTGCCGAAGAACCCGGCGGTGATACCGACCAGTGCACCGATCACGATGGTGAGCAGCGTGGCGGCGAGGCCCACGAACAGGCTGACCCGTGAGCCCCACATGACCTGCAGGGCCACGCTACGACCCAGGTAGTCGGTGCCCAGGATGAACTCCCTCGACGGCGACGCCCACGTGGGGTTGCCGCCGGTGTTCACCGGGTTGATGTCGTCGCGGCTGCTCACCCACGGGGTGACGATGGCCATGACGATGAACAGGATGAGCACGATCAGGCTGATCATCGCCAGCTTGTCGCTGGCCAGGCGACGCCATGCGGACTGCACGTTGCGCTTCATCGCCCGGCCACCCGCGGGTCGAGGTAGCCGTACAGCAGGTCGGCCGCCAGGTTGGCCAGGATGACCGCGGCGCTGATCATGAGGAACAGGCCCTGCAGCATCGGGAAGTCCGGGCCGGTGATGGCGAACGCCGTCTGCTGCCCGATGCCGGGCCACGAGAAGATGCTCTCGACGGCGATCGCGCCGCTGAGCACGAAGCCGAAGTTGATGGCGCTCAGGCTGACCACCGGCAGCAGTGCGTTCGGTTGCGCGTGCCGCTTGCGCACGTCGGCCTCGCGCAGGCCCTTGGCCCGGGCGAGCTGCAGATAGTCCTCACGCGACGTGTCGATCATGGCCGAGCGGGCCACGATCATGTACTCGCCGATGTAGGCGATGGCCAGCACGGTGGCGGGCAGGATCATGTGGTGCAGCTGGTCGAAGAACCGCTCGAAGCCCGTGGCGGTGCTGCCGGCGTCGTTCAGGCCACCCACCGGGAACCAGCCGAGCGACGCGGCGAACACACCGAGCGCCACCATGCCGATCCAGTACTCGGGCATGGAGTACGTGAGCATGCTGAGCGACGTGGCCGACGCGTCGAACTTGCTGCCCCGCCGCCAGCCGGCCCGGTAGCCGATGACGATGCCCACCATGGCCATCAGCGTCGACGTGCCGACCAGCAGGATGGTGGGCCACAGCGCCTCGCTGATGATGGTGGTGACGGGACGTGAGCTCTTCAGCGAGTAGCCCAGGTCACCGTGCAGCAACTGCTGCACATAGGCGACGAACTGCTCCCACTTCGTGCCGTCCAGGTTGAACTTCACCCGCAACCGGTCGAGCTGCTCGGGCGTGAGGTTGCGCCCGCGGAACATGCTGTTGATGGGGTCGTCGTTGACCACCCGGAACAGGAAGAAGTTGAAGATCACCACGAAGACCAGGGTGCTCAGCGCACCCAGGATCTTCCCGATGACGAAGCGGCGTCGCACGACCGGCGGTCACTCCCGGTCGTCGCGGCTGCGTTGCGCTCGGACCACCAGCGCACCGGCGATGAGGATGAGGGCCACGCCCACGACGATGGCGATGATGACGCCGGTGTTGCCGCCGCTGTCGCTGCTGCCGCCACCGTCGCTGACCACCGTGGTGCCGGTGCCGTTGTCGGTGGAACCGGTGACCGTGGTCTCGGTGCCGCCGGCTTCACCGATGGGCGCCAGGCTCCAGTAGCTGGGCGAGGTGTTGGTGAACAGCACCGGGCCGGTGCCCTTGGGCTGCTGCACCCAGCCGGTGAACCGGTCGGTGCGGTAGGCCTGCGTGTCGGCGTCGTGGTACAGCACCACGTAGGTGCTCTCGTTGTGGAACAGCGTCAGCATCTGGTGGACGATCTCGATGCGCTTGTCGCGGTCGAGCTCCTGGTTCTGCTGCTCGTAGAGCTTGTCGTACTCCTCGCTGCACCAGTTGGCGTCGTTGTACCCGGCCGACGCGGCGTCGGTGGTGACCTGCGCGCAGGTGAAGTAGCTGAGCATCGGGTCGGGGTCGACGAACGGCGTCCAGCCCCATACGAACATGTCGTACTTGCCGCTGGCGATCACGTCGGTGAGCTGCGTCTGGTCGTA
>CBHWEI010000252.1:0-5914 GCA_966112835.1 uncultured Acidimicrobiaceae bacterium
ACGGCTCCATCACAGGTGTGACGGCCAGCCCGGCGATCACCGCGTACACGGTGACGGCGCGGCCGGCGGTCGGTGCGGCGGTGTCCGTGCAGGTGGTGCCGCCCGCAACCACGTTCTCCCTCTCCGGCCTCACCAACCGCGTGGCCTACACCGTCACGGCGACGGCCACGAACGACGCGGGCACCTCGCCCGCGTCGGCCGGTGTCTCGGCGACACCGTTCGTCGCCAACCCGGCGCCCGTCCAGCTGGCCGCAGGCGGTGCGCACTCGTGTGCGTTGCTCAGCGGCGGCACGGTGCGCTGCTGGGGTCTGAACTCGAATGGTCAGCTCGGCAACGGCACGGTCGTGTCGTCGTCGTCCCCGGTGGTCGCCACCGGGCTGACCGGTGTCACCCACCTCGCGGCGGGTGACCGGTTCTCCTGCGCCGTCACGGCGGCGCGGGTGAAGTGTTGGGGGCTGAACACCAACGGCCAGCTGGGCAACGGCTCGCTGGTCGCGAAGACGGTGCCGACCCAGGTGATGGCCAGCGCGACGTCTGCGCTCACCGGCGTCGCCCGGGTGTCGGCCGGCGTGGCGTTCGCCTGCGCACTGAACAGCCCCGGCGTGAGTGGCACCGTGCGGTGCTGGGGTGCGAACAACGTCGGGCAGCTGGGCGACGGAACGGTGACCCAGCGGACGCGGCCGGTCGTGGTGAAGGCCAACGCCACCACGGGTCTGAAGGGCGTGGCCTCGATCGCCGCCGGCGGCGCCTCGGCGTGCGCCGTGATGGCCAACGGTGCCGTGAAGTGCTGGGGCCTGAACACCTCCGGCCAGCTCGGCAACAACACGCTGATCTCGTCGAAGTTCCCCGTGCAGGTCGTCGGCATCGACGGTGTCGCCGCCAAGGCGACGGCGGTGTCGGTGGGTGCCAACTTCGCCTGCGCCCGGCTCACGAACGGCACGGTCCGCTGCTGGGGCAACAACGCCTCGGGCCAGCTGGGCAACAACACGGTCACCACGAGCAAGGTGCCGGTGGTCGTGAAGACGTCGGCCACCGCGGCGCTCGCGGGGGCGACCACCGTCGTGGCCGGCGCCGGTCACGCGTGTGTCGTCCGCGGCACGGGCACCGCCGCCCGGGTGCTGTGCTGGGGCAACAACGCCAACGGCCAGCTCGGTGTCGGCAACGCCGTGAACCGTCGTGTCGCCACGCTGCTGCCGGGCGCGCTGCTGAACGGTGTGAAGAGCCTGGCGCTCGGCGGCGCCCACACCCTGGCCGTCGTGCCGAGCGCAGTGCGCGCACCGAACGATGCCGCCGGCTGGGGGCGCAACGCCAACGGTCAGCTGGGCGTCGCCGGCACCCCCAAGCTGGTCGCCGTCGTGGTCGCGTCGCTGTGACGGCCACCGGTGAACGTTGGGTGACGCGCCGGCGAACAGTCAGTGGTTCCGCCCGTCGGCCCCGGGCCTCGGCCCGATACTGAGCCCATGGCAGAGATCAACTTCTTCCGTTCCGCGCCCGACCTGCGCACGCTGGCGGCCGGCGAGGTGCTGTTCACCGAAGGCGACGCCGGCGACCTGATGTTCGCGGTGGTCGAGGGCACGCTGCACCTGAGCGTGAACGGGCGAGTGGTCGACGAGGTCGGCCCCGGCAAGATCGTCGGCGAGATGGCGCTCATCGACAACTCGCCGCGCAGCGCCACCGCGGTCGCGGTCGGCGAAGCGGTCGTGGCGCCCGTGGACCGGAAGCGGTTCGTGTTCCTGGTGCAGGAGCACCCCACGTTCGCGCTGCTGGTGATGGAGCTGATGGCCGAGCGCCTGCGCCGCGCCAACGACGGCCTCTCCCGAACTTAAGTTCTGCGTGACGCCGCGGGGGTGAGGCGGATGACCTGGTCGGCGCGTTCGAACGCCACCGCCCGGTGGCTGACCGCGAGCACGGTCATGCCGGCGGCCGCGAGGTTGGTCCACAGCTGCAGTTCGGTCTCCACGTCGAGCGCGCTCGACAGGTCGTCGAGCACGACCAGCTCGGGGGCGTGCACCAACGCCCGGGCCGTGGCGACGCGCTGGCGCTGACCGCCCGACAGGCGCAGGCCGCGCGGGCCGATGAGCGTGCCGGTGCCGTCGGGCATGTCCTCGATGTCGGCGCGCACGGCGGCCAGTTCCAGTGCCAGCTCGAGCGACTCGGCCGTCACCGTGCCGAGGGAGATGTTGTCGGCCACCGAGTCGCTGATCAGTTGCGGCACCTGCGGCAGGAACGAGGCGTTCGGCGGCACCAGGAACGCGGCGCGGTCGCCGAGCAATGTGTCGTTCCACCACACGTCGCCGGTGACGTCGGCGTCGTGCACCAGGCCGAGCAGGGCGCGCAGCAGCGTGCTCTTGCCCGAGCCGATGGGGCCGGTGATGACCGTGAAGCTGCCCCGGGTGAGCTGGAACGACACGTCGTGCACGCCCGCGCCGCCCGGGTAGGTGGCCGACAGGCCGTCGACCCGCAGGCGCTGTAGCCGCACGCGTTCCGGGCGGTACGGCGCGGGCCGCTCGTTGCGCTCGCCACGGGCGATGGGTACGTCGCGCTCGCGCACCACGTTCTCCTGGTCGCCATCGGCCACCAGCCCGCCCATGCGGCCGAACGCCACGCCGGCCTGTTTGCGACGGGCCAGCACCCGGCCGACCATGCGCGGCAGGAAGCTGAGCCAGCCGATGTAGGCGGTGAACACGGCCAACTGGCCGATGTCGAACGCGCCCGAGGCCAGCGCGCCGGCGGTGACCAGCAGCACCAGGCCCAGGCCCACGTCGGCGGCGCCCTGGCCGAACGCCTGCACGCCGTCGTCGAGCACGCGGTCGCGCACGGCGGTGTGGCGGCGTGCCTCGACCAGCCGGTGCAGGTGGGCGAGTGCGGGCTCGGTGGCGTCGTTCACCTTCACGGTGGTGGCCGCGGCCATCACGTCGCCGACGAAGCCGCTCACCGCGCCCGCCGCCTCGCGGTCGGCGGCGCGGTAGCGCTTGATGCGCGTGTCGAGCATGCGGGTGGCGATGGCGATGGCGGTGAGCGGCAGCAGCAGGATGGCTGCGGCGGCGCTGTCGATGCTGCCGAGCACGAACGCGGCGAGCGCGGTGAAGATGACGCCGGCGCTGATGTCGACCATGCCGTCGACGAACTGGGTGACGTCCTCCACGTCGTCGCGGAAGTGGGTGATGGCCTCGCCGGCCGAACCGACCGGTTGGCCGGCCTCGGGGCCGCCGCTCGCCAACTGGGCGGTGAGCAGGTTGGCGCGCAGGAACGACTGCATGTGCACCCACACCCGCGTCCACACCAGCGCACCCCAGTGGATGGTGGCCATGCGGACGGCGTCGACCAGCAGCGCGGCCGCGGCGTACCAGTACACGCGCGAGGTGTTGCCCTGCTGCAGCTCGTGGAAGCCGCGCCCCAGCAGCCAGCCGTTCAACACCGGCCAGCAGAAGAACAGCACGAACAGGCTCCACCCCAGCCAGAACGTGCCCGGGCGGTGCTGGGCGACGCGCCACGACATGCGCCAGACGTTCGGCGAGTGGCTCATGACAGCAGCTCCAGGTCGTCGTCGTCGATCGGCTCGCCGGCCTCGGGGTTGCGGTCGCCTGCCGGCTCGAGGGCCAGCTCGAGCAGGTGGTGGAACCGGCTGGTGGGGTCGTCGGCCAGCACGGTCCGGGGGCCGTGCTCCAGGATGCGGCCCTGCTGCAGGACCAGGATGTCGTCGACGTGGCGCAGCGTGCTCAGCCGGTGGGCGATCACCAGCGTGGTGCGGCCGCGCATCAGTTCGGCCACGGCGGTGTCCAGCCGGGCCTCGGTCTCGGGGTCGACGCGGGCGGTGGCCTCGTCGAGCACCACCAGGTCGGGGTCGCGCAGCCACACCCGGGCGAGCGCCAGCAGTTGGGCCTCGCCGGCCGACAGGCCCGCGCCGCCGGCACCGAGCTCGCGGTGGATGCCGCCTGCCACGAGCGCAGCCAGGCCGGCCTGCTGCAGCGCGCGCTCGACCGCGGCGTCGGAGGGGGCGGGGTCGAACAGGGTCACGTTGTCGCGGACGGTGCCCGAGAACAGCTCGACCTCCTGCGGGATCATCGCCACGCGGTGGCGCAGCTCGCCCAGGGGGATGTCGGCGACGGGCACGCCACCCAGGCGCAGCTCGCCGCCGCTGGCCTCGACCAGGCGGAGCACCAGCCTCGACAGCGTGGTCTTGCCGCTCCCGGTGCGGCCGACGATGCCCATGGACCGTCCGGCGCCCAGCGACAGGGTGAGGTCGTGCAGCACCGCCTCGCCGTCGCCGTAGTCGAAGGACAGCCCGTCGAGCTCGATGGACAGGGGGCCGGCAGCGGGGGAGATGGTGCCGTCGTCCAGCACCGTGGCCTCGACCGCCAGCAGGTCGATGACGCGCACCATGGCGCCGTTGGCCTTCTGCACCAGCTCCAACTGGTGCACCACGTCCTCCAGGGGCCGCTCGATGAGCAGCGCGTACTGGAACAGCAGGAAGGCGGTGCCCACGCTGATGGCGCCGCCGGCCACCAGGGCGGCGCCGGCGGCCAGCGAGATGACCGTGCCGATGGCGACCGAGCCCTGCACCGCCCACCACAGGCGCAGGAAGGCGGACTCGCGGCGGACGGCGGAACGCATGGCGGCGGCGCTCTCGTCGACGAACCGCCACATGGCGTGCGGCCCGGCGCCGTTGGCACGCAGGTCCTCCGAGGCCGTGAGCCGCTCCTCGATGCCGCCGTACAGGCGGGCGTAGGCGCCCATCTCGTCGCTCGACTCGCCGACCGCACGGTGACGGCCGCGGGCCACCACCCATGCGGCCAGGCACAGGTACAGGGCTGCGCCGGCGGCGATGCGCCAGTCGATGACGGCCAGTACGGCCACCATGCCGACCACCATGGCCAGCGCGCCGGCGATCTTGGGGACCACGCGGCCCAGGAAGTCGCTCACCGAGGTGACGTCGCCGTCGACGCGCTGGATGAGCTCGCCGGGCGTGTGCCGGCGGTGGAACTCGTGGTCCAGGCCCAGTACGTGGCGGGCGATGTCCATGCGGATCTGGTTGGTGGTGCGCCACGCCGTGGTGGTGGCGAACCAGGCGACCACCACCAGGATGGCCTGGGTGACCACGGCGATGCCCAGGAACACCAGGGCCAGGGTGGTGATCCTCGCCGCCGTGTCGTCGGCCGACACGTTGCCCGATGCCCCGCCCGAGCCCAGCGTCGCGGCCGTCGCCAGGTCGACGATGCGGCGCACCACCAGCGGCCCGGCGAGCGTGAGCGCCGAGGCCACGCCCACGAGCGCGCCGAGGCCGACCCAACGCCGGGCGTCGGGTCGCAACAGGGCGCCGAGGGCGCGCCAACGCGACGTGGGGGCGGTCATCCGGCCAGTCTCACGGGTCGGAACCCGCGCTGGCGCATGATTTTCAGGGGCCGGACCGGCCGGAAAATCCCGTCCCACGCGCGCTTGGCGTTCACTTCTCGGGGCGATAGCATTGCTACCCGGCCCTCATGGGCCTGGGCATGCCCCGGCACGACCCAGGCAATCATGGCCGCTCTACTGGTGAGCGGTGTTTCGGAGGGCGGCTTCAGCATGATGCCGTACCGACAGAACAGGGTGACCCTATTCCATCGATGTAGGAGGCAGTTCTGCCGAAGCCCAAGGACGACGCAATCGTGCTGGAAGGCACGATTCTCGAGTCTCTCCCGAACGCCATGTTCCGGGTCGAGCTCGAGAACGGCCACAAGGTGTTGGCGCACATCTCCGGAAAGATGCGGATGCACTACATCCGCATCCTGCCCGGCGACAAGGTGCAGGTGGAACTCACTCCCTACGACCTCACCCGAGGTCGTATCACGTATCGATACAAGTAATTCCCGGTTTCAACAGGTCTCGAGAAAGCACGTCACCATGAAGGTCCGACCGAGCGTCAAGAAAATTTGCG
>CBHWEI010000253.1:0-5885 GCA_966112835.1 uncultured Acidimicrobiaceae bacterium
CGGGGCGGGGGTGCCCCCCGCGCCGGCCCCCGGGTGCCCCGCCCGCCGCCCCCCCCCCGCCGCGGCGGCCCCCCACGACCGCGTGACGGCCTGGACCCTGACGGGTCAGGCGCGGAGGAGGTCCTTGGCGATGTGGGTGATCTGGATCTCGTCGGTGCCGGCGTAGATCTGCAGCACCTTCGCGTCGCGGGCCAGCTGCTCGACGCGGAACTCGCTCATGTAGCCGTTGCCGCCGAACAGCTGCACGGCCTCCAGCGCCACCTCGGTGGCGGCCCGAGCCGAGTACAGCTTCATGGCCGACGCTTCGGCCAGGCTCATCGAGCGACCGGCGGCGCCCATCTCCATGGTGCGGAACACCAGGTTCTGCACGTTCATGCGGGCCACCTCCATGCGCGCCAGCTTGTCCTGGATGAGCTGGAAGTCGCCGATGGGCTTGCCGAACTGCACACGGTCCTTGGCGTACTGCACGCTCAGCTGTAGGCACTCCTCGATGATGCCGAGCGCCATGGCGGCGACGCCCGAACGCTCCTGCTGGAACGTGGCCTTGGCACCGTCGCGTCCGCCGGCCGGCAGGTCCTCGGTCTCGCCGATGAGGCGGTCGCGGCCCACGCGGACGTCGTCGAGGAACAGTTCACCGGTGGGCGACGAGTGCATGCCCATCTTGCGCAGCGGCTTGGACTGGACGAAGCCGGGCATGCCCCGGTCGAGCACGAACGACAGCACCTTGCGCTGCTCGGGCGGGTTGCCCTCGTCGAGCTTGCAGATGAACACCGTGGTGTCGGCGTAGGGGCCGTTGGTGATGAACGTCTTCGAGCCGTTCAGGATGTAGTCGTCGCCGTCGCGGCGGGCGGTGCTCTTCATCGAGCCGAACGCGTCGCTCCCCGAGCCCGGCTCGGTGATGGCCCACGCGCCCACCTTGTCCATGGTGAGCAGGTCGAGCGCCCAGCGCTCCTTCTGGGCGACCGTGCCCTTCGACATGATGGCGGCCGACGTGAGGCCCATGCTGACGCCCATCGCGGTGACCATGCCCGGGCAAACCCGGCACAGCTCGATGATGGGGATGAGCGACATGCCGCTGTCGCCGCCGCCACTCACCTTGGCGCGATCCTGCACGGCCTCGCCCGCGGCGACGGCCTTCTCGCGGGCGATCTGCTTCCGGAAGCGGTCGCGGGCCATGGCGTCCATGCCGAACGTGGCGAAGAGCTTGCGCAGGATGTCGTACGGCGGCAGGTCGCCGTGCTCCAGTTCCTCCACGTGCGGACGGATCTCGTCGTCGACGAACCGCTTCACGGCGTCGCGGATCATCTGGTGCTCATCACTCCACTCGAACATGCGGCCGACTGTAGGTGACCGAGGTCTCTGCACTCCCAAACGAACGGGGCGTACCGTGAGTGGCGTGGACAGCGTCGAGACGGTGATCCAGGCCCGAGGGCTGACGAAGCAATTCGGCCCGTCGGTGGCGCTCGACGGGCTGGACCTGGAGGTCCGCCGGGGCGAGGTGTTCGGCTTCGTCGGCCCGAACGGAGCCGGCAAGACCACCACCATCCGCCTCGTCCTGGACCTGCTGCGCCCCACGGCCGGTTCGGTCACGGTGCTGGGCCTCGACCCTCGTCACGACGGGCTCGGGCTCCGTCGACGCGTCGGCTACCTGCCCGGCGACCTGAACCTGCCGCCCCGTCTGACGGGCGCGCAGTTCCTGGCCGACCACGCCGCGGTGCGCGGGCTGGACCTGGCAGCACAGCACCGTGACCTGGCCGACCGGCTGGACGCCGACCTGGTCCGACCCATGGGCGAGCTGTCGCTGGGCAACCGCCGCAAGATCGGCGTGATCGACGCGTTCGCCCACCGGCCCGACCTGCTGGTGCTCGACGAGCCCACCGGCGGCCTGGACCCGCTGGTGCAGCAGACGTTTCGGACCCTGGCACGCGAGGCGGCGGGGGAGGGGCGCACCGTCTTCCTGTCGTCGCACGTGCTCGACGAGGTGCAGCACCTGGCCGACCGGGTGGCCGTGCTGCGCGCCGGCCGCCTGGTGGTGGAGGACCGCGTCGATGCGTTGCTGGCCCGCCTGCGGCGCACGGTGGCGGTGCTGTTCACGCAGCCCGTCAGGCCGGGCGACATCGGGCCGGTCGACGGGGTGGTGGGCGTCGAACAGCACGGCGACCGGTCGCTGCGCTTCGTCGTGGAGGGTCCCATCGGCGGCCTGCTGGCCGCGGTGGTGCCGCACGGCGTCGCCGACCTGCACACCGAGGAACCCGACCTGCAGGACGCGTTCCTCGGCTGGTACGGCACGGCAGAGGGAGACGGCACCCGTGGCTGACGGCGTGCTGTTCCGTCGCGCCGTGTCCGAGCGCCGCCGCTGGCTGCTCGGCTGGTCCATCGGCATCGCCGCGCTGATCGTCGTCACCGTGGCGTTCTGGCCCACGCTGCGCGGCCGGGCCGACGAGCTGAACAAGGCCATGGCCAGCATGCCCGACAGCCTGCGCGGCCTGTTCGGGCTGGGCGGCGGCGTCGACCCGTTCTCGCCAGTGGGCTACCTGTCGTCGAAGGTGTTCGCCATGACGCTGCCGCTGCTGCTGCTCATCGCCGGCATCGGGCTGGCCGCCACGCCCGCGGGCGACGAGGAGCACGGCCTGTTGGAGACCACCTACGTGCTGCCCATCCGCCGACGCGGCGTGGTGCTGCAGCGGTGGGCGGCCATGGTCGTGCTGGTCGGTGCGTTGGCCGTCGTGGGCCTGGTGACGTCGACGATCTCGTCGGCCATCGTCGGCATCGACGTGTCCACCACCGGGCTGGTGTGGGCGTGCGTCGCCGTTGCGGCGCTCGCCTGGGCGTTCGCCGGCATCGCCACCGTGGTGGGTGCGTTCACCGGGCGCCGCGGCTTGGCCATCACCGTCGCATCCGTGGTGGCGGTCGCCTCGTACCTGGTCACGTCGCTGGCCGATGCCGGCATCGACGTGTTCCGCACGCTGCGCCCGGCGTCGCTGTTCACCCTCTACGACGTCGTCCGCATCCTGGTGGACGGCGGGCCGTCGTGGCGCCTGCTCGTGCTGGTGGCCGTGGGGGTCGTCTGCCCGTTCCTCGCGGCCTGGGCGGTCGAACGGCGCGATCTGCGGGTGGGTTGACGGCTAACCTTGCGGTCCGCCCGTCCCTACCTTCCAGGAGAACCCAGGTGCCTGCAGAAACCCATGTCGAACAAGGTCCGCTCGACCGCAACGGCGTGTTCGAGATCGTGCGTGCGAACCTCGCCGACATCCTGGAGATCGATCCGGCCGGCATCAGCGAGGGTCAGTCGTTCACCGACGACCTCGACGCCGACTCGCTCGCGCTCATCGAGCTCGTCGAGGCGCTGGAGGAGGAACTGGGCGAGCGCTCGGTCGGCTTCCGCATCGAGGACGAAGACCTCGTGGACCTGAAGACGGTCCGCGACGCGGTCGACTACGTCTTCGCCAAGGTCCAGGGTTCCTGACATTTCCGTCTTGCCCGAGCCCGACCTCACCGAGCTGCCGCGGCGACTCGGCTACGAGTTCTCCGATCCCTCGCTGCTGCAGCGCGCCATGTCGCACCGCAGCTGGTGCGCGGAGGTGGGCGGGCAGCCGCAGAGCAACGAACGGCTCGAGTTCCTGGGCGACGCGGTGCTCGGCTGGGTCATCGCCGACCTGGCCTATCGCAACCACAGCGAACTGGCCGAGGGCAAGCTCACCGACCTGCGCAAGAGCGTGGTCAATGCCGCGGCGCTCGCCGAGGTGGCGGTCGAGATCGGCCTCGGTGCGTGCCTGCGCCTGGGCAAGGGCGAGGACGCGGCCGGCGGCCGCACCAAGCCTTCCATCCTGAGCGACGCGTTCGAAGCCGTGCTGGGAGCCGTCTACATCGACGGGGGCACGGCACCGGTGTTCGCGCTCATCGAGCGGCTCTTCACCGACCGCATGGCGTCGGCGGCGCAGCGGCTCGACCGGCTGGACTACAAGACCGTGTTGCAGGAGCTCACCGCCCGCATGCACGACACCGCGCCCGTGTACGTGCTCAGCGACACCGGGCCCGACCACGACAAGCGCTTCTTCGCCACGGTCATCGTGCAGGGCGTCGCCGTGGGGCAGGGCGAGGGACGGTCGAAGAAGGCCGCCGAGCAGGCGGCCGCCGAACAGGCGTGGCTGGCGCTCACCAACCGCGCCGTCGGCCAAGAGACGGGGTAGCGGTGCCCGAGCTTCCCGAGGTCGAGACGGTTCGTCGCGGCCTCCAGGCCCAGGTGGTGGGCCGTCGCATCACGAAGGTGGAGGTGGGCCGGGAGCGCACCGTTCGCCGCACCTCGCGCCAGGCGCTCATCGACGGCCTCACCGACGCCACCATCGTGGCCACCAACCGCCGCGGCAAGTACCTGCTGTGCCCGCTCGACACGGGCGACGAGCTGATGGTGCACCTGCGCATGAGCGGTCGCCTGCTGGTGGCCGACGCCGGCACCGAGCGGCCACCGCACACGCACGTGGTGCTGCACCTCGCCGGCAAGCCGGCGCAGGAGCTGTGGTTCGTGGACCCGCGCACGTTCGGCGAGATGGTGGTGTTCGACCCGGCGAACGTGGCCGTCGAACTGCCCGAGCTGGCGAAGATGGGCATCGACCCCATCACCGACGGGCTCAGCCGCGCGGAGCTCACCGCAATGGTGCGCAGCCGGCGCCGCCAGCTGAAGGCGCTGCTGCTGGACCAGCACGTGCTGGCCGGCGTGGGCAACATCTACTGCGACGAGAGCCTGCACCTGGCCCGGCTGCGGCCAGACCGCATCAGCGACACGCTCACGACACGCGAGATCGGACGCCTGCACCAGGCGGTCATGGACGTGCTCGGCGCCGCCATCGAGGCGGGCGGCAGCACCCTGGCCGACACCCAGTACGTGGACATCGAAGGGCAGGGCGGCTGGTTCCAGGTGCACCACCGCGTGTACGACCGGGCCGGGCAACGCTGCCTGACGTGCGGAAAGGCGGACATCGTGCGGGTCGTCTCGGCTGGGCGCAGCACCTGTTTCTGCCCCCGCTGCCAGCGTTGAGTAGGGTCCTCCACGCCGTGTTCCTGAAATCCCTCACCCTCAAAGGCTTCAAGTCGTTCGCCGACGCCACCACCCTCCAGCTCGAGCCGGGGGTCACCGTCGTCGTCGGCCCCAATGGTTCAGGCAAGTCGAACGTGGTCGACGCCATCGCCTGGGTGCTCGGCGCGCAGGCGCCCAGCGCCGTCCGCAGCCAGAAGATGGACGACGTCATCTTCGCCGGCACCGCCAAGCGCCCGGCCCTCGGCCGCGCCGAGGTGGCGCTCACCATCGACAACTCGGCCGGGTTGCTGCCCATCGAGTTCACCGAGGTCACGGTGTCGCGCACCCTGTTCCGCACGGGTGAGAGCGAGTACGCCATCAACGGCGTGGGGTGCCGCCTGCTCGACGTGCAGGAACTGCTCAGTGACGCGGGCGTCGGTCGTCAGCAGCACGTCATCGTCAGCCAGGGTCAGATCGACGCGGTGCTCAACGCCCGCCCCGAGGACCGCCGCAGCATCGTCGAAGAGGCCGCCGGCGTCCTGAAGTACCGCAAGCGCAAGGAGAAGGCCGAGCGCCGTCTCGACGCCACCGAGGCCAGCCTGCTGCGTGTCCAAGATCTTCTCAGAGAAGTGCGTCGGCAGCTGCGCCCGCTCGAGCGCCAGGCCGACGCGGCACGTCGCCACGGCGACCTGGTGGCCGAGCTGTCGGCACTGCAGATCTTCCTGGCCGGTCGCGAGATCGCCTCGCAGCGGGCGCGCCTGACGGCCCTGGCCGGCGAGAAGATCACGCTCGGCACGGCCGAGCAGACGCTGCGTTCCGAGCTGGCCCAGCTGGACACCGACGTCATGGCCGCCGAGGCCGAGCTCACCGC
>CBHWEI010000254.1:0-5873 GCA_966112835.1 uncultured Acidimicrobiaceae bacterium
CAGCACGCTGCGCAACGTGTCGGCGACGTCGTCCATCGGGACGAAGTCGAAGTAGAACGTGTCCTTGCCCACGTCCAGCGGCACGCCGATGATGAGCACCGGGTCGCCGTCGATGCGGGTGACCATCCGGGCGGCCACGCCGTCGACCATCACCCGTTGCTGCAACGCCGACGGGATGGTGTCGGGGGAGTACCTCGTGGTGGGGGCGATCCAGTTGCCCGACGCGTCGATGGCGAAGCGGGTGACGCCATAGGCCTGCATGCGGTCGATGACCGACGTTGCCGACGCGTTGGCGGTGCGCAGTTCGTTGCGGGCCACCTGTGCGTTCTTGTACGCCTGCTCGGTGGCGGCCCGTTCGCGCTGGCTGACCACGCTGCTGCGGGTGAAGCTGTACGCCGCAGCGGCCAGGAAGCCGGCCAGCAGCATGGCGCCCAGACCGAACATGAAGAAGATGCGCGTGCGCAGGCCGAAGCGGCGCGGCTGGATGGAGGCGACGAACGCTCGCCAGCGGGCGCGACCGCCCGACACCGGCAGGACCACTTCCGTGGTGGGGTCGACCGCGTTCACGGGTGGGGGACCACGTCGGCCGTCAGGACTGCAGGCGGTAGCCGAGCCCGCGCACGGTGACCACGTGCCGCGGGTTGGCCGGATCGGCCTCGACCTTGGTGCGCAGACGGCGCACGTGCACGTCGACCAGACGGCCGTCACCGAAGTAGTCGTAGCCCCACACCTTGTCGAGCAGGCTCTCGCGGCTGAACACCCGGCCAGGGTTCTGGGCCAGCTCGCAGAGCAGGCGGAACTCGGTCTTGGTGAGGTGCAGGTCGGTGCCGCCACGGGTGACCTTGCCCTCGTCGGGCACGATCTCGAGGTCGCCGAACACCAGCTTGGCGTGGCCCGGGCTGATGGGGCGGATGCGGCGCAGCAGCGCACGGATGCGTGCCGACAGCTCCTTCGGGGCGAACGGCTTCGTGAGGTAGTCGTCGGCACCGGCTTCCAACCCGGCGACCACGTCGTGCGTGTCGTTGCGGGCCGTCACCATCACGATGGGCACGTCGCTGGTGCGGCGCAGGGTGCGGCACAGCTCGAACCCGTCGATCCCGGGCAGCATGATGTCGATGAGGACCACATCGGGCGTGGTGCGTTGGAACAGCTCGATGGCTTCCTCACCGCTGCCGGCCTCGTCGACGGTCCAGCCCTCGTCCTCCAACGCCAGTTTCACGGCGGTGCGGATGCGCTCGTCGTCTTCCACGGAGAGGATGCGGGTTCCCACGCCTCCCATGATGCCAGACGCAGGTCAGTTCCGGAGGCTCACGTCGACTTCGTGGATGAGCGCCTGCACCTGGTCGAACAGCGCGGGAGTGGCCACCAGCACCGAACCGGGGTGCACCGGGCCGCCCTCGATGGCGCCCACGCGGCATCCGGCCTCGCGGGCGACCAGCTCGCCGGCCGCCAGGTCCCACGGCCCCAGGTGTTGCTCGAAGTACACGTCCAGGCGGCCCGCACCCACGTAGCACAGGTCGGGTGCGGCGGCGCCGAGGCGGCGGATGTCGCGCACGCGGGGCAGCATCTCGGCCACCCGGCGGGCCTGCTGGCGACGACGCTCGGCGTGGTAGCTGAACCCGGTGCCCACCAATGCCAGCGACAGGTCGGTGGTGGCGCTGCACCGGACGGGTGCGTCGTTCACGAACGCCCCGCCGCCCTTGGTGGCAGTGAACAGCTCGCCCGTGGTGGGCACGTACACCACGCCCACCAGCGTGTCGGCCGGGTCGTCGGCCGAGGCGCGGGCGGCGATGGACACCGCGTAGCCCGGCAGGCCGTACAGGAAGTTGGTGGTGCCGTCGATGGGGTCGATGAGCCAGTGGATGCCCGACGTGCCGGGCGTGGCGGTGCCCTCCTCGCCGACCAGGCCGTCGTGCGGGCGGGCGTCGCGGATGCCCTGCACGATGAGCGCTTCGCTGGCCCGGTCGAACTCGGTGACCACGTCGGTGGACGACGACTTCGTGTCCGCGTCGGCGATGCCCTGGGCGCGGCCCTGCAGCACCATCATGCCCGCCTCGACGGCCAGCCTGCGGGCGAGCTGCAGCAGTTCGTCGACGGGTGCGTCGCTCGCCGGGCGGCTCATCGGCGACCGGCGCGCTCGCGCTGCTCGATCTGGCGCCATTCGCCGAGGGCCCGCAGCACCAGCACGGCCACCACGCTCATCCCGCCGGCGGCGATGAGGGCGCCGATGAGCAGACCCAGACCCTTCGGCGTGTCGCACGAGCCGCTGCACTGCAGCTTCACCAGCGTGTAGCCGATGACGGCGCCGGCCACACCGCCCAACAGGATGGCCACGAACGCCGCGGCACGGGCGGCGGGCGACGGCAGGGCGGAGAGCGGACGTTGTTCGTCGGTCACCCTTCCAGCGTAGGCTCGTCGACCGTGCGTACCACGGTGGTCGTCCCGACCTTCAACGAGATCGACAACATCGATCGCCTGCTCCGAGAGGTCCGCACCGTCGTTCCCGACGCACGCGTGCTCGTGGTCGACGACGGCAGCCCCGACGGCACCGCCGACCGTGTCGAGCAGCTCGCCGCCGAGCTGGGCGGCATCGAGGTGCTGCGCCGCACCGAGAAGAACGGCCTGGGCAACGCCTACCGCGCCGGCCTGCGCCACGCCATCGACGCCGGCGCCGACATCTGCGTGCAGATGGACGCCGACCTCTCGCACAACCCGCTGGTGTTGCCGGCGCTCATCGGCAACGTCGAGCACGGCGCCGACCTGGCCATCGGCAGCCGCTACGTGCCCGGTGGCCGCACCGTCAACTGGCCGCGGCGCCGCCGCTGGCTGTCGCGATGGGGCAACCGCTACGCCGCGGGCGTGCTCGGCCTGGCCGTCAACGACGCCACCGCCGGCTACCGCGCCTACCGCTCGGCGATGCTCGAGCACATGCAGTTCGAGACCGTGCGCGCCGAGGGCTATGGGTTCCAGATCGAGATGACCTACCGCCTGGTCAGCGCGGGCGGCAAGGTGGTCGAGTTCCCGATCAGCTTCCAGGACCGCACCGAAGGCGTGTCGAAGATGTCCGGCAGCATCATCCAGGAGGCCTTCGTCCTGGTGGCCAAGCTGTGGGTCAGCGACTTCCGAGGCCGACGCGAGCGTCGGGCCGAGGGCGGCTGACCCGGCGTGGCACACTGACGCGATGCGTCGTTGGTTGGTCGGAGGAGCCCTCATCCATCATGGCGACGGACTGGTGCTGGTCGGCAACCGTCGTCGCGATCGCTCGCTGGAATGGACCCCGCCCGGCGGCGTCATCGACCACGGCGAGACGCTGCTCGACGGCCTTGCACGCGAGGTGCGTGAAGAGACCGGGCTCACCGTGAACGGCTGGATCGAGCGCTGCTACACGGTGACGGTCGACGCACCCGACATGGGCTGGCAGCTCCGCGTCGAAGCCTGGGAGGCCGACGGCGTGCAGGGCGACATCGTCATCGCCGACCCGGACGGCATCGTCGAGGAGGTGCGCCACGTGGGCGCCGCCGATGCGCCGGGCCTGCTGCAGGCCAGCCCGCCATGGGTGCACACCCCGGTTGGCGACTGGCTGTCCGGCACCCTGGCGGAGCACTACCGGTTCACCCTGCACGGGCGAGAACGCAACGCGGCACGCATCGAGCGGGTGCAGTGACCGCACCCCGCACCATCCTGCACGTCGACATGGACGCGTTCTACGTCAGTGTCGAACTGCGCCGGCGCCCCGACCTGGTGGGCAAGCCGGTGGTGGTGGGTGGCACCGGCAACCGAGGGGTCATCGCCGCGGCGTCGTACGAGGCGCGCCGCTTCGGCGTGTTCTCGGCCATGCCGTCCAGCACCGCCCGGCGGCTGTGCCCGCACGCGGTGTTCCTGCCCGGCGACCACGAGCTGTACGCCACCGTCAGCGCCGAGGTGCACGAGATCTTCCACTCGGTCACGCCGGCCATCGAGCCGCTCGCGCTCGACGAGGCCTTCCTCGACGTGTCCGGCGCGGTGCGGCTGTTCGGCGACGGGGTCACCATCGCCCACCTGCTGCGCGACCAGGTGTGGCAGCAGCTGCAGCTGCGGTGCAGCGTCGGCGTGGCGCCGAACAAGTTCCTGGCGAAGCTGGCGTCGAAGGCCGCCAAGCCCGTGCCCCGACCCGACGGCGTGATCGACGGCCCCGGGGTGGTCGAGGTGCGCCCGGGCGCAGAGCTCGAGTTCCTCCACCCGCTGCCGGTGAAGGCGCTGTGGGGTGTGGGTCCGGCCACGCTCGAACGGCTCACCCGCCTGGGCGTGCGCACGGTGGGCGACCTCGCCCAGCTCGACGAGGCCTCGGTGGTGGCCGCGGTGGGCAAGGCGCACGGCCACCACCTGCACGAGCTCAGCTGGGCGCGCGACGACCGGCCGGTGGAAGTGGACCGCGAGATGAAGTCGCTCAGCCACGAGGAGACCTACGCACACGACCTGCACACGCACGACGAGCTGCGCCGCGAGCTCATCCGCCTGAGCGACGGCGTGGCCGGCCGGCTTCGCAAGCACGGCACCGGCGCCCGGACCCTGTCGCTGAAGGTGCGCTTCGCCGGCTTCCACACCATCACCCGCTCGGTCACCCTGCCCACGGCCGTGCACACCGCCCATGCCATCGTGCAGGCCGTCGAGCCCCTGCTCGAGGCCGTCGACCCGTCGCCCGGCGTGCGCCTGCTGGGGGTGGCGGCCAGTAACTTCGGGCCGCCGGCCGAGCAGCTGTCGCTCGACGACCTGCTGGCCGCGGGAGGCGACGGCGAGGGCCCCGCCACCGAGGGCGAGTGGCAGGCGGCGGAGGAGACCATCGACGCCATCCGGTCGCGGTTCGGGGCGGCCGCCATCGGCCCGGCCAGCGCAGTGGCGCGCAAGGGATTGCGCCTCGTCCGCAAGGGCGCCCAGCAGTGGGGACCCGACCAGGAACCCGGCTGAATAGGCCTTCGGCCGCGTTGTGTCAGGGCCGGAATTCTGCGAAGATGCGTTACGGCCATCGATCAGGAGCCCGGAATGCCGCTCTCGGAAGACGAACAGAGGATCCTCCGCCAGATCGAAGAGCAGCTGCAACGCGATCCTGGTTTCGGGCGCAACCTGCACCACCGGTCGCAGGGCAACCGTCGCATCCTCATCGGGTCCGGAGTCGCCGCCGTCGCATGCCTCATGCTCACGGTCGCCATGCTGTCGGTCAGCCCGTTCCTGTCGTTCGCCGCGTTCATCGGCGCGGTGGTGTCGGCACTGGTGTGCGAGCGTCACGCCCGGTCGCTGGGCGAGGCCGGCATCGGCCACCTCACCGACAGCGTGCGGGGTCGCTTCGGTGCCCCCAACCAGCGCCACGACGACTGAGCCGCCAGCACTCCGGGGGTCGACCCTCCGAGGGTCAGCCCACCAGGCGCTGGCGCATCATGCGCGGGTCCACCATGCCCCGCAGCCGCACCGACCACGGCACGATGTCCTTGCACCGCGCCGCCACCTCGTGCTCCAGCGTCTCGCACCGTTCGGCCACCCGCTCGTCGGGCTCGCCGCGTGAGTAGACGGCCCGGGTGACCTGGACGGCCAGCTCGCGCAGCAGCTGGTCGTTCACGCCGGTGGCCTGCTCGGCCGACGTGACGTACTCCAGCGGCGTCTCGCCCGCGATGGGGGGCGCGCCGGCCAACGACAACTCGTGACAGGCGCGGTGCCACGCGGCGACCACGCGGTCCCGGGGCGCACGCCCGCCGCGCCGCGTCATGGCCGCGACCACTCGAGGGGCGAGCAGCACCCACAGCACCAGCAGGACGAGCAACGAGAGGACGATGACAGCGAGCGACGACGACGCGCCCGAGCTGCCGTCGCCGGTGGCGATGGCCGGCACGGCCGTGCTGGTG
>CBHWEI010000255.1:0-5863 GCA_966112835.1 uncultured Acidimicrobiaceae bacterium
ACCTCGTCATCGGTGCCATCGCAGCCGTCGTCACGTTCGCGGTCACCCCGTTGGTCATCCGGGTGGCGAAGAAGATGGGCTGGGTGGTCGAGCCCGACGAGCGGCGCGTCCACAAGGTGGTCACACCCGACGTGGGCGGCATCGCCATGTTCGTCGGCTTCATCGCCGCGTTCGCCGCGGCGCGCCTGTGGGACGCGTTCGACCCGCTGTTCGCGCGCAACTCCGAGCCGCGTGGCGTGCTGTGGGCCGCGACGCTGATGTTCCTCATCGGCTTCATCGACGACATCCGCGAGATCTCGGCACCGGCCAAGGTGTTCGGCACCGTGGTGGTCGGCGTCATCCTCGTGTACTTCGGCGTGACGATGTTCTACTTCCGCATCCCGTTCGTCGATGTGTTCTTCCTGAGCGACCAGTGGGTGCCGCTCATCACCGTGCTGTGGCTGCTGGGCATGACCACCGCCATCAACCTCATCGACGGGCTCGACGGGTTGGCGGCCGGCATCGTCGCCATCGGCGCGGGCTCGTTCTTCCTCTACGCGCAACGGTTGGCCGACCCGTCGGTGGGCATGCTCGCCCAGCCGAACATCGGGCCGCTCGTGGCCATCCTGGCGGTCGGCATGTGCGTGGGCTTCCTGCCGCACAACTTCAACCCGGCGCGCATCTTCATGGGCGACGGGGGAGCGCTGCTGCTGGGGCTGCTCATGGCCGTGAGCACCAGCGTGGTGGGTGGCCGTGCCGACCCGAACGCCGACCGCTTCGTGGGCCAGACGTACTTCTTCCTGGCGCCGTTGTTCATCCCGCTGTTCATCCTGGGCGTGCCCATCCTGGACACGCTGTTCGCCATCCTGCGCCGCGCCACGAAGCGCCAGGGCGTGGCCTCCGCCGACAAGGGCCACCTGCACCACCGGCTGATGGAGATGGGCCACGGCCAGCGCCGTAGCGTGCTCATCCTGTGGGGCTGGACCGCGCTGCTCAGCGCGTTCGTCCTGTACCCGGCGCTGACGGGCAGCGGCGTGAGCTACATCCCCATCGGGGGTGCCATGCTGTTGCTCACGCTGTACACGGTGCTGCACCCGCAGATCCGTCGCCGGCGCACCTGACGAGCACGAAATCGCGAACGTTTCGCCCGCCGTTTTGCGGAGGAGCCTCGCGGATGCACTAGATTGTGCTCGCGTTCACAAGATCGGCGACAGCGTTGTCGCCGGCACGCCACCCGGTTCCCGCCAGTCAAGGTCGTCCCCGCCCGTGAAACTCGTGCCGTCACAGGAGAAGATCGCTGCAGCGCAGCGGTCCGACCAGACCCTGGGCAAGGGCATGGACTTCGCGCTGGTCGTGCTCGTGTTCCTGGGCATCGGCTGGGCGGTCGACTCGTGGCTCGACACGCGACCCGCCTTCATGATCGGTCTCGTGCTGTTCGCCGTCGTCGGCCAGTTCATCAAGATGTACTACGACTACAAGTCGGCGATGGAGGCCCACGAGGCCGAGCGCGCCGAGCGGGCATCGTCGAAGTCGCGTGCGAAGGTCGAGGGCGCGTGAGCAACGCCGCCATCACCACGTCGCTCCCCGGGCCCGCGCCCGAGGTGGCGGTCACCAAGGACATGGTGAAGCGCGGCCTGGTGGTCGCGCCCTTGCTCGTCGGCGTGTGCTCGCTCATCTGGGGACTGCACGGCGCCTACTCGTCGGCGTACGGCATCGCCATCGTCCTCGTCAACTTCCTGCTCGCTGCCGGCATCGTCGCCGTCACGGCGCGCATCAGCCTCGGACTGATGATGGGAGCAGTGCTCTTCGGCTACCTCATCCGCCTCGGGCTCATCTTCCTGGCCGTCCTTCTCGTGAAGGACGCCGGTTGGATTTCGCTTCCGGCCCTCGGAGCGACCATCATCGTGACGCACCTTGGTCTCCTCGTCTGGGAGATGAAGTACGTTGCCTTGTCCCTTGCCCACCCGGGCCTCAAACCGACCCGCCCGTAAACCGCTAGGAAACGGACACTTGCCGTGATCGCAGAATCCTTCGAATTCCCACAGATCAACTCCATCCTTCGTTGGCAGGACATCTTCGTCTCGTTCAACAAGATCGCGTTGATCGCCGTCGCTGCCGGCGTCATCGGCATCGTCGTGTTCCTCCTCGCGGGCCGCAAGGACGCGAGCGTGGCACCCAAGGGCGTCCGCAACCTCGCCGAGGTGTCGGTCGAGTTCATCGAGGACGGCATCGTCATGCAGACGATGGGCAAGGACGGCCTGGGCTGGACGCCGTTCCTGCTGAGCCTGTTCGTGTTCATCTACCTGTGCAACGTGCCCGGCATCATCCCGCTCATCCAGATGCCCGCCACCGCCCGCATGGCCATCCCCATGTTCCTGGCGCTGCTCGTGTGGGTCATCTACAACGGCGTCGGTCTGAAGCACCAGGGCATCAAGTACATCACCAACACCATCTGGCCCCCCGGGGTGCCGGTGGCGCTGAAGCCGCTCGTGGGCGTCATCGAGTTCATCTCGAACATCATCGTCCGCCCGTTCTCGCTGACCGTCCGACTCTTCGCCAACATGCTGGCCGGTCACATCCTGCTCGTGACGTTCGCACTGCTCACCCAGTCGCTCATCACGGCCGAGACCATGCAGTTCATGCTCAAGCCGATGGCCATCCTGCCCTTCGGCATGCTCGTGTTCCTCACGGCCTTCGAGGTGCTGGTCGCCTTCCTGCAGGCCTACATCTTCACCATTCTCACCGCCGTGTACATCGGCGGCGCTGCTCACCCCGAGCACTGAGTCCCCTCTCCACTACCCAGAACCTCATCAGGAGAAATCACAAATGGAAGCAATCGCCCACATCGCTGCCGCAGCGTTCGATCAGCAGCAGGCTGACGCCGACAAGGCCACAGCCGCCGCCGCATCGGCCGGTTTCGCCTACGGTCTCGCGGCCATCGGCCCCGGCATCGGCATCGGTTACCTGGTCGGCAAGTCGGTCGAGGCCATGGCCCGTCAGCCCGAGGCCGCCGGCATGGTGCGCACCACCATGTTCCTCGGCATCGCGTTCACCGAAGCCCTCGCCCTCATCGGCTTCGTGGTCTTCATCCTCATCGGCCTCTGAGCCGTTCTGAGTCCCGATCCGATTTCTGTCCGTCTCATCCGAAGGAGCTGACGTGCACTCCGCCGTCGTACATCTCCACGGGTCACTCGTCCACCTGGTCACCGCAGCTGCGGAAGGCCCTGTGAGCAAGGACCCGGGCCCCATCGTTCCGGAACTGAAAGAGCTGTATTGGAGCATCGGCTCCTTCGTGGTGTTCGCACTGCTCATGCGGTTCGTGCTGTTCCCGAAGCTGAAGAAGGGGATGGATGCCCGCTATCAGGGCATCCGTGCTTCCCATGAGGCTGCCGACGCCGAGCGCAGTGCCGCTCGCGCCGAGGTCGCCGACTACGAGGCGCAGCTCGCGGCCATCAAGGCCGAAGCCGCTCGCGAAGTGGAAGCCGCCCGCAACCAGCTCGAGACCGAGCGTCAGGCCAAGCTCGCCGAAGTGAACGCCAAGCTGGCGCAGCAGCGTGCTGCCGCGCAGGCCGAGGCCGACGCCGAGCGCGCCGCCGCCGAGGGCCAGATCCACGCCGCCGTCAGCGACGTCGCCGGCCTGGCCGGCGAGCTCGCCACCGGGCGCCGCCCGAGCAGCGACGTGGTCAACCGAGTCGTGAGCGAGGTGATGGCACGATGAACGTTCTGGGCATCTACACCACCGCTCGCCTCGCGGCCGAGGAGATCGTCACCGACTCCGACGGCAACGTGGTCACCCACAGCTCCTTCCTGCCCGAGACGGCCGAGATCATCTGGGGCGGCCTCGCCTCGCTGATCATCTTCTACGCGCTGTACAAGTTCGGCTGGCCGGCGATGAAGAAGTCGTTCAACGCCCGCACCGCGCGCATCCAGAAGGAACTCGACGACGCCGCCGCCGACAAGGCGTCGGCCGCCACCGAGGCCGGCGACATCCGTCAGGCCAAGGGCGACATCGCCGCCGAGCGCGCCCGCATCATGGCCGAGGCCACGGCGCAGGCCGACGCGGTCCTCGCCGACGGCCGGGCCCGCCTGGTCACCGAGGTCGCCGAGCTCGAAGCCCGTTCCGCCGCCGAGATCGAGGCCGCCCGCGGTCGCGTCGGCGACGAACTTCGTGCCGAGATCAGCCGCCTGTCCAGCGCCGCCGTCGACCACGTGGTCAGCGGCTCGCTCGACGACGCCACCCAGCAGGAGCTCATCGAGCACTTCATCTCGCGAGTGGGAGCCCAGTCATGAGTGACAACCGCATCGAAGGCTACGCACGAGCACTGTTCGAGATCGCTCGCGCCGAAGGCACCCTCGACGAGGTCGAGGACGAACTGTTCCGGTTCGCTCGCAGCTACGAGAGCAGCGATGCCCTCCGCAACGCGCTCACCGACGAGCAGATCCCGGCCGGCAAGCGCCAGGCCATCGTGGAGGACCTCCTCGGCGGCAAGGCCACCAGCACCACCACCCAGCTCGTCAGCATGGTCGTCGGTTCGGGTCGCGGTCGCGACCTGCCGGCCATCATCGACAAGCTCGTGGCCCGGGCCAGCTCGGCCAAGAACCTCGAGGTCGCCGAGGTGCGCAGCGCCGTGGCCCTCACCGCCGACCAGCAGGACCGCCTCAAGGCGGCCCTCGTCAACGCCACCGGCAAGCAGGTGAACCTGAAGGTCGTCGTCGACCCCAGTGTCATCGGCGGCCTCGTGGCCACCGTGGGCGACACCGTCATCGACGGCAGCGTCCGCACCCGTATCGACCAGTTGAAGTCCCGCCTCTAGGAGCCCAGGAACCATGGCTGAACTCACATTGAGCGCCAACGACATTGCATCGGCGCTGAAGAAGAACCTGGAGGGCTTCGAGCCCTCCCTGGAGGCTCGTACCGTTGGTCGCGTCTCGGAAGTCGGCGACGGCATCGCCCGCGTCAGCGGCCTTCCCGACTGCGCGGTCAACGAGCTCCTCGAGTTCGCGGACGGCACCGTCGGTCTCGCCCTGAACCTCGACGAGGAGAGCATCGGCGCCGTCGTCCTCGGCGACGCCGACCACATCGAGGAAGGCCAGCCCGTGAAGGCCACCGGCCGCATCCTCAGCGTGCCGGTCGGCGACGCGCTGCTCGGTCGCGTCATCAACGCGCTCGGTCAGCCCATCGACGGCAAGGGCGACATCGTCGGCGGCATCAACCGCCGTGTCGAGATCCAGGCCCCCGGCATCATGGGCCGCAAGCCCGTGCACGAGCCGCTGCAGACCGGCATCAAGTCGGTCGACGCCATGACCCCCATCGGTCGTGGCCAGCGCCAGCTCATCATCGGCGACCGCAAGACCGGCAAGACCACCGTCGCCATCGACGCCATCATCAACCAGCGTGGCCTCGGTGTGAAGTGCATCTACGTCGCCATCGGCCAGAAGGGCTCGACCGTCGCCCAGACCGTCGAGACGCTGCGCCAGTACGGCGCCCTGGAGTACACCGTCGTCGTGGCCGCCCCGGCCAGCGACCCGGCGCCCTTCAAGTACCTCGCCCCCTACGCCGGCTGCGCCCTCGGGCAGCACTGGATGGAGAACGGCGAGCACGCCCTCATCGTGTACGACGACCTGTCGAAGCAGGCCGAGGCCTACCGCCAGGTGTCGCTGCTGCTGCGCCGCCCGCCGGGCCGCGAGGCGTACCCCGGCGACGTGTTCTACCTGCACAGCCGTCTGCTCGAGCGTGCGGCGAAGCTGTCCGACGACCTGGGCGCCGGTTCGCTGACCGCCCTTCCGGTCATCGAGACCAAGGCCGGCGACGTGTCGGCGTACATCCCGACCAACGTGATCTCCATCACCGACGGTCAGGTGTACCTGCAGGACAACCTCTTCA
>CBHWEI010000256.1:0-5795 GCA_966112835.1 uncultured Acidimicrobiaceae bacterium
CGCCGAATCGTTCAACGCACTGGCCCAGGAGGCCGGCGGTGAGGCGTGGACGTGCGGCAACCCGCGCCTCGACAGTGCCTTCATCGAGCCCATCTTCGCCCGCGTGGAAGAGGGCGCCGCGGCCACCGATACGGCCAAGGAGATCGCTCCCAGCGACGACGTGCTGCGCGACATGATCAACCTGGTCGTCACGCTCGAACTTCTGTCGGCGGCCACCAGCCAGGCGCTCATGCCCCAGGTCACCGAGCCGTCGTTCCGGGCAGAGGCCATGCGCCTGGCCGCTCGGTCGTCGCGTCAGGCGGCGCTGGTGTCGCTGAAGATCAACCCCGGCGCCTATGTCACCGAGACCGACGCGCTGAACGCGAACCCGAACGCCAGCACCACCACGGCGGCGCCGGCTCCCGAGACCACGGCGTCGGCCAGTGGCGAGCCTGCGGCCCCGCCGCAGACGCCCATCCCGCTGCCGGTGGCCATCCCCAGCCAGTACGGCTCGCTCGCCCCCATCACCTACATCGGTGGCGCCGGCGACGAGAACGGCGTGCGCCTGAAGCTGAACTTCGAGACGCCGAGCCTGAACTCGTTCGTCTACCCGTTCGACTCCTGCGACGCGGGCTGATCCGTCCGCGCCGTCGGCGCGTACACTCCAGTGTGTGGTGAGTTGGCCGGGTGGCCGCGGCGCGGCATCGACCGCGTCGAGGAAAGTCGGGGCTCCACAGGGCAGAGTGCTGGCGAGAGCCAGGTCGGGGCGACCTGACGGAAGTACAACAGAGAACAGACCGCCGATGGACCGGTTCGCCGGTCACAGGTAAGGGTGCAACGGTGCGGTAAGAGCGCACCAGCGTGCGGGGCGACTCGCACGGCTCGGGCACACCACTCGGAGCAAGGCCAAGCAGAGAGGACGGGCTGCCCGTCCACCGGTTCGCCGGAACCTCTCGGGTAGGCCGCACAGATGGATGGTCACCCAAGCCGCTCAGGCGGCTGGACAAAACCCCGCTTACAGGCCGACTCACCACACTGAACATCCTGAGCACGCGATCTGGGCCCGGGCAGCGAACGAGGGGCACCGGGTATCGGGGTGCCCCTTCGTTCTGTGGGTCTGGCGTCCCAGCTGTCCCGTTGGATCCGTTGGAACGGGTGGCAACGCCTTGCCTTTGTTGGTTCGATCATGCACCCGCGAGCGGCCGGGTGCAAGCACCAAACTCGGGTCAGGCAGGGAGCAGGTTGAACGCCGTCAGCACGGGGCGATCGCCGCGCACCTGGATGCGCGTCACCGACGCCTGGTCCACCCAGGTACGGGTGGCGATGCCCACGTCGACGCCCAGTGCCCAGGCCATGGCGGCCTTGACCGGCGTCGCGTGCGTGACCACCACGACGTGACGGTCGTTGGCCTCGGCGGCCAGTTCGACGAGCACCGCGGTCACGCGGTCGGCCATCGACTGCAGCGTCTCGGCCCCCTCGGGCGCGTAGTCCAGCTCGGTCACCCACCGCTGCCACGTCTCCTGCGGCAGGTCGGCGATGCGGTGCCCTTCGAACGGCCCGTAGTTCACCTCACGCAAGCGGTCGTCGATGGTGGGCTCGATGCCGAACACGGCGGCGGTCTGCCGGGCACGCAGCAGGGGCGAGCAGACGATGCGGTCGATGCCGCTGACGAGCGACGGCAGACGCGAGGCCTGCTCCATGCCCACCTCGTCGAGCGGCAGGTCGAGGTTGCCCTGCAGCCGACCGCCGGCATTCGCCTCGGTTCGGGCATGGCGGACGATCGACAGCACCATCGCAGTAGATCACACTCCCCCGTCGCGTGCCGCCGTGGGTCCCAGATCGGTGAGCACACCGGTGCGCACGAACTGCGTGCGGCGCGACGGGTCGGCCAGGCCGAAGCGGCGGTACGCCCACCACAGCATGGCCACACCTGCGGCCTCCATGAGCAGGTTCAGCCACAGCGCTCGTTCCAGCGACGGCACCTGCACGTCGCCCCACGAGCCGCTGAACGGCCACCAGAACACCTTCGTGCTGGCGAAGGCGCCGTCGAACACCAGGTGCAGCAGCATGCCGATGGGTAGCCCCAGCAGCAGGCGGCGGATGGGCTTGCGGCCGGCGGTGACCAGCATGACCAGCATGAGCGCCCCCACCGCGACGGTCAGGCTGTGCGCCCAGCGGGCCTGGCCGCCGGGGACGTCGATCAGGTCGGGCAGCAGCGCACCGACGAGCAGCAGGCGGTAGTCGAAGCGCGGGTCGGTGAACACGTACCAGACGCTGACCAGCGCGGTGCCGAGGAACCAGAAGAACATCGGGTCAGCGAACGAGGTAGCGGCCGCACTGCGGGCACTCGGGCATCGCATCGGCCGGCACGGCCTTCACCACGTCCATCTCGGCGGGCGACAGGTCCAGGTGGCAACCATGGCAACGGTGCCCTTCCAGGCGGGCCACGGCAACGCCGTCGAAGTGCTGCCGGGCCCGGTCGTACGCGGCGATCTCCGACGCGGAGAGCGACTGCAGCGCGTCGGGTCGGCGGGCATGCAGCTCGGCCTCCTCGGCGTCGAGCTCGGCGGTGGCCCGTTGCAGTTCGGCCTCGGTGGCGGCCGCGGCGGCCTGCAGTTCGGGCAGCGCGGCTTCCAACGCCACCCGCTCGTCGTCACCCGCGGCCTGCTCGTCGAGCGCCAGCAGCTCCTGCTCGTCCAGCTCGTCGCGCTGGGCGTTGAGCGTCGCGATCTGGTGCATGAGCGCCTCGGCCTCGCGGGGCGCGATGACGGTCTTCAGCTGCGCCTCCAGCCGGGTGCGCTTCGTGGTGAGGTCGGCCGAGGCGTGCTCGGCGGCTTCGATGGACGCCTGAGCGGCATCGATGCGCGCCTGCGCGGCGGCGATGCGCGCGTGGTGCTCGGCGAGCGCTGCGGTGGCGGTCTTGTGGGCCGCCAGTTCGGGCAGGCGGGGCCTGCGGTTGGCGATGGCGGCGAGCGCCGAGTCGATGTCTTGCAGCGTGAGCAGTGCGGTGGCGTTCATTTGTTCTTCTTCTGTACCACAACGCCGAGCGGCGCCTCGCCGCAGCGGTACACGAAGGTGGCCGTGTCGATGGATGGCATGGGCGCCCGCGGGTCGAGCACGTTGTCGGGCACCAGCGTGCCGCTGGTGATCTGCACCACCACCGCCGGGGCCTGCGTGGTGGTGGTGACGGCGACGGTCGAACCCGTCGCGCCCGTGGGCGTCGTGGTGGTGGTGACCGGCTTGGGCGCCGTCGTGGTGGTGACGCTGCCGTCGGTGGGCGGCGGCAACGTGCCGCTGACCAGACGGGCCAGGCACTCCTCGCCGGGCACGTACAGGCGGGCCGGTGCACGGGTGGCGGGCGGCGGCTTCGGCCAGTCGACCACCGGCAGGCCGGCGTGTGCGGCCTCCATGTACGCGCCCCAGATGCGCGCCGGGTAGTCGGCGCCCTGCACCTTGCCGTTGCGGCCCATCTCGGCCCGGAACTCGGGGATGCCGTTCATGGGCGTGTAACCGTTCGGGTCGCCCACCCACACCGCCGTGGTGAGCTGCGGCGTGCCGCCGACGAACCAGGCGTTCGTGTTCTCGAACTGGGTACCGGTCTTGCCGGCTGCCGGCCGAGAGAAGTTGCGCAGGTTGCGGGCGCCGGTGCCGGAGCGGATGACGCCCTTCAGCGTGTCGGTGGTCTGCAATGCGGCGCGCACGTCGAGCGCCTGCACGCCCGGGTCGTCGTGGGTGTACACGCGGGCGCCGTCGGGGCCGTCCACCCACTGCACGAAGTACGGGTCGTGGTGCAGACCCTGGTTGAGAATGGTCTGCATGCCCGACGCCATGTCCAGCGGCGACATCACGTTGTTGCCGGTGGCGGTGAGCGGCAGCGGCTGGAACGTCTCGTGGTCCTTCGCCGTCTGCCCCTGGTAGAAGTACGCCGAGCGGGCGAAGCGGTACACCGAGTCGACCACGCGGTGCAGGCCCACGGCGTAGCTGAGGCGGATGAACCCGCAGTCGCTCGACGACCACGTGTTCTTGCCGTTCAGCGGGCCGAGCTCGCCCGACTTGTTGGTGACCACCTTGACGGTGGGCTTGCCGTTCGAGAAGTCGGGCACCGTGCACGGGCCGGGCCCGTTGATGATGTCGCGCTCTTCGGCACCCGCCTGGTAGGCGGCGGCCAGGATGAACGCCTTGATGCTCGAGCCGGTCTGGCGCGGCACGAGCGTCATGTTCACCTCGCCGGCAGGCTCGTTGGGCCGCAGGCCGCGCCCGCCCACCATCGCCCGGATGGCGCCGGTGGAGGTCTCGACCGACAGCACCGCGGCATCGAAGCCCTTGGTGTTCTGCGGCAGGATCTTGCGGGCGTTCTCGGCCTGCTCCTGCAGCGCAGGATCGAACGTGGTGTGGATGCGCAGCCCGCCGCGGTACAGCAGGTTGGCCCGCTCCTGCTCGGTGGCGCCCAGGATGTTCGAGCGGGTGAGCAGGTAGTCGCGCAGGGCCACCGTGAAGTACGTGGGCTTGGTGGAGAGCGTGGCGATGGTGCGCACGCGCTCGGGGATCGGCCACGTGTCGGCCAGTTCCTTGCCCTCGGGCTCGGCCACCATGCCGGTGGCCACCAGCCGTTCCACCACCTGGTGGAAGCGACGACGCGACGGCTCGGGGTTGTTGATGGGGTCGTAGCCCGACGGCGACCGCACCAGGCCGGCCAGGAACGCCCCTTCGATCATGGTGAGCTGTTCGACCTTCTTGCCGAAGTACACCTCGGTGGCGGCCTGCAGGCCGTATGCGTTGTTCCCGAAGAACACCGTGTTCAGGTAGCGCTCGAGGATCTCGTCCTTGGTCTTGGTCTTCTCGAGCATGGTCGCGTAGTGCGCCTGCAGCGCCTTGTAACGACCGTCGCGGGGCAGACCGGCCAGGAAGTCGTTCTTCACCACCTGCTGGGTGATGGTGCTGGCGCCCTGGGTGGGCCCGTCGGTGGCGAAGTTCGACAGCAGCGCGCGGAAGAAGCCGCGCAGGTTCACACCGTGGTGCGAGTAGTAGCCGGTGTCCTCCACGGCGAGGAACGCGTCGATGACCGACGGCGGCACCTGCGACAGCTTGATGGGCTGGCTGTTCTCGCGCTCGTAGACGGCGATGACGTTGTTGGCGTTGTCGTAGACGATGGTGCGCTGCGACAGCGGCTGGAAGTCGGGCAGCACCACAGCGCTCTCGTCGTGGGCGTTGGCGATGCCCCACAGCCGCGGGGCGACGCCAAGCGTGACGCCCGTCAGCAAGAGGGCGCCGGCCGCGATGGTCGCGACGAATCGGAGGGGCCAGGCCAGTCGATCCACTTCGCAGGTCACGCTAGTTGCGTGACGACACCGGGGGGCATCACCTCCTACCATGCCCGGCATGACCACTCCCCGCCCCTTCCGTTTCGGCATCCAGGCCTCCACCGGCGCGTCGCGCGCCGACTGGGTGTCGCTCGCACAGCGCGCCGAGGCCCACGGCTACAGCACGCTCACCATGCCCGACCACTTCGGCGACCAGCTGGCGCCGGTGCCCGCCATGCAGGCCGCGCTCGACGCCACCACCACGTTGCGCGTGTGCGCCCTGGTGTTCGACAACGACTACAAGCACCCCGCCGTGCTCGCCAAGGAACTGGCCACCATGGACGTGCTCAGCGACGGCCGCGTCGAGATCGGCCTGGGCGCCGGCTGGATGCTCACGGACTACGAGCAGCTCGGCATCCCCTACGACACGCCCGGCGTGCGCATCGACCGCTTCCTCGAGGGCCTGCACATCATCCGCGAGTGCCTCAGCCCCGGCGCGTTCTCGTTCGAGGGCAC
>CBHWEI010000257.1:0-5718 GCA_966112835.1 uncultured Acidimicrobiaceae bacterium
CACACCCAGCACGCCGAGTACCTCGACGTGCTGCACACCGACGACGACCACGAGTGGAACCCCAGCGACTTCGCGCACCACCTGTCGCGCCGCGCTCGCGGGTTGCCGTTCTGGTTCAGCCTGGCCACCTACGGCACCGACGCGTACCGCGACGCCGTCGAGACCACGCTGACGCTCACCCGTCAGGCGGCACGCATGGTCGACGACGCACCGCACCTCGAGCTCATCATGGAGCCCGAGCTCAGCGTGGTGCTGTTCCGCCGCAACGGGTGGACCTCGGCGCAGTACCAGGCGTGGAGCGACCGGCTGCTGGCCGACGGCATCGCGTTCGTGGTGCCCACCTCGTGGGCGGGCGAGACCGTGCTGCGCATCTGCATCGTCAACCCGCGCACCACCGCAGCCGACATCGAGCTCCTCGTCGACTCGCTCGCCTGACCCCCCTCTCATCGCGCACCTCCTCACCCCCCGCACCCCCTCACGCACGGAGCCCGCCATGGCCGATCTCCTCATCCGCAACACCCGCCTGGTGGCGACGGTCGATGCCCAACGCCGCGAGCTGCCCGGCGGCTGGGTGGCCGTCACCGGCAACCTCATCGACGCCGTCGGCGCCGCCACCGACCCGGCGCCCACCGCCTCGGTGGTCATCGATGCGGCCGACTGCCTGGTCACCCCCGGCCTGGTGAACACCCATCACCACATCTACCAGAACCTCACGCGCGCCTTCCCGCCCATGACCGACAAGCCGTTGTTCGGGTGGCTGCAGAGCCTGTACCCGCTGTGGCGGGCCATCGACGAGGAAGCCGTGTACGCGAGCGCGTTCGTGGGGCTCGCCGAGCTGGCGCTCAGCGGCTGCACCACGAGCACCGACCACCTGTACCTGCACCCGCGTGGTGCCGGCGACCTGCTGAGCGCCGAGATCGCCGCCGCTCGCGAGTTGGGCATGCGGTTCCACCCGACGCGCGGGTCGATGAGCCTCAGCCAGAAGGACGGTGGCCTGCCGCCCGACGACGTGGTGGCCGACGACGACGAGATCCTGGCCGCCAGCGAAGAGGCCGTGCACCGCCACCACGACCGCAGCCACGGGGCGATGGTGCGCATCGCGCTCGCGCCGTGCAGCCCGTTCAGTGTCACCGAGGACCTGATGGTCCGATCGGCCGAGTTGGCCGAGCGGCTCGACGTGCGGCTGCACACCCACTTCGCCGAGAACAGCGAGGACGACGGGTTCTCGCTGGCCCGGTTCGGGTGCCGTCCCATGGAGTACCTGGAGCGCAGCGGCTGGTGCACCGACCGCACGTGGGTGGCCCACTGCGTGATGCCCAACCCCGACGAGGTCGCCCGCTTGGGTGCAGCCGGCATCGGCGTCGCCCACTGCCCCAGCAGCAACTGCATCCTGTCGTCGGGCATCGCGCCCATCGTGCCCATGCGTGCCGCCGGCGTGAAGGTGGGCCTGGGTGTCGACGGCTCGTCGTCGGCCGACAGTGCCTCGATGTGGCTCGAGGCGCGCTCGGCCATGCTGCTCGCCAAGCTGCGCGACGGCGCCCACGCCGGCACGGCCCGCATGGCGTTGGAGGTGGCCACGGCCGGCGGCGCCGGGTGCCTGGGCCGTGAGGGCGAGATCGGCGTCATCGCGCCGGGCGCGGTGGCCGATCTGGCCGTGTGGAAGCTCACCGGCCCCGTGTTCTCGGGCGCGGTGGCCGACCCCATCGAGGCCTGGCTGCGCTGCGGACCCACGGCTGCCTGGCACACCATCGTGAACGGTCGCTTCGTGGTGCGCGACGGCAACGTCCAGCACCCCGACCTGCCGCACGTGCTGCAGGCCCACCACCAGCACGCGCTGCGCATCCAGCAGTGGGACCGATGACGCTGCGCCGCCGCGACTTCCTGGCCGGTGCTGCCGCGTTGGTGGGCCTGGCCGCGTGCGGCGACCCGCCGCGCGGCTACTTCGCCGACTCCACCACGCCCGGCGGCACCACGCCCGACGGGGGCACGCAACCGGTGGTGCGGTCGGTGGTGATGGTGGGTGACTCGATCACGAAGGCAGGCACCGACGAGCTGAACTCCGTGTTCGCCAGCGCAGGTGTCACCGACGTCCGCATCGACGCAGAGGTCGGCCGTCGCATCGAGGTGGGCAACGGCAAGGGCGGCGGGCCGCTGAGCGGCCAGAACACCGTCTACAACCTGATGGCCGAGGGGCTGACGCCCGACGTGTGGATCATCGCCCTCGGCACGAACGACGTGGGCAGCTACCCGTCGGCCGAGGCGTACGGCCAGCTCATCGACTCGCTCATCCAGATGCTGCCGAAGGACTCGCCGTTGGCGTGGGTGAACGTCGACCGGCCGCAGTACGAGGACGACACGACGGTGTTCAACCAGGTGCTCGCCGAGCGCATCACCGCGCGGGGCAACGCCACCGTGGCCGACTGGTTCTCGGTGGCCTCGGACCCGAACGCGGATCTGCTGCGCAGCGACGACCTGCACCCCAACAACGACGGGCAGCAGGCGTTCGCGTTGGTGACGGTCGCCGCGCTCGACCGCCTGTGAGCCCGGGCCCGGGTGGGCGACCGACCAGGGCCGCCTGCGACGGCGGGAGGAGCCGCACGACGGCCCCGGTCGATCGCGATCACGCCGGCACGATCACAGCTTGACGAGGTCGATCGTGTGGATCGCCGTGCCGTCGGGCTGGTTGACGATCGAGTCGACACCACCGATGCCGACCCATTCGCCGGTGCCGCCGAGCACCGTCAACGGCGAGCCGCTGACGGGGTTGAACGGCCCGGCCATGCGGAACGAGCTCTTGCCCAGGGTGACGGTGACCTCGCAGTCGTCCAGGCTGCCATCGGCGTGCATCTGCACGCAGTGACCCTCCAGGGTGCCCACCTTGCCGGTGCTGTTCGAGAGGTCCGACTCGAACGTGATCAGGTCGCCGGCCTGGCCGTCCTCGTCAGCGGCCGGAGCGTCGATGAAGTGGAAGCCGGTGCTCGACTCGGTGAGCACCAGGTGCACTCGCTTCGGGCCGGCGCCGGCGGCGCCGAAGGGCAGGGCCACTGCGCCGGCGACGAGCAGTGCGGTGGTGGCGACGAGCAGTCCGGTCGTGCGCTTCATGTTGATGATCTCCTGTCTGGTGCCACGCCGTTCGCAGCAGTGACCCACGGAAACGCAGCGTCGGCGGGGACGGTTCACGGCGTTCCGAAAAACTTCTTTCGAACCGAACGGCACCGGACTGCGTTTCCCTGGTGATGACCGACGACCGCGCGCTGCTCGCCGACCTCCGGGCCCGCCGGCCCGAGGCCGCTCGCGCGCTCTACGAGCAGTACGGCCCCGGTCTGTACGCGTTCGCGTGCCGGCGCAGCGGCGACGCCCAGCTGTCGCGCGAGATCGTGCAGGACGTGATGCTCAGCGTGTGGCGCGCCGCACCGCGTTTCGACGAGAGCCGCGGCTCGTTGCGGTCGTGGGTGTTCCAGATCGCGCGGAACGCCACCATCGACGCGAGCCGCCGGCGCAGCAGCCGCCCCGGTCTGCTCCACGACGTCTCGCAGGCCGAGGTCGACCAGCGCGACCCGGTGGACGACATCGAGACGATGTTCCGCAACTGGCTCATCAAGGAAGCGCTCGAACGGCTGCCGGCGGACCATCGCGCGGTGGTCGAGCTCGTGTACTTCCAACAGATGAAGGTGTCCGAGGCAGCGGTGGTGCTGGGCATCCCCGAAGGCACGGTGAAGAGCCGGTGCTTCTACGCTGTGCAGAACCTTCGCACCGGCCTCAGTGAACTGGGAGTGATCAATGGGGACCTGTGAGTTCCGCGACGACGTGGCCGCTCAACTGCTGGGCGGCCTCGACACGGAGGAGTCGCTGCGCGTGGATCAGCACGTGCGTACCTGCGACGCGTGCGCGCAGCACCGGCGCGAGCTGTCCATCGTGCGTTCGCTGCTCGACAGCCTTCCGGCCGAGCCGATGCCCGCGGTTCCTGCCGACCTTGGCGATGTCGTGGTCGAGCGCATGGTGACGTCCGGCCGCGACCGTCGGCGCGACGTCCGCATGGCGCTGCTCGGCGCTGCGGCGGCAGCGGTGGTCGTCATCGTCGCCATCGTGGCGATGGGTCTGCTGCGGTCCGATTCGTCCGCGCAGGAGCTGTCGCTCGTCACGCCGGCCGCCGCGCCGAAGGCGTGGGGACTGGTGAACCTGCACGAGCGCGTCGACGGCACCATCGTCGACCTGGAAGCCGGCGACCTGCCGGTGGACGGCACCCGCTTCCAGGCCCGGGTGGTCGACCCCAGCGGGTCCGTCCTCGCCGCGCAGGAGTTCGTGGTGGACACCGACGGCTGGGCGCAGGTGCTGCTGGCCACCACCCGGCCGATGCAACCCGGCGACACCATCGAGGTGGCAGCACTCACGGGCGACCAACCGGTCACCGTGCTCAGCTGCCGCTGCCGAGCCTGAGTCAGCTGCCCCAGCGCGACTGACCGAAGCGGTACCCCACGCTGCGGACGGTCTGGATGAGGTTCGCGTGTTCCTCGCCGAGCTTGGCGCGCAGACGCCGGATGTGCACGTCGACCGTGCGCGCCCCGCCGTAGTACTCGTAGCCCCACACCCGGCTGAGCAGCATCTCGCGGGTGAACACCTTGCCGGGGTTCTGGGCGAGGAACTTCAGCAGCTCGTACTCCATGTAGGTGAGGTCGAGCGGGCGGCCCTCGATGCTGGCCTGGTACGTCTCGAGGTTCAGGGCCAGGCCGCTGTACTCGACCATCTCGGGCCGCATCTCGCTGCCGCCGCGGAAGAACAGGTGCCGCAGACGGGCCTCGACCTCGCTGGGGTGGAACGGGGTGAGGCAGAAGTCGTCGAACAGTTCGTCGCGCAACTCCAGGTCGCTGAGCTGCGCGCCGCTGACGAGCACCAGCAACGGCGACACCGGCGTGTCGCGCTTGCGCAGCGAACGGCAGAACGCCCACGCGCCCTCGGGGTCCTGGTCGCAGGCGACCACGGCGCCCGCCCACCCGGTGGCCGGTTCGTGGCGCGTGGCGTCGTCGGCCGAGCCGACGGCCTTCCACCGGTAGCCGGCCAGGTCGAGCGTGCGCGCCAGGTCCGGAGGCGGGGGTTCGGGGAACACCGCCACGAGTTCCATCAGAGGGCCCTCAGATAGCGGTTCAGCTCGAACTGGCTGACGTGCGTCTTGTACTGGCGCCACTCGGTGCGCTTGTTGCGCAGGAACCACTCGAAGATGTGCTCGCCCAGCGCTTCCTGCACCAGGGTGGACTGCTCCATCACCTTCAGCGAGTCGCTGAGGCTCTGCGGCAGCGTGTCGATGCCCAGCTTGCGCAGGGCCGCGTCGTCCATCTCGAACAGGTTGGCGTCGGCCTCGGCCGGCAGCTCGTAGCCCTCGGCGATGCCCTTCAGGCCGGCAGCCAGCAGCACGCTGAACGCGAGGTACGGGTTCGTTGCCGGGTCGGGCGAGCGGTACTCGATGCGGGTGGCGCTGGCGTTGCCGCGCTTGGCGATGGGCACGCGGATGAGGCCGCTGCGGTTGTTGCGGGCCCAGCTGATGTGCACCGGCGCTTCGAAGCCGGGCACGAGCCGCTTGTAGCTGTTCACCGTCTGGTTGGTGACTGCGGTGATCTCGGCGGCGTGGCGCAGCAGGCCGGCGATGAACTGCTTGGCGACCGGCGACAGGTTGTACGGATCGTCCTCGGTGTAGAACGCGTTCTGCTCCTGGCCGAACAGGCT
>CBHWEI010000258.1:0-5704 GCA_966112835.1 uncultured Acidimicrobiaceae bacterium
ACCCTCCCCGCCGTTCATCGCACCTCGCTCGCCCTCGCCGGCAGCTGCGCCCTCGTTCTGACCGCGTGCGGCGGTGGAGGCGGCGGCTCGTCGCAGGTGGCCTCGCTGGGCACCGGCGCGGTCGGGGCGACCACCACCACGGTCAGTTCGGCCGACACCCAACAGCAGTGGCTCGACTTCGCGCAGTGCATGCGCGACAACGGGGTCGACATGGCCGACCCGACCTTCGACGCCAACGGCAACCTCGCCAGTGGCGGCATCGGACCGGGCTCGGACATCGACTTCCGCAGCGACTCGGTGCGCACAGCGATGGACGCCTGCCAGGACAAGCTGCCGGCAGGCGGCCCCGGCGGCGGCGGTGGGCCGCAGTTCGACGCGACCGCCATCCAGACCGCGCTGAACGACTTCACCAGTTGCCTGCGCGACCAGGGCCTGGAGGTCGACGACGTCTACTTCCCGGCCGGCCCCGGCGGGGGGGGTCCGCCCGCCGGTGGCTCGCCGCCCCACAACCGCGGCCCGCCGCCGCGCCGCGACGGCGGCTTCCAGGGCCCGCCCCCGAGCGACGGCGGCGGCCCCGGCGGTGACGGCTTCGACCCCACGGCACGCATCATCGATCAGCTCGGTCTGGACGCCACCGATCCGACGGTGAGCGCAGCGATCGACGCCTGCAGTGCGAACCTCACCGCGGCGCTGCCCGGCCCCGGTGGCGCCTCGACCACGACGACCGGCTGATGAAGCGCGGCATCGTCGTCGCCGGTGCTCTGCTCGTCGCAGCCGGCGCAGGAACCGTCGCCTGGTTCGTCACGGCCCAGCAGAGCGACGACACCGTTGCTGCTGCCGAGCCGCTGGCGACCGCGACCATCGAGCAGAAGGACGTGGTCACCTACGAGGAGACCACGGCGACACTCGGCTTCACGCAGTCGGTCACCGTCTCGTCGCCGGTCGAGGGCACCGTCACGTCCATCGTCGGCTCCGGTGCCGCCATCGGTGCGGGCACGGTCGTCGCCACGGTCGACGGCACCCCTGTCGTCGCCATGATCGGCGACGTGCCGGGCTTCCGTGACCTGGACACGTCGTCCACCGACGGCATCGACGTACGGCAACTGGAGACCAACCTGGTCGCCCTGGGCTACGACCCCGATGGCGCCATCACCATCGACGAGACGTACGACACCGCCACCGAGGACGCCGTGAACCTGTGGAAGGCGGCGCGCGGCCGGGACGAGGACGGCGCGGGGGCGCCGGGCCGGGGGGGGGTCATCCCCCCCGCGCGGTCGGCCTCGGGGTGAGCAGCGGCGGCGCCCTGCTGACCGCCCGCATGACCGAGCGACAGTTCCCGGTGGTGGCCGCCGCCGGCGCCACCGTCACCGACGTTGCTGCGGCGGGAACCGACGTCGCGACCGGCACCGTGCTGTACCGCAACGGCCACCTTCCGGTGGCCGCCATCGAAGGTGACGCATCGGCAATCCCGACGCTCAGCAGATCGCTGGCGATCGGCGACGACGCCGGTGCCGACGTGAAGCTGCTCGAGCAGATGCTGCAGCAGGGCGGCTTCGACGCGGCGGGCGCCCTGGTGGTCGACGACACGTTCGACCTCGCCACGGCGACAGCGGTGCTGGCCTGGTGGCAGTCGGTAGATCCGGCGATCAGCGTGGACCCGGCCGACCTCATCGTGCCCGCAGGCTCGTTCGTGGTGGTCCCGGCCGGCCTGCAGATCGGCGCGGTGGCCCACGACGACGGCGCGGCGCTGGCAGCCGACGCCACGGTGGTCACGCTCACGTCGCCGGCCCGCGAGGTCAGCACGACGGCGCCCATCGGCGACGACACGTTCGCGCTCGGGGCCACCATCGACGTCGAGTTCCCTGATGCATCCATCTCGAAGGGCGTGGTCGTCGGCGTCGGCACGGTGGCCTCGAACCCCAGCAACACCCCCGGTGCCACCCCGTCGGTCGACATCGCCATCGAGGTCGACGACATCCCCGCTTCGGTCGACTCGTTCGTCTCGGTGCCCGTCACCCTCCGGGTGATCGACCAGCAGGTGGACGGCGCCTTTGTGGTGCCGACGTCGGCGCTGGTGGCCCTTCGCGAGGGTGGCTACGCGCTGGAGGTGGTGACCACGCCGGCCACCGACACGGCACCCGCCGTCACCCAGCTCATCGGCGTGACGCCCGGGCTGTACACCGACGGCGACGTCGTCGTGACCGGCGATCAGGTGCAGGCCGGCCTCGTGGTCGTGATCCCGTCATGACGGCCGCCCTCGAGATCCAGGACGTCGCCAAGTACTACGACGGCGCTCCGCCCGTGCGCGCCCTCGACGGCGTCAGCCTGCGCATCGACGAAGGCGAGCTGGCGGCCATCGTCGGTCCGTCGGGTTCCGGAAAGTCGACGCTGCTGCACATCATCGGCACGCTCGACCGGCCGTCCGCCGGTTCGGTGAGCATCGCCGGCGTCGACGTGTCGGGGTTGAGCGACCGCCACCTGTCCGCCGTGCGGTCGCAGTTGATCGGCTTCGTGTTCCAGCAGTTCTTCCTGCTCGACGGTCAGAGCGCGCTCGACAACGTCGCCAACGGCCTGCTGTACCGCGGTGTGTCGCTGGCGGCCCGGCGCAAGCAGGCCGCCGAGGCGCTCGACCGCGTCGGCCTGGCGCACCGCATGGGCCACATCCCCAGCCACCTCAGCGGCGGCGAGCGACAGCGCGTCGCCATCGCCCGCGCCATCGTGAACCGCCCGTCGATCGTCCTGGCCGACGAGCCCACCGGCAACCTGGACTCGAAGTCGGGCGCCTCGGTGCTCGGCCTCCTCCGCGAGCTCCACGAGGAGGGCCGCACCATCGTGGTCATCACCCACGACCGCGAGCTCGCCGCCTCGCTGCCACGCCGCATTTCGGTGCTCGACGGCCGCGTCGCCAGCGATGAACGCGAGGAGGCGGCGTGACCTCCACCCTCGAACGACAGGCCGACACCGACAGCCCGGCACTGAAGGCGTCGCGCCTGCGTGCGTCGGACCTGCTGCGCGTCGGCTCGTTCGGCCTGCAGACACGACGGCTGCGGACCGGCCTGTCCACCATCGGCGTGGCCATCGGCATCGCGGCGATGGTGGCGGTGCTGGGCTTGTCGGCCTCGTCCCGCGAGCAGCTGCAACAGCAGATCAGGGCGCTGGGCACGAACCTGCTGCAGGTGCAGGCGGGCCAGGGCTTCGGCCGTGGCAGCGGTGAGCTGCCCGACACCGCCGTCGGCATGGTCAGCCGCATCGGACCGGTCACCGCAGTCAGTTCCATCGCAACGGTCGACGCCACCGTGCGCCGCAACGACCTGATCTCCGAGGGCATCAACGGCGGCATCGCCGTGTTCGCGACGGACGCCGGCCTGGCCAGCACCTTGAAGATCACCATGCAGGACGGCACCTTCCTGACCGCGGCCACCACCGAATACCCCACGGTCGTGCTCGGGTCGGTGACCGCGCAGACGCTGGGCATCGACGAGGTCGCCGACGGCCTGCGCGTCATCATCGGCGGCCAGTGGTTCTCGGTCGTCGGCATCATGGAGCCCGTCGCCGCGGCGACCGGCCTGGACCGCGGCGCGATCATCGGGTACGGCGCCGCAGAGCAGTACGTCGTCGGCGACGACGTGGTCGCGGCGACCATCTACGTCCGCACCGAGGACGGCGCCACCGACGCGGTGCGTCAGGTGCTGCCGGCCACCGTGAACCCGCAGACGCCCGAGGAGGTGGAGGTGTCGCGTCCGTCCGATGCGCTCGCCGCCGAGGACGCCGCCGACTCCGCGTTCACCTCGCTGCTGCTCGGCCTGGGCGGCGTCGCCCTGCTGGTGGGCGGCATCGGCATCGCCAACGTGATGGTCATCGCCGTCATCGAGCGGCGCACCGAGATCGGTCTGCGACGCGCCCTGGGTGCGACGAAGGCCCACATCCGCCGGCAGTTCCTGACCGAGGCACTGCTGCTCGCCGGTGCCGGCGGCCTGGTGGGCGTCGGCATGGGCGCCGGCATCACCGCACTCGCCAGTTCGTTGCAGGACTGGCCGGTCGTCATCCCTCCCATCGCCCTCGTCGGCGGTCTGGTGGCCGCGCTGGTCATCGGCGCCATCGCCGGCCTGTACCCCGCCGCTCGCGCCGCAGCGATGCCGCCGACCGTCGCACTCCGATCGAGCTGACCCATGGACGACACCGACATCATCGACTCCGCACCGGACGAACCGGGCGACATCCCGGCCCCGCCTCGGCATCCGGTCCGCGCCGTCATCGGCACCCTGGCGCTCTCGGCGCTCGTCGTCGGGGTGGTGCTCGTGGCGCGGCGCCACGACGACACCGCGACGGCCGAGCCCGTTCCGGTGACCAAGGAGGTCACCATCAGCCATGGCGACCTGACCGACCAGCAGTCGGTCGACGGCACGCTCGTCGAGACCGACACCATCACCGTGGTGCACCGCATCGACGGCCAGACCACGTCGTTCACGTCGAACGGCTCGTCCACGGGCACCTCAGGCGGTTCCAGCGGCGGTGCGGCGCCGACAGCACCCGGCGCGGCGTTGTCGGCCACCGCCGACGCCGTGACCGCATCCCGGACCGAACTCGCGCTCACCCTGTCCACGGTCGCGCTCGCCCGTCCTGCGGTCGACACGACGTTGCCGCCCGACACCACCACCCCGGTCACCACCACCCCGGTCACCACCACACCGGCGACCACCACGCCCGACACGAGCACCCCGGCCACCACCACACCCGGCACCTCGGTGCCGTCGGGCCCGTCCACCAGCACGCCCGGCGGGCCGTCCACCAGCGTTCCCAGCGGCGGGGGCGCTCCCACCGGCGGCACACCCGCCGCGACGGCCGGCGGCGCCACAACGGGCGGCAGCACCACCGGCGCGACGTCGAGCGGCACGGCCACGCAGGTGGTCACCGGCGTGGCCGCGACGAACGACAGCATCCAGTCGGGCGACGTCCTCTACACCGTGGAGAGCACACCCGTCGTGGCGCTGCGCGGCGCGCTACCGGCATGGCGCACCATGAACAGTTCCAGCAGCGACGGCGCCGACATCGCACAGCTCGAGGCGGCCCTGGTGGCCCTGGGCTACGACGTCGACAGCGAGGTGACGGTGGACCAGGAATGGGACAGCGCCACCACCGCCATGGTCGAACGGTGGCAGCGCGGCATGGGAGTCGACGACACGGGCGAGGTGGTGCTGGGCAGCGTGGTCTTCATCGCGCACGACGCCACGGTCGCCCAGGTCGACGTCGCGGTCGGCGACACCGTGCAGGACGGCTCGAGCGTGCTCGAGCTCACCGGCACGCAGCAACAGGTCATCATCACCGTGCCCGACGAACTGCAGGCAGCACTCGGCCCGTCCACGCCGGTGCAGTTCTCGAGCGGCAAGGGCGTGGTCACCCGTCTGCGCAGCGCCGAGGCCGACGACGGCACGGTCACCGTGCAGGCGCTCATCACGCCCGATGCGCCGCTCGATGCAGCAGCCGGAACCACGGTGAAGGTCACCCTCACCACGTCGATCGCCACCGCGGCGTTGCTGGTGCAGACCGACGCGCTGGTGTCGCTGGTCGACGGCTCCTACGCCGTGGAGGTGCCCGACAGCGACGGCGGCCACCACTTCGTCACCGTCGAGGTGCTCGGCGTGTCGGGCAACCGCACCGCCATCAGCGGCGACGGCATCGACGACGGCATGACGGTCCTCGCCCC
>CBHWEI010000259.1:0-5671 GCA_966112835.1 uncultured Acidimicrobiaceae bacterium
CCTAGAGCTTCCTAGAGGGGGACGAGGTCGTCGCCCTGGGTGATGATGCCGGGCTGGACGACGTTGCAGTACATGCCCACGGCCTGGCCCAGGTCCTTCACCACGTGACGCAGGATGGCCCGGTCCTGAGGGATGCCCGGCGTGATCTCCTTGGTGATCGCCGCACATCGCGGGCAGTCGTTCACCACCTCGATGACGGCACTGCCGATGGCGAACCGCCGACCCGCCCAACCGAACTCGGGATGGCCCGGCTCGTCGGCCGTGTCGACCACCAGTGTGGGGCGGAAGCGGCGGACGTCGATGACCGAGCCGGGCACGGCCTCGGCGATGGAGCGCAGCGCCGAGGTGGACATGAGCATCACCGGGAAGCAGTCGTAGAACGTGCCGGGCGGTGACTCGAACTCCATGACGTCGGGCCCGAACTTGGTGAAGTCGGGGAGTGGCTCGTCCCCCTCGCGGCCGAAGATGTCGCGCAGGTACGCGACCGGGTCGGTGACCGAGTCGTCGGGCTTTCGGCGGTAGTAGTCCAGGTCGTCGACGGGCCGCAGTGACTCGAGCCGCACGGCGCGGCCCAGTTCCTCCGACAGCACGTCGTCGGCGTGGTCGTCGCTGCTGCGCACGGTGCGACCGTCGGGCAGGGTGATGAGCACGTGGCCGGCGCCACCGTCGTGCGCGGCGGAGAGGCGCATGATGCCGGGCGTCTGCCGGGTGTTGGCGATGAAGCCACCTGCCACGTCGCGCAGCGCCCAGATGCGGTCACCGACCAGGCCGAGCTCGGTGAACTCGCCGTCGGGCACCCGCGACCCGATCATCGACTTCACCGGGTACTCCCACAGCTCGGTCACGTGCATGGCGTTCTCCCCTCAGAACGTGTTGCAGAGATCGATCATCTCGCGCAGGTCACCGTAGCCATGCTTGGCGAAGACGAACGCAATGCGCGGCAGGTCGACCTTGTCGCCCTCGCGACGCTCGGGCCCGAACGGCTCGGTCACATGGATGTCGCCGGTCTTGCACAGGTGCCCGAAGCGTTGGTTCAGCTGGTGCAGTTGCTCGTCGGTGGGCTTCGTGCGCAGGCGGATGACCAGCGTCTCGCCTACGTACCGCATGGAGTCGTAGTTGCGATAGAAGCCGATGATCTCGTTCACCGCGACCTCGCAGTCGTCGGTGATGAGGTACAACGAACGGTCGGCCTCGGCCACCAGGCCACGCTCGACCAACTGCGTTCGCACGAACGTGTCGACCGAGTCCCAGTACGGGTCGCCGGGCACGTCGAGGAACACGATGGGCACGGGCAGGCCCTTGCCCGTCTGCGTGAGAGTGAGCAGTTCGAACGTCTCGTCGAGCGTGCCGAACCCGCCCGGCAGGCACACGAAGCCCAGGCTCTCCTTGATGAGCATGAGCTTGCGGGTGAAGAAGTACTTCATGCTGACGTACTTCGAGTCGCCGGCGATGACGGGGTTGGCGCCCTGCTCGAACGGCAGGCGGATGGACACGCCGATGGAGTTCTCGCGCCCCGCGCCCTCCATGCCCGCCTGCATGATGCCGGGACCGGCGCCGGTGATGACCATCCAGCCCTCCACCGCCAGCCGGTACGCGACCTCCTTGGCGGCGAGGTACAGCGGGTCGTCGGGCGTGGTGCGGGCGGACCCGAACAGGGTGACCTTCGGCGCGTCCTTGGCGTGGGCGAACATCTCGAACGCGTCGCCCATCTCCTGCAACGCGGCGGCCGCGATCTTCAGGTCGAGCGTGTCGGGACGCTGCTGCACCAGGTCGACCGCGGCCCGCAGCAACTGCTGCGCGTGACGATGGTCCGCGCCCTGCGGGATGGTGTCGAGCAGTGACGCGAACAGTTCGTCGGCGGGGTGGGCCTGGTCCATGGGGCGCTCAGCCGAACGTGGCGGCCTTCGCAGCCAACGCGTCGATGAGCTCGTCGAAGCTCTTCTGGAAGCTGGCCACGCCGTCGCGCTCCAGCTTCGCAGCCACGTCGTCGAGGTCGACGCCCACAGCGGTGAGCGCCGCCCAATCGGCCTCGGCCTGGGCGAGGTCGGCGTCGATGGTGCGGCCCAGGTTGCCGTGGTCGGCGAATGCCTCGATGGTGTTGTCGGGCAGCGTGTTCACCGTGTGCGGGCCGATGAGCGTGTCGACGTACAGCGTGTCCGGGTAGGCCGGGTTCTTGGTGGAGGTGCTGGCCCACAGCGGCCGCTGCGGCACGGCGCCCTGGTCGGCCAGGGCCTGCCAACGCGGGCCGCCGAAGGTGCGCTGGAAGGCCGCATAGGCCAGCTTCGCCTGGGCGATGGCGGCCTTGCCCTTCAACGCGAGCGCCTCGGGCGTACCGATGGCGTCCAGGCGGGCGTCGACCTCGGTGTCGACACGGCTGATGAAGAAGCTGGCGACGCTGGCCACGTTCGCGGGAGCGGCATCGACGGTGCCGACGTACTGCTCGAGCCCCTCGACGTAGGCGTCCATCACCTTCTGGTAACGGTCGAGCGAGAAGATGAGCGTCACGTTGATGTTGCGACCCTCGGCGATCATCTGGCGGATGGCAGGGATGCCTTCCTCGGTGCCGGGGATCTTCACCATCAGGTTCGGACGGTCGATGGTGGTGTGCAGGTCGCGGGCAGCGGCCTCGGTGCCCGGACCGTCGTGCGCGAGGCTGGGCGCCACCTCGACGCTGACGTAGCCGTCGCCGCCGAAGCTGTCGTGGTAGAGCGGGGCGAACGCGTCGAGCGCACCGTTGATGTCCTGCAGCACCATGGCCCAGTAGTGGTCGAGCGTGGTGCCACCGGCCGCCACCAGCGCACGGAACTGCTCGTCGTAGTCGGCCGAGCCCTGGATGGCCTTCTGGAAGATGGTGGGGTTGCTGGTGAGCCCACGGATGCCGGCCCCGATGAGCCGGTCGAGCTCGCCGTCGGTGATGTAGCTGCGCTTCAGGTTGTCGAGCCAGGGGCTCTGGCCGTACTCGTGGTAGAGGTGGGCGAGGCGGTCCATGGTCATCCGTTCCTTCCGGCCAGCGCGGTGGCGCGGGCGACGACGTTCGCGACGTTGATACCCAATTCGTCCATCACCACGTTGCCCGGGGCGCTGGCGCCGAAGCGGTCGATGCCGATGCTGTCGTCGGCGAACTGGGCCCACCCGAAGGTGACCCCCGCCTCGACCGACAGGACGGGCACACCCGCGGGCAGCACCTGGGCCCGGAACTCGGGCGACTGGGCGGCGAAGCGGTCCCAACTGGGCAGGCTGACCACGCGGGCGGCGACGCCCGACTGGGCGAGCACCCCGGCGGCTTCGACGCACAGCGACACCTCGCTGCCGGTGGCCAGCAGCACCACCTGTGGTGCGTCGGCATCGAGCACCACGGCGCCACCGGTGCGCACGGCCGAGCCGTCGGTGCACACGGTGACGTTCTGACGGGTGAGCACCAGGGCCGTGGGTCCGTCGTGCTCGATGGCGGCCTGCAGGGCGGCCACGGTCTCGTTGGCATCGGCGGGACGGATGACCTGCAGACCGGGGATGGCGCGGAGTGTGGACACGTGCTCGACGGGCTGGTGGGTGGGGCCGTCCTCGCCCACACCGACCGAGTCGTGGGTGAACACGAATAGCACCTTTGCGCCACTGAGCGCGGCGAGGCGCACGGGCGGCCGCATGTAGTCGAGGAACACGAAGAACGTGCCGCCGGCGGGCAGCACGCCGCCGTGCAGCGCCATGCCGACCATGGCCGAGCCCATGCCGTGCTCGCGCACGCCGTAGTGCATCTGCCGGCCGCCGGGCGACGCGGCGCTCATGGGCGATTGGCCGGCCAGCTTCGTGCCGGTGTTGCCGGTGAGGTCGGCGGCGCCCGCCACCAGGCCGGGGACGGTGTCGAGCGAGGCGTTGAACGCCTTCTCGATGGCCACGCGGGTGGCGACCTTCTCGCCCTGTTCGAAGTGGGGCAGCGCATCGCGCCAGCCGTCGATGCCGGTGGCGGCCCAGCAGGCGGCCCACACAGCACGGTCCACACCGGAGGCGTCGAACCGGGCCTGCCACTGGTCGACGGCCTCCTCGCCGCGGTCGGCGCAGTGGTCGCGGTAGGCCTGCACCAGTTCGGCGGGCGCCCAGAACGGCTCGTCGGGGATGCCCATGACGGCCTTGGTACGGGCCACCTGCTCGGCGGTGAACGGGTTGCCGTGCGCCTCGTGGCGGTCGGTGAGGTCGGGGCTGGGCGTGCCGATGTGCGAGCGCAACACGAGCAGGCTGGGGGCGTCGGTGACGGCCATGGCCCGGCGCAGCGCGGCCTCGAGCGCATCGCAGTCGTCGGCGATCTCGCCGAGCTGCTCGACGTGCCAGCCGTACGCCTGGAAGCGGCCGACCACGTCGTCGCTGTAGGTGAGGTTGGTGTCGCCGTCGATCGTGATGTGGTTGTCGTCGTACACCACCACCAGGCCGCCCAGCTGCTGGTGGCCGGCGATGGACGCGGCCTCGTGGCTGACGCCTTCCATCAGGCAGCCGTCGCCGGCGATGACGAACGTGTGGTGGTGCTGCACGTCGGCGCCGAACTGGGTGCGCAGGTGGCGCTCGGCCAGTGCCATGCCGACGGCGTTGGCGAAGCCCTGACCCAGCGGGCCGGTGGTGACCTCGACGCCGGCCGTGTGCCCCACCTCGGGGTGGCCCGGCGTGGCCGAGCCCCACTGGCGGAACGCCTTGATGTCGTCGAGCTCGAGGCCGTAGCCGGCCAGGAACAGCAGCGAGTACTGCAGGATGCTGGCGTGACCGGCCGACAGGATGAACCGGTCTCGGTCGGCCCAGTGCGGCTGCCCCGGGTGGTGGCGCATCACCCGCGAATACAGCGTGTGGGCAAGGGGAGCGAGCGCCATTGCCGTGCCCTGGTGGCCACTCTTGGCGTAGAGCGGAGCGTCCATCGCGAAGCCGCGGATGAGCGAGATGGCCTGCTGATCTTGTTCTGGAGTGAGCGTTCGGGGCACGGTGTGACTGTACCCAGGACTCACACAGGGGGCAGCAACGTGAGCGGCACCAGATGCCACGGACCGCGGTCGACGCGGCAGTGGGCGATGATCTGCTCGTAGTCGGTGAACTCGAGCTCGCCGCGCACCAGTCGGTAGGTGAACTTGCCGGGCTCGACGTTGAACGGGCTCACGTTGCGCGCCACCTGCTCGTCGTCCTCGGTGAGGCCCTTGCGGAACACCACTTCGAACACGCCGTTGCCGACTTCGCCGGGCGGGCAGAAGATGAGCGCCACCAGGTGTGGGGCGATGGTGACCGGCACCGGTGACGGTGCGGCCATCGAGAACATCGCACCCGTCAGGTCGATGCGCGTCGACGGCCCGGGGGCCTGGCGCATCTCGAAGTTCTCGACGAAGAGGGCACTGACGATCTGCATGCCGGCGAGGGTAACGGCCTACTCGCGTGTGGTGCGACGCAACTTGGCCCACAGGCTGTCGAACACGTCGGACACGTCGACGCTGCGCGAGCCGTAGGCGTGCACCGGCCGCCGTTCACCGATGGCCTGGTTGACGATGACGCGGTGGGGGATGACCGGCTGCCAGATGGCGCGCTTGCCGACGATGCGGACCAGCTCGTCGTAGCGCCGGTCGGCCTCGCTACTGACGGGCGGCACCTTGTTGACGATGACACCGGTGAGCTCGAGCTCGGGGTTGTGGTTGTCCCACACGTCGTC
>CBHWEI010000260.1:0-5662 GCA_966112835.1 uncultured Acidimicrobiaceae bacterium
TGGCTGCCCAACCGGTCGATCACCATCCGCACCGACGCGATGGAGAGCAGCGCCCGCCCGTTCCCCGGCCACGACCTCCACGTCGACCTGGTTCGGTAACCTGACACACGTCAGCGTTCGCGCCGGCCGACGTAGCCCAACGGCAGAGGCACAGCGTTTAGGTCGCTGTCAGTGAGAGTTCGAATCTCTCCGTCGGCACGATGCCCAGCCCGTCAGTCGACGGGGGCTTCGATCCGGAACCGATGACCATCCGGGTCCTGCACGATCATCACCTTCGTGCCCCAGTGCGTGGGGCGGAACGGGCTGACGACGTGCATCTCGGGCGGCGGCGTGTAGTCGGCCGTTGCGGCCAGGTAGATCTCGGTGGCCAACGGGTCCTCCAGCGACTGCTCGGCCAGGAACACGGCCGGGCCGCCCGCCGGGTTGCGCAGCATGCCCGAGTGGTGGTCGGTCTCGAACTCGATCTCGAAGCCCAGCGACCGCCAGAACTGCAGGGCGGCGGCCCAGTCGTGCGTCTCGACGTACACGTGATCGAATCCACCGGTGGTCATCGCCACAGAGTAACGCGGCCGAATTCCGGCCATCCTGGGGTCCATGATCGTCGATGTCCAGTACAGCTCGGCCCACAACGACTGGCCCGCGTTGCGCGACGCGATCCTGCAGGACGAGGCCGACGGTACGTACGACACCACCTGGGTGCTCGACCACTTCGACGGCACCACCTTCCAGGGCGGCGACCGCGACCTGCTCGAGGCGTTCACGTTCATGGGCGCGCTGGCCGCCGTCACCACCACCATCGGCATCGGTTCGCTGGTCGCGAACGTCGCCAACCGGCATCCCGAGGTGCTGGCCCTGGCGGCGTCGAGCGTGCAGCGCATCAGCAACGGCCGTTTGAAGCTGGGCCTCGGTGCCGGTGCAGCGCCCGAGACGCCGTGGTCGCGCGAGCACAGGGAACGCGGCATCGAGCTGCAGCCCACGCTCGAGGCCCGGCACGCCGCGGTCGTGCACCAGATCGCCGTCGTGCGCCACCGTGCGCCGGATGTGCCGGTGCACATCGGGGTGAACAGCGAGAGCCTCGCCCGCATCGCCGGCACCCACGCCGACGGGGTGAACGTGCGCCTCAGCAGCCCGCACGCGGCGCGCTATCTGGCCGCCGCCCGCGACGCCGCGGGCGACCGGCCGCTCGAGGCCACCGGGTGGGCGTCGAAGGGCGACCAGGCGTCCATCGACAAGGCGTCCGAGTTGCACCTCGACCGGCTGATCATTTCTCTACTCTCACCCCTGTGAACCTGTTCGACCTGCCGACCCCGGCGCTGCTGATCGACGCCGACCTGCTGGACCGCAACCTGGCGACGATGGCCGCCGCACGTCCGGGCGCGTCGCTGCGGCCGCACGTGAAGGCCCACAAGTGCACGGCGCTCGCCGCGGCGCAGCGGGCCCACGGGCACCACTCGTTCACCTGCGCCACCCCGCGCGAGGTGCTGGGCATGGCTGCTGCGGGCCTGGGCGACGACCTGTTGCTGGCCAACGAGCTGCTCGACCACGGCCGCCTGGCCGCGCTCGCCGCGGCGCAGCACGGGGCGCGCATCACCATCGCGGTCGACTCCCCCGAGACCGTCGACGCTGCCGCGTCCGCGGGCATCCGCGAGGTGTTGGTGGATGTGAACGTGGGCCTCCCCCGCTGCGGCGTGCTGCCCGCCGGGGCAGGGCGCATCGCCGACCTGGCCCGCGGCCGGGGCATGACCGTGCGCGGCGTGATGGGCTACGAGGGGCACCTGATGGCCGTCGACGACCGCGACGAGCAGCGCAGCCGCGTGGCCGACGCCGTCGACCGCCTGCTCGCCGCGCACGCCCAGGTGGGTGGCGACGTGGTGAGCGCCGGCGGCACCGGCACCCACCACCTGCACGACCGGGTCACCGAGGTGCAGGCCGGCAGCTACGCCCTCATGGACACGCACTACGGCCGATTCGGACATCCGTTCGTGCAGGCGGCGCACATCCTGGGCACCGTGTTGTCCGCCAACCCGAAGTTCGCGGTGGCCGACGTGGGCCTGAAGTCGGTGGGCATGGACCACGGCAACCCGGCGGTCGAGACGTTCGACGGCAACGGCGCCGACGTGTGGTTCCTGAGCGACGAGCACGTCACGTTCGCACCCCACACCGGGGTGGCCGCGGTGGGCGACCGGGTGCGCATCGTGCCCGCGCACATCGACCCCACCATGGCCATGCACGAGGTGGCATGGCTGGTGCGCGGCACCGAAGTGATCGACCGCTGGCCCATCGACCTGCGCAACTGGTGACGATGCTGTTCCTCGGTTGGGCCGTCGCCCTCTCGCTGCTCGCCCTGAGCGCCACCCAGTGGGTGGGGTTCGACCGTTGGCGCCCGGTCGCGGTGCTGCAGGCCATGTCGCCGTACCTGCTGGCCGTCGCGGCTCCCCTGGCAGTGGTCGCGGTGATCACCGGGCAGTGGGGCCTGGCCGCTGCGTCGCTGCCGCCGTTGGCCACGCTCGCCTGGCTGCTCGCCCCAGCAGTGCGGGCCCGGCGCACGCCCGGCGCCGCCACGAACACGTTCACGCTGTTCTTCGGCAACCTGCTGTCGCACAACCCGAAGGTGCCCGCCGCCATGGCCGCGGTGGCGGCCACCGACGCCGACGTGCTGGTGCTCACCGAGTTCACCCCGGTCATGCAGGCGGCGCTCGTCGAGCAGTGCGGCGACCGCTACCCTCACCGCATCGAGGACCTGCGACCCGACCCTGCCGGGATCGCCGTGTGGAGCCGGCTGCCGCTCGACGGCGTGATGGTGCCGCTGAGCGACCGGCCCACCATCGACGCACACGTGCACGTGCACGGCACCACGGTCCGCATCGTCGGCATCCACACCGAGCCGCCCACCATGCGAGCGCGAGCCTGGAGCCGCGAGCTCGCCGACATCGGCGACCTTGCCGAGGGAGGTGCTGACGTCGTGGTCGGCGACTTCAACGCGGCCCGCTGGCACCCGTCGTTCCGTCGCCTGTTGTCACGCGGGTGGACCACGGCGCACGAGTGGTTGGGCCGTTGGTCCACCAACAGCTGGGCCAACGAGGGCCGGGCCTTCCCGCTGTTCGTCCGCATCGACCACGCGCTGCTCCGCGAACGCGTGCAGCCGGTGGACGTGACGGAGGTGCCGTTGCCCGGCAGCGATCACCGCGGCTTCGTGGTCACGCTGACGGTTCGCCCCTGAGCGCATCGACCAGGGCGACGAACGCCCGCCCGCGGTGCGAGATGGCGTTCTTCTCGGCCTCGCTCATCTCGCTGAACGTGCGGCCGTCACCGTCGTCGGGGATGAACAGCGGGTCGAAGCCGAAGCCGCGCTCGCCGCGCTCCTCGGTGGCGATGGTGCCTTCGCACACGCCCTCGACCGACAGCTCGGACCCGTCGGGTCGCACCACCATCACCACGGTGCGGAACCGGCACCGCCGGTCGGCCACACCGTCGAGCGCGACCAGCATCTTGGCCCGGTTCTCGGCGTAGGTGGCGTTCGGGCCGGCGTAGTACGCGGTCTCGACACCCGGCTCGCCGCCGAGTGCGTCGACGAACAGACCGGTGTCGTCGCTGACCGAAGCCTGGCCGGTTGCCGCGCAGATGGCCGCCGCCTTCAGGCGGGCGTTGCCCTCCAGCGTGCCGGCGTCCTCCACCACCTCGGGCACGTCGGCCGGCCGCGGCACCAGCTGCACCAGGCCGTCGAGGATCGAGGCGATCTCGGCCACCTTGTGCGGGTTGGCCGAGGCCGACACCAACGTGGGCAGGCTCATCGGCCCAGCGTGCGCGGCTCGGGCGGGGTGGCCACCAGTTCGGCCTGCAGGCCGATGATCTGCGCCAGGCCACCCGTGGCCAGGCCCAGCAACTGGTCGAGCTCGCCACGGCTGAACGCCGCGCCCTCGGCCGTGCCCTGCACCTCCACGAACCGCGGCTCCTCGCCGGGCTGGCCGAGCACCACCACGTTCATGTCGGTCTCGGCGGTGCTGTCCTCCACGTACGGCAGGTCCAACACCGGCACACCCTTCACGATGCCCACGCTGATGGCCGCGCAGTAGCTGTGCAGCGGGTGCTGCTTGATGGCCTTGTTCTGCACCAGGCGGGTGAGCGCGTCGTGCAGCGCCAGGTAGCCGCCGCAGATGCTGGCGGTACGGGTGCCGCCGTCGGCCTGCAGCACGTCGCAGTCGACGATGACCTGCCGCTCGCCGAGCAACTTCATGTCGCAGGCGGCGCGCAGCGACCGGCCGATGAGCCGCTGGATCTCGACCGTGCGGCCGCTCTGCTTGCCCTTCGCCGCCTCGCGGTCGATGCGCTCGGGCGACGCACCGGGCAGCATCGAGTACTCGGCGGTCACCCAGCCCTTGCCGCTGTTGCGCATCCAGCGCGGCACGTCCTCGTCGATGGACGCGGTGCACAGCACGCGGGTCTTGCCGAACGTGACCAGCACGCTGCCGGCCGCCATCTCGGTGTAGTCACGCTCGAACGTGATGGGGCGAAGTTCGTCGTCGGCGCGGCCGTCGGGGCGGGGCATGGTGTCTCCTGGTGTGTTGCGAGTGCGGTGGGGCGAATGGTTCGGTGGGTGCAGCGGGTGATCAGTCGTGGCGCCACTCGACGGCGTCGCGCAGTTCGGGGCCCAGCAGGCGGCGGCCGAGGTCGGCGAACCACGAGATGTCGCCGCTGGACAGGAAGCGGTGCTCGGCCGGGCCGGCGCCGGGCTGGCGCAGGATGCCCGCCTCGGTGAGCGTGCGGCGGGTGACGAACGCGGTCTCGTCGGCGCTGCTGACCAGCGTGACGTCGGGGCCCATCACGTCGCCGATGACACGGGCGAGGTACGGGTAGTGAGTGCAACCGAGCAGCAGCGTGTCGACGCCGGCGTCCTTCACCGGTGCCAGCAGTCGCTCGGCCAGGATGTGCACCTCTTCGCCGCTCACCTGACCGCGCTCGACGAACTCGACGAAGCCGGGGCACGCGGTCGAGGTGAGGTGCACGACGGCGCCGGTGGCGGCCACCGCACGGTCGTACGCACCGGAGCCGATGGTGCCCACCGTGCCGATGACGCCCACCTCACCGCTCCGCGTGGCCGTGACGAGCGCGTCGGCACCCGGCTCGACGACGTCGATGACCGGTACGGGCAGTTCGGCCTTCAGGTCGTCGAGCGCCGCGGCCGACGCCGTGTTGCACGCCACCACCACGGCCTTCACGTCGAAGTCCTTCACCAGGCTCCACGCCAGCTCGCGGGCGAACTGGCGCACCTCGTCCTGCGGGCGCGGCCCGTAGGGGTAGCGGCCGGTGTCGCCGATGTAGACGAGGTGTTCGGCCGGCAGCAGGTCGATGACGGCGCGGGCGACGGTGAGCCCGCCGAACCCGCTGTCGAACATCCCGATCGGTCGATCCATCGTCGGAAAGGCTAACGGTTGACCCAGAACGCGATCGTGTAGGCCACCGAGTTGGTGGCCACGTGACCGAGGATGGTGGCCAGCACGCTGCCCGACCGGTAGCGGATCCAGCACCACACCAGGCCTGTCAGCGCGGTGCCGACCACGGCGAACGCGACGGTGATGACCGTGGCGGCGGCACCGGTGCCGAGCAGGTCGGTGATGGTGGGGTTGGCCTTGTGCAGGCCCAGCGACGGCAGCACGTGCCAGAA
>CBHWEI010000261.1:0-5623 GCA_966112835.1 uncultured Acidimicrobiaceae bacterium
GCCTTCGTCGGTACGCTCTACGGCGGTCTCGCTGCCGGGGCCAAAGGGCGCGAAACGCTGTTGCCGCTCCTGATGCTCCCGGTGGTGGCACCCGTGCTCATCGGTGCAACCCGGGCGACGGAAGCGGCGTTCGGAACCAATGGGGCGACCTCCAGTGAAGGTTGGCCGTGGATCGGCCTGCTCGCACTGTTCGCCGTCCTGTTCGGTGTCGGCGGCACGCTCGCTTTCGGATCGCTCATCGACGAATAGGCCACCATGACCTCCGCCGTTTCCCCCACCTCCAACCCCGGTCCGGACACCACGCCGGGCACGGCCGGCCCGATCCGCCGGCCCACCGGCACGCAGTTCACCCGTGTGCTCGGCATCGCCACGCTGGTGGGCATCGGCTGGCTCGTGGTGTTCGGGTTGTTCCTGTCGCCCGACGACGCCACCCAGAAGGCCGGGGTGCGCATCCTGTACATCCACGTGCCGTCGGCATGGCTGGCGTACCTGGCGTTCGGCGTCACCGGCCTCAGCAGCCTGGCCTACATGATCAAGAAGACGCGCAGCCTCACGTGGGACCGCATCGCCGGTGCCAGCGCCGAGGTGGGCGTGCTGTTCATGGGTATCACGCTGGTCAGCGGCAGCCTGTGGGGCCGCATCTCGTGGGGCATCTTCTGGACCTGGGACAGCCGCCTCACCACCACGGCGTTCCTGTTCGTCACCTACATCGGCTACCTCGCCGTGCGGAACCTGGGTGGCACCCACCAGCAGCGGGCCAAGCGCAGCGCCATCATCGCCCTGCTCGCCGTGCTCGAGGTGCCGCTGGTGCACTTCAGCGTGAAGTGGTGGCGGCCGCTGCACCAGAACGAGAGCGTCGCCGAGGGCAAGCTGAACGGGCTGATGCTGTTCAGCCTGTTCGTCGGCATCATCGCCTTCACGCTGCTCTACGTGTGGCTGGTGCTGCACCGCCAGCGCGTGCTCGCCATGGAGGACGCACTCGACGACCAAGGCCTCGACGTGGCACTCGCCGAACGCCGGGCAGAAGGAGCGCAGGTCTGATGCTCGCCAGCATGACCGTCAGTCAGCAGACGCCGTACGTCGTCATCAGCTACGTCGTCACCCTGGGCGGCATCGCCCTGTACGCGTGGCGCATGCTCGCCCGGGCCCGCAAGATCGCGCCGCAGGTGCGCGAGGAGGACCGCCCGTGGACCTGAGCCCGCGCGAGGTCGTCCCCACCGCGCAGGGGCGCAAGCGCAAGCGGCCGTGGTTGGCGTTCGCCGTGCTCGGGCTGGTGCTCGTGGCCGGAGGCGTCATGGTGGTGAAGTTCCTCACCAACGCCGTCGACTACTACTGCAACGTCGACGAGGTCGGCGTGAAGGACGGCTGCGACGTCGGCCGCAACATCCGCATCCAGGGCGTGGTGCAGGAGGGCTCGGTCGAGAAGTCGGCCGCCGGCGCCTACAACTTCGTCATCGCCTACAACGGCAAGAGCATGCCGGTGTCGGTGGGCAGCGAGCCCAGTGGCATCTTCCAGGAGTGCATCCCGGTGGTCGTGCGCGGCCGTGCCGTGGAGGACACCAGCGGCGTCGCGTTCGAGGGTGACGAGGTCATCGTCAAGCACGACAACAGCTACGACGCCGAGAACAAGGACCGTCTGCAGCAGACGAACGCGGAGGCCGCAGCGTGCTCGCAGAAGGGGTGAACGGCCTCTTCGGCCACTCCGCACTCATCATCGGTCTGGCCGCCTCGGTGTTCGGCGCCGGCGCGCTGGCCACGGCCACGCTGCTGAAGGACCAGCGCCTCGTGCGCGCCGTGCAGGGCTACGTGTGGGTGGTGCTGGTGGGCGCGGTGATGGCCGTGGTGGTCATGCAGCGCGCGCTCGTCACCCGCGACTGGAGCATCGCCTACGTCCAGAAGGTCGGCTCGTACGACACGCCGGCGCTGTTCAACTTCACCGCCATGTGGAGCGCGCTCGAGGGCAGCATCCTGCTGTGGCTGCTGCTGCTCGCCATCTACACCACCATCGTCGCTCGCCGTTACCGCACCCGCCTGGGCGACCCGCTGGTGGCGTGGGCGCTGGTGGTCATGCTGCTCGTCACCGCGTTCTTCTTCTTCCTCGCGCTCGGCCCCACCGACGCGTTCCGCGCCGGTGGCGTGCCCAACTTCGACCGGTGCTGCAACGGCCCCAACCCGCTGCTGCAGAACCACGTGCTCGTGCTGTTCCACCCGCCCATCCTGTACCTGGGCTACGTCGGCTTCACCGTGCCGTTCGCGTTCGCCATCGGCGCGCTCATCACCGGCCGCGTGGGCGAGGGCTGGCTGCTCGAGACGCGCCGCTGGGCGCTGTTCGCGTGGGGCTTCCTCACCCTCGGCATCGTGCTGGGCAGCTGGTGGAGCTACGAGGTGCTCGGCTGGGGCGGCGTGTGGGCATGGGACCCGGTCGAGAACGCCAGCTTCCTGCCGTGGCTCACCGGCACGGCATACATCCACTCGGTGCTCGTGCAGGAACGCCGCGGCATGCTGCGCGTGTGGAACCTGAGCCTGCTGGTGGCCACGTTCTCGCTCACCATCCTGGGCACGTTCCTCACCCGTTCGGGCGTCATCAACAGCGTGCACGCGTTCAGCGACGGCACCATCGGCCCGTACCTGCTGGGCTTCTTCGGCCTCATCGTGGTGGTGTCGCTGGGGCTCATCGCCTGGCGCGGCGACCGGTTGCGATCGCCCGGCGCCATCGACTCGCCCATCTCGCGTGAAGGCGCGTTCCTGGCGAACAACGTCATCTTCTCGCTGTTCGCGTTCGTCATCCTGCTGGGCACCGTGTTCCCGCTCATCGTCGAGGCCAAGGACGACCGGCAGATCGCCGTCGGTTCGCCGTTCTTCGACACCATGGCCATGCCCATCGGCATCGCCCTGCTGTTCCTCATGGCCGTGGCGCCCGTGCTGCCGTGGCGCAAGGCCAGCGGCGAACTGCTGCGCGAGCGCCTGTTCTGGCCCGCCTGGTGCGGTGCGGGCACGCTGCTGCTGGCCATCCTGCTGGGTGCCACCGGCTGGGCGCCGTTGCTGGCGTTCGGGTTGGCCGGGTTCGCCGGCGGCTCGGCCATGCGCCAGCTGGTGCTCGCCACACGCCGCCAGGGCTACCGCGGCCTGCTGGGCCGCGCCAACGGCGGCATGGTGGTGCACCTGGGCGTCATCCTCATCGCCGTGGGCCTGACGGCGAGCAACAGCTACACCAAGTCGGGCGAGTTCACCATGAACAAGGGCGACAAGATCGAATTCGCCGGCCACACGTTCGAACTGCAGGACGTGGTCGACTTCACCGGCCCCGGCACCGTGGGCATCAAGGCGCTCGTGGCCATCGACGGCGGCAAGGCCTACGCGCCGGCCATCACCAAGTACACCGGCCAGGGCATGGACGTGGCCACGCCCAGCGTGAAGACCGGGTTCATGCGCGACATCTACCTGACGCTCGAGAACGGCTCGAAGCCCAGCACCGGCGTGGCCAAGCTGAAGATCTTCATCAAGCCGATGATCGTGTGGCTGTGGGTGGGTGGTCTGCTGTGCGGCGTCGGCACGCTGCTGTCGGCGTTCCCCGGCAAGCACCGCCGCAAGCCCACCGACCCCGTGTCGGCCCCCGTGCCGCTCGACGAGCCGGTGGCCGCCGAACCCGAGGCGCCGCTCGAGGGAGCAACCCATGAGTGACGACCTGACCGCGGCCGACACCGCACCCGACCCCGCGTCGCCCCAGCCCGGCGCGCCCAAGCCGCGCCGCATCGCCCCGTTCGTCGTGCTCGGTGTGCTGGTGGTGATGGTCGCCCTGTTCCTGGTGCTGGCCGGCAGCTCGTCGGGCCCGAAGGACAAGGTGGGCCTGGTCGAGAGCCCGCTGCTGGGCCGCCCCGCGCCCACGGTGCGCAGCACCACGCTGGACGGCACCCCGTTCGACCTGGCCCGCCGCAAGGGCAGTTGGGTGGTGGTGAACTTCTTCAACTCCACGTGCGCGCCGTGCCGCGCCGAGCACCCCGAACTGGTGAAGTTCGTCGAGCAGCAGAAGGCGTTCGGTGCCGACGGCGCCGAGCTGTACACGATGCTGCAGATCAACGACGACATCGACCGGGTTAAGTCGTTCTTCCTCACCCGCGGCGGCGACTGGCCCATCGTGCGCGACGACGACGGCCGCGCCAACGTCGACTTCGGCGTCGCCCTGGTGCCCGAGACGTTCATCATCAACCCCGACGGCGTGGTCGTGGTCCGCTGGGCGGGCCAGATCGACGCCGACACGCTGAACCGGTTGGTGCAGCAGCAACGCGACCTGTACGGACTGTCATGAGCCGGACGAGTTCGTGGAAGCGCTGGCCCGGGTGGCTGGCCCTGTTGCTGGTGGTCGCCGGCCTGCTCGCCTACGGCGGCACGAAGGACTCGGGCCCGCTCACGCCCGAGGAGCGCGTGCAGGAGATCACCAAGCGCATCGCCTGCCCGGTGTGCGATGGCGAGACCGTGTACGAGAGCGCCAACCCGGCGTCGGCCGCCATCCGTGCCGAGGTGAAGGCGCAGGTGGCCCAGGGTCAGACCACCGACGACCAGATCGTCGCCTACATCGTGCAGCAGTTCGGCGCGCAGACGCAGCTGGTGCCCAAGGCCAGCGGGTTCGACTCGCTGGTGTGGATCCTGCCGGCCATGGCGCTGGTGTGCGCGGGCGTGGGGTTGTTCTTCGCGTTCCGCAAGTGGCGGCGCAACGTCGACGCCATTCCCGACGACGACGACCGCGCCCGTGTGGCCGCAGCGCTCGCCGCCGAGGACGCGCCACCCGAGCCGGAACCCCAGCCCACGGCCGAGCCGGCCGTCGAGGCGACGACCGAGTCCGAGCCTGAGGCCGGGTCCGAGCCCGAGTCCGGGACCGAACCCGACGCGGAGCCCGACGACGATGAATCCTGATCGCCTGGCCGAGCTGGAGGAGGAGCGCCGCTTCCTGCTGGCGAGCATCCGCGACCTCGAGCGCGAGCACGCTGCAGGCGACGTCGACGATGCCGACTTCACCGCCCTGCGCGACGGCTACGTGGCCCGCGCCGGCGCCGTGCTGCGCGAGATCGAGGACGGACGCAGCTCGCTGCCGCCGAAGGTGTCGAAGCCGCTGTGGCGGCGGCTGGCCATTCCCGTCGTCACCATCGTCATCGGCGTCGGGTTGGGTGTGGCGGTCAGCCAGTTCGCCGGCCAGCGACTGCCCGGCCAGACGCTCACCGGGGGTCTGCCGGCCGACCAGGTCACCCAGCTGCTGGCCCAGGCGCGCACGCAGCTGGGCACCGACCCCACCAGCGCGCTCGCGGCGTACCAGAAGGTCATCGAGATCGAGCCCGACAACCTCGAGGCCCGCACGTACATCGGCTGGCTCATCGCGCTGAACGGTCAGCAGGCCAAGGACGACGCGCAGGTGCAGCAGGGCATCGACCTGCTCCGCGCCGCCGCCGAGCTGGACGACACGTACGCCGACCCGCACTGCTTCATCGCCGTCGCCACGGCCCGCTTCCTCACCACGCCCGACGTGACCACGTCGAAGGCCGAGGCGCAGGAATGCCTGGACCGCAACCCGCCCGCCAACATGCGCCCCATGGTCCGAGGCCTCATCGACGGCTAGGAGACTGCTGAGCAA
>CBHWEI010000262.1:0-5612 GCA_966112835.1 uncultured Acidimicrobiaceae bacterium
GCAGGTCACCGACACCAACGGGATCGACATCCTCGGTGTACGCGCCTACGACCCGACGTTCGCGCATTTCCTTTCCGCTGACCCCCTCGCCACCACCACCAACGACCCCTACCTGTACGCCGCCGCCAACCCGACCACACTCACCGACCCAGGTGGACTCGAACCTGGTCGGGGTGCGACTGCAGGGTCTGGGTGTTGGGACGATGGCACTCTTAGCTTCTGCGCCCACTTTGATGCGTCGTCCAGCTTTGAGGACGGCCTCAACCAACGATGGTCAAGCAATTGGAATGAGACCGAACTGGAGCGGGCGACGTTCTTCCAATACGCGAGTCACGCGGACGGGACCTTGACCACTGAGTCATTTGAGATTGCTCGCGATCGCGGCATGACTGAGAGATGGTTGCACGATCTTGATTCTTGGGACCGGCTAGGACAGACCACCCGCAGACAGTTCGAGAACACGATGGAATCCCAGGCGGCGCTGTTGCTTGCATTCGGAGCTGTGGAGAGCGGGCCCTACTTCTTTGAGAATCCCGCCGGTGAGCCACCGCTCATCGCTAGCCCGGAAGCGGCAGGAGTCCGAACCATCGCTGACGAGACGGGGCAGGTGACCTCCTACGACTCGTTTGGCCAAGCGAAGTCAGCGGTCGGGACGAACCCCGCCGAGGACATCCATCACATCGTCGAGCAATGCCAGTGCAACGCATCGAGAAGTGGCTTCACACCACAGCAGGTCAACAGCACTGACAACCTCGTGCGACTACCAGAGAGCGTGCACGACGAAATCAGTGCGTTCTACTCATCGAGGCCGCCAGGCTTCTCCACGACTGTACGCAACTCGTTGAACGGGTTGCCTTGGCAAGAGCAGTACGAGTTCGGTATGGACGTCGTACAACGAGCACTGAATGGGATGAAGCTCCGATGACCACACACACCATCGAGACTGATCGGGCTGAGTTCGTTGAAAGTGCAACCCGGTACTGGGCTGAGGTTGCACACGGGGACCGACGGCGAGCAGACCAGCACACCCGTGCCGGCGAGAAAATCGTCGGAAGGTGGCACGCGATGGGGCACGCAGAAGCGCTGCTCTGCCCGCTTCTCGAACACGACAACGATGAGGTGAGGTACGCGGCCGCGGCTCACCTGCTCTCCTTGGATCTCGCCGGAGATCTTCCGGTTGCTGTTTTGCAGGCTTTGGCGCAGAACCCGGTCGGTCTGGTCGCGCCGACGGCCAAGCTTCTCCTTCGAACTCGCCGCAAGTAGATGGAGCCGATCGCCACAGCAGTGCAAACGCCGTGAGAATTCCCAAGAACCGGCAGAATGCGTCCGGCAACGACGAGACTTTGGAGTTGGTCGGCCGATGTTGCGCTTCGGGGGCGCTGCGTTTCGGCATTCTCGCGACGCCTATCGGTGTTGTGCTCGCACCTACGACGGCCACCAGTGCCGCAGTGTTCACCTACGACCCAGAGGCGATTCACCACGTTCAGGCCGCATCCGCAAACGCCTTGGTCCGGCGCACCTCGCCGGCGCAAGGGAGAGGCCATCTCTGCCGGCGCGGGGCGCATCTACGTCCCTACCCGTTCCGTCATCGCATCCCAAGAGGGGCCGGTCTTCTTCCGTGGTCCGTCGCATTCGGCGCTGGGCGGCCGATCCGGTCCGGCGGGCAGCCCCTGCAATGCCTTTGGCGCTACGCGATGAGTATCAGCGACTACTACGTCGTCCGCAATCCGACGATAGATGGAGCGGTCCCGGCTTGCACGGCCAACGCCGGCGGCTGGGTGAGCAGGTGACGTCAAGAGGCAAGCGTTCTCGGACTGGAATCTCGATTCTGGTCGGCCCTCGTTGCCACAGAAGCGGACCCCTAGGCGCGGGCGTGGCCTAACACTCCACGATCAAGGTCCGCGTGACCGCCTGCGGCCACCGTTCTCGTGACGGGAGGCCGGTCAGACGGAGGTGGCGCAGAAGGTGTCGCCCTGGGCGAGCGACTGCAGGGTGCTCACGTCAGCGTCGCCGTGCAGGGCGGCCAACATGCCCTTCACCATGCCGCGGTCGACTGCGCAGATGACCGGGTGCTCGATGGCGACGTCGCCGAACGGGCAGTGGTTGTTGATGATGCGCAGCTGGTTGTTGCGCTGGTCGGCGTGGGCGGCGAAGCCGTGTGCGGTGAGCGCATCGGCCACGGCCTGCATGGCCGAGCGCAGGCTGCGCTGGCCGGCAGCCAGGTCGGCGCCGGTCATGCCCTGGGCCATGGCCTTGCCGTACTCCTGCCCCACCTCTTCGGCCATCGTCTCGGCCTGCTCACGCGGCAGCAACCGCAGGGCGCGGCCCAGCAGCGACAGCACCAGGTCGTCGCTCTTCACCGGCACGTCGACGCTGTCGGCACGGGCATCGGCCGGCACTCGGTAGTGCTTCGACGGGCGACCGGCGCCGGCGCCCTCGGCCCGCTCGATGACCACTTCCAGGTAGCCGCCGGCCGACAACTTGTCGAGGTGGTGGCGGGCCACGTTGGGGTGCACACCGAACTGCTCGGCCACCTGGGCCGCGGTGACCCCCTGCTCACGGTCGCGGGCCATCAGGTAGATGCCGCGGCGAGTGGGGTCGCCGAACGCGTCGGTGATGGCCGAGACGGTGCTCGTGAAGGAGGTCGAGTTCGGGGCCACGCAGGTATTCTACCTATGCGCGTAGTGGTAATTCGGACCGCGCCCCCTCGACACCGCCCACCCGGAGACACTGATGCCCACCACCGAGCAGATCATCGACGCCCTTCGCCCCGTGGAGGACCCCGAACTGCACCGCAGCATCGTCGACCTGGGCATGGTCCGCTCGGTGCAGCTCGACGGCGGCACCGCCCGCATCGAGGTCGCCCTCACGGTGCCGGGTTGCCCGCTGAAGAACGAGATCCAGGCCCGCGTGGCCACCGCGGTCACGGCGCTCGACGGGGTCACCGCCGTGGCGCTCGACTTCGGCGTCATGACCGACGCCGAGCGCGCCAAGGTGCGCGAGATCATGGGCGGCGCCGGTCACGGTCACAGCCACGCACCCCAGGGTGGGCACGGACACGCCGAGGGCAAAGCCGTGCCGTTCAACCAGCCGGGCAGCAAGACCCGCCCGCTGCTCATCTCGTCGGGCAAGGGCGGCGTGGGCAAGAGCAGCGTCACCGTGAACATCGCCGTGGCACTCGCGTCGCAGGGCTACAAGGTGGGCGTGGTCGACGCCGACATCTACGGCTACTCCATCCCGCGCATGCTCGGCACCGACCGCGACCCGGTGGTCATCGACGACATGCTCGTGCCGCCGGCCCAGCACGGCGTCAGCTGCATCAGCATCGGCTACTTCGTGCCCGAGGGCCAGGCCGTCATCTGGCGTGGCCCCATGCTGCACAAGGCGCTCGAGCAGTTCCTGGCCGACGTGTTCTGGGACGAGCCCGACTTCCTGCTCATCGACATGCCCCCCGGCACCGGCGACATCGCCCTGAGCCTCAGCCAGTACCTGCCCCGCGGCGAGGTGTACGTGGTCACCACGCCGCAGCCCGCCGCCCAGAAGGTGGCCCGCCTGTCGGCCGCCATGGCGCAGAAGGTGAACCTGCCCGTGAAGGGCGTCATCGAGAACATGAGCTGGTTCACCGGCGACGACGGCAAGCGCTACGAGATCTTCGGCGCCGGCGGCGGCCAGGAACTGGCCGACGAGCTGGAAGTGCCGCTGCTGGGCCAGCTGCCGCTGGTGCAGGCGCTGCGCGAGGGCGGCGACGACGGCCAGCCCATCACCGTGGCCGACCCGGACAGCGAGAGCGCCAAGGCGTTCCAGGCCATCGCCACCCGCATCGCCACCGAGCTGAAGCCGAAGAAGGTCTTCAGCGCCGCCCTGAAGGTGAACTGACCCGCCTACCGCGGGCGATACACATCGGATCGGTGGTCGATCCGCAGCACGGTGACGGTGTGCGACGCGTCGTCGATCTCGTACACCACCCGGTACGCACCACGCCTGGCCGACCACAGCCCGGTCAGCTCGCGCTGCAGCGGATGGCCTACGCGCCGGGGGTTCTCGCACAACGGGCCGACCATGAACTCGACCACCGCCGCGGCGACGCGCTCGGGCAGGCGGGAGAGCTGTCGTTCAGCCGTCGCCGCCGACCGCAGTTGCCATTCGGTCATCGGCGCAGGTACTTGGCGCGCAACTCGTCGGCCGACACGGTCTGGCCCGCTTCGGCCTCGCGCCGCGCACGGGCGATGTCGGCCATGGCGGTCGGGTCGGACAGCAACTCGAGCGTGTCCTCCAACGCAGCCAGGTCGTCGGCACTCATCAACACCGCGGCCGGGCGGCCGTTGCGGGTGACGGTGATGCGGTCGTGCTGCTGCTCGACACGGTCCACCATCTCCGAGAACTTGGCCTTCACTTCGGCGAGCGGCAAGACGTCCGACATGACCAGAATCATAGTCACGGACCGGTCGGCCCGCCACCGGTGTTCAGGCGGGGCGGCGGTAGGTGGTGAGCACCATGTGGGCGTCCACCGAGGTGAGGGTCGCCTGGATGTGGGCCCGGCGGTCGTCGGGCGTGCTCCACCAGTAGGGCGTCATCTCCAACAGCGCTCGCCGCAGTGGCGGTTGGGCGAGGTCGACGGTGAAGTGCACCGGCGTGGTCGACTCGGCGGGTGGCGTGGCCTCGTCGTCGACGTGCGGGCGCGGCGTGTCGTACACCAGCGCCTTCAGGCCGGCCAGGTGGTCGGCTCCGGGCGTCACCACCACGGCCACTCCCCCGGGCCGCAGCACGCGCAGCAGCTCGTCGAACGGGCGCGGCGAGAACACGTCGATGACCGCGTCGAACGACGCGTCGGCGAACGGCAACCGGTACGACGACGCCACCGCGAACCGGCACGCGCCGTAGCGCTTGGCGGCCAGGCGCACGGCGACCTTGGAGATGTCGATACCCCACCCGTCGGCGTCGGACGCGGCGGCCGCCTGGGCCAGGTACGTGCCTTCGCCGCAACCGGCGTCGAGCACCGCGGGTCGCTCCGGCGCATCGGCCACCGCACGCGCCACCTCGGTGGCGACGGCGTCGATGATCGGGTCGTACAGGCCGGCGTCGAACACGGTGCGCCGCGCCCGCACCATGGCGTCGTCGTCGCCACTCGGCCCGCCCGGCAGGCGGCCGCCGACCAGCAGGTTCACGTAGCCCTCGCGCGACCGGTCGAACACGTGGCCAGTCGCGCAGGTCCACCCGGTGGGCTGCTCGACCAGCGCCTGGGCGCAGTGCGGGCAACGGAACGTGACGGCCATGCCGCGAGTATCTCAGCGCCCGGGCGGCGCCGGGCGCTCCGGCACGAAATGCCCCCGCCGGGCCTGTGCTAGTGAACACGAATGGACTTGCACGCCGACGTCGCCGGGACCGGATTCGATGCGGGGCGCCTGCAGCGCATCGCCACCCACCTGGACCAGCACTACGTGTCGAAGGGGAAGATCGCCGGCGCCCAGGTGGCCGTCGGCCGCCACGGCAAGGTGGCGTACCACGCGTCGCTCGGCCAGCGCGACCGCGAGCGCAACGTGCCCATCGGCGACGACACCATCTTCCGCATCTACTCCATGACCAAGCCGCTCACGTCGATCGCGCTCATGCAG
>CBHWEI010000263.1:0-5577 GCA_966112835.1 uncultured Acidimicrobiaceae bacterium
ATCCAGCGCAGCGTGTTCTTCAGCTTGGTCTGCTGGATGAACAGGTCGTGCTCGGCGTGCAGGCCAGGGGCCACCATGGGGGCCTTGTAGTAGAAGCTCAGCCACTCCTGGATGCCGTACAGACCGGCGCGCTGGGCGAGGTCGCTGAACAGCACCAGGTCCAGGGCCAGCGGCGCGGCGAGGATGCTGTCGCGGCACAGGAAGTCGACCTTCAACTGCATGGGGTAGCCGAGCCAACCGAACAGGTCGATGTTGTCCCAGCCCTCCTTGTTGTCGCCGCGCGGCGGGTAGTAGTTGATGCGCACCTTGTGGTACACGTCGCCGTACAGGTCGGGGAACGTCTCGGGGTCGAGGATGTGCTCGAGCACGCCGAGCTTGCTCTCTTCCTTCGTCTTGAAGTTGTCCGGGTCGTCCAGCACTTCGCCGTCGCGGTTGCCCAGGATGTTCGTGCTGTACCAGCCCGACAGGCCGAGCATGCGGGCCCGCAGCATGGGGCCGAGCACGGTCTTGATGAGCGTCTGGCCGGTCTTGAAGTCCTTGCCGCTGATGGGGATGCGCTTCTGGATGGCCAGCTCGCGCAGCACCGGGATGTCGACGGTGAGGTTCGGGGCGCCGTTGGCGAACGGCACGCCCTCCAGGATGGCCGCGTAGGCGTACAGCATGGACGGGGCGATGGTGGGGTCGTTGGCGTCGATGGCCGCTTCGAACGACTCGATGTTCTCGTGCGCCGGGCCGGGCTCGATGAAGATCTCGGTGCTGGCGCACCAGATCATCACCACGCGGTCCACCTGCTTCTCTTCGCGGAAGCGGTTGATGTCTTCGCGGATGGCGTTCAGCATGCTGCGCTTGTCGATGGTGTGCAGCGTGTTGTCGGCGTCGATGCGCTTCACGTACTCGCGGTCGAACGCGGCCGGCATGGGGCGCACGTCGCGCAGCGCGTCGGCGACGGCCTCGATGTGCTTGCCGCTCTCCAGCACGCCGGCGCGGGTGGCGGCGATGTAGGCGTCGTCCGGGAACGGATCCCACGCGCCGAACACGATGTCGTCGAGCGACGCGAGCGGCACGAAGTCCTTGATGAGCGGGCTGCGGTTGTCGGTGCGCTTGCCCAGGCGGATGGTGCCCATCTGGGTGAGGCTGCCGACGGGGAGCGAATGGCCGCGCTTCACCAGCTCGACACCGGCGATGAGCGTGGAGGCGACGGCACCGAGGCCGACGGTCAGCACGCCCAGGCGACCGGTCGCGGGGCCGACGGTGGGGGACGGAGGAGTGGTCATGGCGAGGGAGATTAAGGGAACGTGCAATGACCATGCCCTTCAGTTCAGCAATACTTCACAATGTGGACACCCTGCCGAACCTGTCGACCGCCCAGTTGGGCTACCTGGTCGCCATCACCCGCCACCGCACCTGGGCCGAGGCCGCGGCGTCGCTCGACGTCACCCCGTCGGCGCTGTCGCAGGGCATCGCCGAACTGGAGCGCCGCCTGGGCGTCCCCCTGTTCGCGGCCGACGGCCGGCGCCGCGTGCCCCACGAGTACACGGCCACCGTGGCTGCCAGCGCGGCCCGGGTGCTGGCCGACCTGGACGAGGTCACCCGTTGGGTGCGGGCTGTCGGGGCCGGGCAGGTGGGCCGGTTGCGGGTGGGCATGATCGACATCGCCGCCGTGCACCACTGCCGCGACGCCGTGCGCCGGTTCCGCCGTGCCCACCCGACGCTCGACGTCGGCTACACCGTGGCGCCCACCGGTGCGTTGCTCGAGCGGCTGGAGCGCAACGAGTTGGACGTGGCCGTCTGCGTGGACCCCGAAGGCGCCGGGCCGTTCGACAGCACGCCGCTGCTGCGCGACGACCTGGCCGTGTACGCGCCGCCGGGCGTCGGGGCCTTCGGGGTCGGCGCCGGGGCCGGGGCCGGGGCTGGCGTGCCGCCGGCGGAGTGGGGTCCGTGGCTGCTGTTCCCGTCGGACTCGCGCACCCGCACGGCCATCGACCGACGGCTGCGCGAGATCGGCGCGCCGCTGGTGGTGGAGATGGAATCGCACCAGCCGGAGGTGCTGGTGGAGATGGTGCGCCTGGGCCTGGGGTGGACGGTGCTGCCCACCACCCAGGCCGAGCACGGCGCGCACCGCCTGGCCCGCGCCATGGCCGAACCGCTCTTCAGTCGCACCATCAGCGCAGTCACCCGCCGCGGCGGCGCACTGCACCCCGCCGTCGCCCCCTTCATCGCCGCCTGCTCCTGATCGCCGCTGCCGCCGCACGCTGTCGGGCCTTCCGGGAATGCCCAGAACCCGACGTCGCCTTCTGGGCATTCCCAGTTCTCGACGCCCAGGCTCCCCAGGGAGTTTTCGCCCACCGCCGGTGAACGGTCCCTTGCAAAGAGCGCACAGAGCGGGCACTCGGCGCTACGAGTTTCGTATGACGTCATGCCCTGACCACCAACAGCCACGCTGGAGGCATGACGTCACGCAGCGCAGAGCTGCCGCTCGGCGCTGTTGACCGCGTAGATGGCGTCAGGCAGGCTGCACCGATGGGCGAGACGTGTCCGGTCTGCGGAAGCTCCATCAGGCGCGTCTCGCTTGTTCTCTGCGAGCGGCCTGATGACGCGCAGCGCATCTGTCAGCGCGTTGTCCTGTGCGCGGGTGCGGGCCACATCTGTTGGCGATGGGCGGACAGGCCCGATGATCCCGCCGTGCACGACGACACGATGACCTTCGTGTTCAAGTAGCGCAGAGCTGCCGTCACGGGCGGGTGAACGACCCGACATCGCGCGGACAAGGCGCGCCACTGCCGAACGCAGGCAGGCCAGCGGGCCGAGGTGGCCCGCTCAGCTGACAGCGCAGCCCAGATTGCGGATCGCAGGCACCAGATGTTGCGCTCAGCGCAACATCCGCTGACAGCGATGACGGCACTTTCACCCGGTACTGGGTTGCGAACGGGGCGGGTGTGGTGCCAGACTCTTGACGATGCGTGCCCAGGCCCACCTCGATCTCCGCACCCTCGTAGTAATCCTCGTGTAGACGCACGCCCTCATACTTCGCGTGCGTCCAAGCCTCCCAGTGCGGGGGGCTTCTTCGTTTTTCCGCCGTCCTTCGGCACCGTCACCGTTCGTCGTCACCCCAAGCCAGGAGTTCCCATGAAGATCACCGGGGCGCAAGCCCTCATCAAAGCGCTCGAGATGGAGCAGGTCGAGACCATCTTCGGTCTACCCGGCGGCTGCATCCTGCCCGCCTACGACCCGCTGCTCGACTCGTCCATCCGGCACATCCTGGTGCGGCACGAGCAGGGCGCCGGCCACATGGCCGAGGGGTACGCGCACGTGACGGGCCGTCCCGGCGTCGCCATGGTCACCAGCGGTCCCGCGGCGACCAACATGGTCACCCCGCTCATGGACGCCTACATGGACAGCATCCCCATGGTCTGCATCACCGGCCAGGTGGCCACCACGGCCATCGGCAGCGATGCGTTCCAGGAGTGCGACACCATCGGCATCACCCGCAGCACCACCAAGCACAACGAGCTGGTGATGACCGCGCAGGACATGCCCATGGCCGTGCGCCAGGCGTTCCACATCGCCACCACGGGTCGTCCGGGGCCGACGCTGATCGACATCCCCAAGGACTGCCTCACCAACACCATGGAGTGGTACTGGCCGACCGACCAGGAGGTCATGGACAGCCTCCCCGGCTACCGGCCCAACACCAAGGGCCACCCGCGCATGATCAAGGAGGCCGCGAAGCTCATCCTGGCGAGCGAGCGCCCCATCATCTACGCGGGTGGCGGCATCCTGAAGGCCCGTGCGGCCGAGGCGCTGCGCGAGCTGGCCGAGCTGGTCGACATCCACGTCGTCACCACCCTCATGGCCCGCGGTGCGTTCCCCGACGACCACCGCCTGTGCTTGGGCATGCCCGGCATGCACGGCAACGCCACGGCCATCACCGCCATGCAGAAGAGCGACCTGCTCATCACGCTCGGCGCCCGCTTCGACGACCGCATCACCGGCAAGGTGAGCACCTTCGCCCCCGAGGCCAAGGTCATCCACGTCGACATCGACCCGGCCGAGCAGGGCAAGGTCCGCCGCCCCGACGTGCCGATCGTCGGCGACGCCAAGTACGTCATCGAAGAGATCATCAAGGCCATCAAGGACCTGCTGCAGGGCGGCACCGCCCAGGCCGACACCGGCGCGTGGAAGAGCCGCATCAGCGGATGGCGCGAGCAGTTCCCGCTGGCCTACGAGCCCAGCGAGCCCGGCGACGCGCTGAAGCCGCAGTACTGCCTGGAGCAGCTGCGCGACTCGTCGCCCGAGGGCACCATCCTGGTGTCGGGCGTCGGCCAGCACCAGATGTGGAGCAGCCAGTACTGGAAGTTCAACGAGCCCTACACCTGGGTGAACTCGGGTGGCCTCGGCACCATGGGCTTCAGCGTCCCTGCCGCCATCGGCGCCAAGGTCGGCCGCCCCGACCGCACCGTGTGGGCCGTCGACGGCGACGGCTGCTTCCAGATGACCGCCCAGGAGCTGGTCACCGCCAGCGTCGAGCGCATCCCCGTGAAGGTCGCCATCCTGAACAACAGCTACCTCGGCATGGTCCGTCAGTGGCAGGAGATGTTCTACGACGAGCGCTACAGCGAGGTCTACCTGTCGCCCGAGGTGCCCGACTTCGTGAAGTGGGCCGAGGCCATGGGCTGCGTCGGCATCCGCGTTGACAGCCCCGAAGAGGTCCAGCCGGCCATCGACAAGGCGAACAGCATCGACGACCGTCCGGTCGTGGTCGACTTCCGCGTCGACGCCCGCGAGAAGGTCTTCCCCATGGTGCCCGCCGGTGCCAGCAACGACGACCTGCTGCTGCCCGACTTCCAGAACAGCAACCGGAGCGCCCTGCGATGAACGACCAGATGAACCATCACATCCTGTCGGTCCTCGTCCAGAACCGACCCGGCGTCCTCGCCCGCGTGGCCGGCCTGTTCGCCCGCCGCGGCTTCAACATCTTCAGCCTGGCCGTCGCGCCGGCCGAGGAGCCCGGCTTCAGCCGCATCACCATCGTGGTCGACGTCGAGTCGTCGCCGCTCGAGCAGATCACCAAGCAGCTGTTCAAGCTCATCGAAGTGGTGAAGATCAGCGAGCTCGACCCGCGCCGCAGCGTCGAGCGCGAACTGCTCCTCGCCACCGTGCGGGCCACGCCCGACACCCGCGGCCAGGTCGTGGAGCTGGCGAACATCTTCGAGGGCAAGATCCTGGCCGTCGGCGTCGAGGCCATCACGGTCTCGCTCGACGGGCACCCCGACAAGCTCGACGATTTTGAGGAACTCCTCACCGGTTATGGCATCGTGGAGCTCCAGCGGACGGGGCGCGTTGCGCTGCCCAAGCTCGATCGCGACGCACGCTTGCGTGCCGTCAACAACACCAACAAGGGAAAGGCTGGCTGAACGTGGCCGCAAAGATGTACTACGAGGCGGACTGCGATCCGTCGATCATTCGGGCCCGCAAGGTCGCCATCATCGGCTACGGCTCGCAGGGTCACGCGCATGCGCTGAACCTGAAGGAGTCGGGCGTGCAGGTCGTCGTCGGCCTGCGCGAGGGCAGCAAGTC
>CBHWEI010000264.1:0-5567 GCA_966112835.1 uncultured Acidimicrobiaceae bacterium
TCAACGCGCGCCAGGTCGCCGACCGCATCGGCATCCTGCGCGAAGGCCGGCTGGTGGCCGAGTTCGATGCGCACACGGTGAGCCATGCCGAACTCGAAAGCGCCTATCTCGTGCATGCCCACGGCGGCGCGGAGGCGTGACACGTAGGTGATCGCCGACCTGCGCGGGTTGGCCGGGCCGTCGCCATCGGGCCAGAGCACCTCGCCGAGGCGTTCGTAGGTGAGCACGTGGCCGGGATCCGAGAGCAGCGCGGCCAGCACGCGCCGCTGCTGCGGTCCACCGAGCGCGACGACACCGAGTTCGTTGACGACCTCGAGTGGGCCCAGCACCCTGAACTCCATCAAGGCAGAGTATTCGGAATCGGTGGACCCGTCGACGGGTGTCGGGAGAAGCGACTCGTTCACGGTCACCACACGAGGCGATGCAGGCGGTGCTCGCCGCTCAGGCCCTTGAGCACTGCGACGCGGGCCTCGCCGAACGCAATGTCGCCCCGAGGTTCGACGATCTCGCGGACGAGCGAGGACACCAGGATCTCGCCACCACCGGCCTGGTCAGCCACGCGTGACGCCATGACGACATGACGCCCGAACAGATCACCGTCGTCACCCTGCACCGCCTCGCCCGTGTGGATGCCAATGCGCACGCTGAGACCGGCGAGTGGATTGGCAGACTCGAACGCCGCCAGCGCGCGCTGGGCATCGATCGCGAACGAGATCGCACTGCGCGCGCTGCGGAAGCACATCATGAAGCCGTCACCGAGTGAATGCGTCTCGCTGCCGTCATGGCGGGCCAGCATCCGACGCATGATCTGGTTGTGCACCGTCAGCACCTGGTGCCAGCCGAGGTCGCCGAGCTCGACGGCCCTCTGGGTCGAGCCCTCGATGTCGGAGAACACGATCGTGACGGTGCCGGCATCGCCCGGCCTCGAACCGCTGGCACCCAGATCGAGCGCGGCATCGAGCACCGCGTCGGCCACCAGGCCGATCGAGGTATCCCGAACGTCGCCCGCATCCCCAGCTCTGCCGACCATCCCGGCGAGCGTCGCCGCGACCATCGCCGACTGTGGTGGCACCTCCTCGCGGGCGGCTCGTGCGAGCATCAGGGTGCACCCGCCGAACCGCACCACCTCGCTCAGCCCGAGGCGATGCGGCTCGGTGATCGGCCGGCCGTCGACCGTCGTGCCGTTCAGGCTCCCGAGATCGGCGACGAGCACCGTCGCCCCCGCAGGGGTGATCGAGAGATGTCGCCTTGAGATGGCAGCGTCGAGCAGGATCAACCCGCCGCAGTCGCGGCCCACGTCGAGCTCCTCGGTGACCAGCAGGGTGAGCGCGCTCCGGCCGGGCTCGTTCACCTGACCGGCAGGCGCTCTCATGCCAGCGTGGAGATGGCCGGCGAGGTGAGGCAGCGGGCGTCAAGCTTGGCGCCGGGGGCAGCGAGGAACGCGTTCGCCGTGGCGTAGAAGCAGTCGGTGAGCTGCTGCAGCGGGTCGACGATCCGCGGGACCTCGATGATCGTCGTGTTCGCGAAGCCGCTGAACACCTGCTTCGTCGTGGTCACGCTGCTGCGGGGGTCATACGAGGGCAGCACCGCCAGGACCGGGATGTTGCTCGTCGGGGTCGCCCGCGGCGGATACTGCGGCAGCGGGCCGACGGCGTCGCAGAAGGGCTTGACCGTGTAGCCCTTGAACAGGCCTGCCTGATCATCGGCGGTCGTGGTCAACCCAGGGAAGGTGTAGTCGGCGCGCTGGCAGTGTGCAACCAGCGTCCAGGCGAACGGATCGATTCGTGCCTCCGTGTACGCCGTGGCGACGACCGTGTCGGACGCACCCACGTCACCGGCTCCGAGACGCTGGGGCACGAGGGGCGCCAAGGCGACACTCCCGATCGACTGCATGCTGTCGAGCAGCACGCGCTGATCGAGCACGACCGGCACACCCGTCACCTTCTCGGCGACGTTCGTCGTCACTGGGTTCGCCAGGCGAGCGTAGGTCTTCTCCAGCGCCTGCTGGAGGTCGCCGTTCGCCTTGCACTTCGGCGCTGCCGCACAATCGGCAGCGAACCGGGCGAAGGCGGCAGCGAGGTTGTTCGGGCTGATGCCTGCGCCGACGGCACTGGGGGTGCGGGTGACGATCGCGGTGATTGAGTCCGGCTCCTGGTCGACCAGGTGCAGAGCGATGTCGGCACCGGCGCTCCCGGCGTAGAGGGCCCACGTCGAGATGCCGAGCGCCCGCCGGACGATGCCGATGTCGGTCGCGATGATCCGGTGGTCGACGACCGAGGCGAACGGGACGACGCTCTTGTCGGCGCTCGCGAAGCACGCCTCGACGGCAGCAACAGCCGCTGCCCCGAGGTGCACCGTGTTGATCTCCGCGACGTAGGTCTGCAGCTCGGGGCAATCGGTGACGCCGTCGCTGCGCCCGGCGCCGCGCTGGTCAACCCAGATCACGTCGTGGTCCGGGAACACATTGGGCTGGTTCGGATCGGTCCACGGGTACGTCGGCGTGGTGCCGAGGATCGAAAGGACCGGTGCGGTCCAGGTGGCCGGGTCGGCACGGCGAACGGTGACAGCCAGGTTGATGCTCGTGCCTGTGGGCGCGGCCGGGTCGACCGGCACCGCGACGGTGAGGCAGGTGAGCGTCACCGGGGCTCCATCCGGGCAGGTCGCTGCGGTCGCGACGGCGGGCGGAGGCGGAAGGATGGTCGGTGCCACGGCGGTCGTCGATGAAGCCGTGGTCGATGCGACGGTCACGGGCGCAGCAGTCGTTGACGCCGCCGCCGAGGTGGGTGTCACTGTCGTAGTGTGAGTCGAGGTGGCGTCGCTCGAGCTGCAGCTCGTCACGGCCAGGACGAGGACGACGCCGAAGCACGGCGTGATCGATCTCCAGTGCATGGGATTCTCCAGTTCTTGGGAAGGGTGCCGTGAGCGTGACCGAAGTCGGTTTCAAAGCGACATCACCCCTGGTCGGAGCTGTGCCGAGTGGGACGCCACCCCGCACCTGCACCGCGCCCGCCCGTGCAGCAGCCGAGCGTGCGACCGACCTGATGGGGCATCCATCGACCTTCGGGCTGCCGGCTCGAAGGCTCCGGCCCCTCACCCGCACCCGTCGGCGTCACGGTCATCAGCGGTCACTGGCGGTTCATCACGATCAACGTCGCCCAGTCGTTCGACGGCCGATCGGCGCGCCGGTCGCCGAGGTTGGGTTGCAACGGGTTGCAAAGTGGTTGCATGGACGCGACAAGACCAGGTCAGAAACATGTTCTGACCTGGTCTTATTAGTGGCGGGGGCAGGATTTGAACCTGCGACCTTCGGGTTATGAGCCCGACGAGCTACCGAGCTGCTCCACCCCGCGTCGGAGTAGGTCCCAAACGGTAGCCACCGATCGGCCGAATCGCAACCGTCGCAGGTGACAGGCGTTCGTGGCGCCGGATTCGGCGACGGCCTACGCCCGGCGTCGTGCGGCCAGCGTCGCGATCAGCCCGCAACCGACGAGCACGAGCGCCACCGCGGCCGGCATTCCGGTCGCCGACCCGGTGCCGGGCAACGTCCACGAGTCGGGCGGATCGATGGGAACCAGTTCGATCGGTGCCTCGGAATCGACGGTGGTCGTCGTCGACAGTGACGTCGTCGTCGTCACCGACGGGGCGGTCGTGGACGTGCCGCCAGGTGCGGTCGTGGTAGTGCCGGGCGACGTGGTCACCGGCACGGTGGTCGCAGGCGTCGTGGTCACGGGCGAAGTGGTCGTCGGCACCGTCGTCGGGGGCGGCGACGGGTTGACCCGCACCACCTTGGAGTCGGTGGATCCATTCCCCGGCTCGACGAGGTCGATCTTCCAGCGTGTGGCGCGCGCCCTCACGACCTGCTCGCAGAACGCTCCGCTGCTGTTCGTCGTCACCACGAACGGGCCGACGCGCTCACCGGTGTTCATGTCCGTCGCGTACGCAGTCATCTCGATGTTCGGCGGGTAGTTCCGTCCGCCCACACTGAACGGCACGGTGACCACGGCCGCGTTGCCATTGCCAGTGCAGTTGGACGAGTCGTAGACGAAGAAGTTGCCTCTGCTGCGCGCCGCCGCATCAACCGAGCCGGGCGACGTCGCCACCGCGCCGAGGAGTACGCACGCGAGGAGTGCGAATCGTCGAATGGTCATCGGGGGTCCCTGGTCAGGCGCGTCATTCGCGCCGATCGTAGCGTGCTCGCCACTCATCGCGCGCTGAACCGGCTCAGCGCCCAGCGCCGATTGATCAGCCGGCGTTCATCCGGTCACGTGCGACAGGTGCTCCACGCCACGGCGCACCAGCGAGTCGACCTGCGCCGGCAGGTGCAGCACGGTGTCGACAACGGTGTCCTTCAACCGCGACCGGCGTCGCGACCGACCCACCAGCAGGACGACCACCAGGACCACGACCGCCGCGACCACGCCACCGAGGCCCATCCGGGCCGGAGTGACGACGCCGGCGAGCGTGCCCTTGGTCGCCTCGGACGACTCGCCGCTCGCGGGCGGTTCGGCCGGGGAATCGGTGTCGGGCTCGTGCAGGGCGCGTGCGTTCATGCCCGCCACTACCCCGCACGGCCGTCGTTCGAACATCTACGGTGGTCCCGTGGGGGCGACGGCATGGCGACGGACACCGGCGGCACGCCGGCTCGTCGCCGTCGTGGGCGCGCTGCTGGGCGCAACCGTGCTGTGGTGGCTGGTCGCCTGGGCGTTCAGCAACGATCGCGGCATCGGGTTCCGCGACGAGGGGCTGTACCTGTTGGCCGCCGACCCACCCTCGTCGACCGCTCGCTGGGTGACGCCGTTCGGCTGGCACACCGCACCGTTCTTCGACCTGCTCGGCCACGACGTCGCCCGCCTGCGCACGTTCAGCATCTGGGTGCTGGTGCTCACCGGCGCACTGCTCGGCTGGACGATCGGCCGCCGCCTCACCAACGACGAACGCAGCCGTGAGCACCGCCTGATCCGAATCGGGTTGGCCACCGTCGGCGCGTTCGGCGCGCCACTGCTGACGGCCGGCTTCCTGCGCACCCCGGGCTACAACTGGGTGAACCTGGTGGGGCTGATGCTCGCCTGCACGGGCGCGGTGCTGGCCGTCATGCTGGTGGACGACCCGCGGTGGCCGTGGCGCTCGCCACGAGCGCACGTCGCGGCCGCAGTGCTCACCCTGGGCATGTGGTTCACGGTGCCGGCCAAGCCGTCGAGCGCTCCCCTGTTCATCCTGGTCGCCGTCGCCTACGTGGCCCCGCGGCTGCGTCGCCGCACCGTCCCGTTCGCGCTGCTCGCCACGTGCTGGGGTCTGGGCTGGACCGCGCTCGGCTTGCTCGCCGGCTGGTGGCCCACCAGCTTCCTGCGCGTGCTGCGCCAGGCCGAGCAGTTCCCCCCGCTCGACCGCAACCAGACCATCACCGGCGCCATCCGCGACGTGCTGCGCACGCCGAAGGTGGCGTGGAACGACCTCACCCAACTGCGGCCCGCCACCGTCGTGTTGATGGTGGCGGCCGTCGTCATCGCCGTCATCGCGTTCCGTCGCCAACGGTCGGGCGAAGTGCTGCGCAGCGCGCCGCTCGCGAT
>CBHWEI010000265.1:0-5557 GCA_966112835.1 uncultured Acidimicrobiaceae bacterium
GCAGGTCACCGACACCAACGGGATCGACATCCTCGGTGTACGCGCCTACGACCCGGCGTTCGCGCATTTCCTTTCCGCTGACCCGCTCGCCACCACCACCAACGACCCCTACCTGTACGCCGCCGCCAACCCGATCACACTCACCGACCCAAACGGACTGTGCAGCAGGCAGGGCTACCTGTCGGATACCTGCTGGGGCACCGGCGACTCGAAGAACGGACGAATCGTCCGCGCGGAGAACCCTGATGCCGGTGACCTCATCTTGCAGACGATTCATGACGAGGTCGTCGAAAACCTGGGCAGTGAAACCGGAGTGCCGGCGTTCGTGGGGTACTCGTGCGGCTACGTCGGAACGAGGGGAGGGCGGGCATCGAATGACCTTTGCAGCCCTCGAAGTATGGATACGGCGAAGGATGGCGATCACACCTACCAAATGATCGAAGTCAAGATCGCCAGCAAGGGCCAGATGTCGAGCGCGTATGCGCAACTGAGGAACGCTGAAGCCTTTGCATCTGCGCACGGCATCCGCACCGCCCGGGCGACCCCCGATGAGCAGGGCCTGACTTCACACGACCTAGCGATTCCATGGGCGGCGAAAGGGGCCTTCGTTTCGGTGACGGGATACACGATTAACTGGCAATACACTGGCAAGCCTGGAGTATGGATGTATCGAATCACAGGAGACTCCAACGGACAGCCGAGGCAGGCTCGACAGGTTCAGCGGGTGATTGCTGCGACCGCGGTGCGAAGCGCGGAATCGCCGTCAGACGGCAACACGGCTAACGACCAAACTCTCACGCCGCTCGAGATGGCGAACGACGCGGAAGCCGAGGTTGGCGAGCTAATGGCCGAGTTTCCCGACTACGTTCCCCCCGAGTGGTTTGTCCCCATCCCTGTGCTTGCCGCGGAGGGTCGATGACCGAGAAGCGCGGCACGACCTCAGCGGAGACACCCATTCGGTTCGTGCTCCGAACATTGGTCACGTCCGAGTGGCCCTTTGGGCTCACCGCCCCGGTGGTGTCGTCGGTACCGAAGGTCGCAGAGGCACGAGGGACATTGGTTGCTCCGCCGAAGGACGCAGATGAGGAAACGGGTGACCTTCGCAGTCGCGTGGCCCGGTTCCTGGTGGCGGCGATCCAGCAGGGCTTGGTCGATGACGAGCCTGGCCGGCTGTTCATCGTGACCATCGATGTCGGTCTGGGCGAGCGCGTCTGGTCGGTGGCAGCACGCGGCTCGATCGGCGAGAAGATGTGGGCGATGGGCCGCGTGGGCAGCAATCCGCGGGCGACCGTGCAGGTGCTTCACATCGCCGGCAAGCTCGAGAACCCGATGTTCGTGGCCCGGGGCGCCTACTTCCCCCTGGCGAACGATCCCATCAATTTGGCCATGGCCGAGCGATGGCACATCGCCATGGCGCACATGGGTCTCGTCGAGGAACCAATCGTCCGTCCGTCATAGACCGCCGAAGGAGCACGCAGTCATGGGCATCATCACCAACCTCGCCGCCATCGACCCCGGGTCACCGTTACTGGACGAGGACGCGTGGGACGACCCCGACGAGATGTACGAAGCGATGTTCGACTACTGCGACGGCGGCCAGGACCACGTCGTCATGCTGCACCCCGACGAGGAAGCCGTCGACGCGATCCTTCGGCCGGCGCTCGCCGCCGTTGTCGGCGACCGCGCCCTCTGGTCGGCCGGGCAACCTTTGGACCACTTCGAGGGCGACGTGCTGTTGTTCGACGCCCGCCAGACCGCCGCCATCGCGACCGCGCTGTCCAACAAACTCGGACCGGCCACCGGCACCGCCAGCACAACGGCAGAGCAGACCGTCGACGACGTGGCCCGCCTGTTCTCCGATGCGGCTGCCCGCGAGTGGGCAGTCATCACCCAACTCAGCTACTGACAACGGGCGTTGATAGCTCACGGCAGCCCGGCGGTGACAATCGCCCAACCTGCAAGCCTGGGCGCTTAGGAGGCGTCCGTGAGGGCCAGGGGCGTCCCCTCTTGGGCTACGCAGTTGCTCCTCGGTGACTGGAGACTCGGGGTTGTCTGGGTGGCGTATCGAGAGTCTCGACAATGGCTCCGCCCGAGTTGGGTGACCACGTTGTGCAACTCGGAGGTAGTCGGCACGCCGATGGCTCGTCGACCCCTGCGGCCCAGCGGGCCAGGCGCGGTTACTGGCGGAGTTGGGCGTACTCGATGACGCGGGCGACCACGTCGTCGCCGTCGGTGCCGGCGTTCACCTTGGCCACGCTGCCGCAGTCGAACGGCGGCTGCGGGTCGTACTCGATCATCAGCTGCGACGCCTTGGCGGCCGTGGTGTCCACCAGGATCTCGGTCAGGCGCAGCGCCATGTCGATGCCGCTACTCACGCCGGCGGCGGTGATGATGCGGCGGTCGAGGTGCTCGACCACACGGTCGGCCACGGGCGTGGCGCCGGTGGCCTGCAGCTCGGGGTAGCACGACCAGTGGGTGGTGGCGGTGAGGCCGTTCAACAGGCCGGCCGCGCCGAGCACGATCGAGCCCGTGCACACCGACGTGGTGAACGCGGTGGTCTCGTGCGCCGTGCGCAGCCACGCCAGCACGCGCTCGTCGTGCTGAAGCGGGCGTGTGCCGACGCCGCCGGGGAACACGATCACATCAGGGTTCGGGTACTCCTCGAACGTGCCGTCGACGGTGATGCCGAGCAGACCGTTCTCGCTGCGCACCTCGCCACGCTCGTGGCCGATGAACGTGACGTCGATGGACGGGATGCGCTGCAGCACCTCGTACGGGCCGATGCCGTCGAGGGCGGTGAAGCGCGGGAACAGGGGGATGACGACTTGCATGGGGAACCTTTCGGGTCAGGCGACGGTGCGGAACCGGCGTCGGTAGGAATCGGGGGCGACGCCCAGGCGGCGTCGGAAGGAACGGCGCAACGTCTCGGCGGTGCCGAAGCCGCAGCGCACGGCGATGACGTCGAGCGTGTCGTCGGTGGTCTCCAGCTCGCGGCGCGCGGCCTCGACCCGCACGCGCTCGACGTACCGGCCGGGCGACTCGCCCACCTCGGCCGTGAACACACGGCTGAAGTGGCGGACGCTCATCGCGGCCGCGGCGGCCAACGCGGGCAGGCGATGGTCGCCACCGGGCGCGGCTTCGACCAGTGACTGCACGGCGCGCACCGTCGACCGGTCGGCACGCGGCACCCACACGGGTGCGGCGAACTGGGTCTGGCCGCCGGGCCGGTGCAGGAACATGACCAGCCAGCGGGCCACGGTCTGCGCCACCTCGGTGCCCAGGTCGTCGTCCACCAGCGCGAGCGCCAGGTCGATGCCGGCGGTCACGCCGGCGCTGGTCCACACCCCGCCGTCGTGCACGTAGATGGGGTCGGCGTCGACGGTGAGGTCGGGGAACTCGGTGGCCAGGCGGCCGGCACGCGCCCAGTGGGTGGTGACCGTGCGGCCGGCCAGCAGGCCTGCCTCTGCGGCCAGGAACGTGCCGGTGCACACGGTGGCCAGGCGGCGGCACGAGGGGGCGGTGTCGCGGATCCAGGCCATCAGTGCGGCGTCGGCACGAGCGCCGTGCACACCATCGCCGCCGGGCAGCACCAGCGTGTCGATGGGCTCGCCGTCGCGGGGCAGGGGAGCGGTGCCCACCTCCAGGCCGCTCTCGCAGCGCACCGGGCCTCCGCTCGCGGACACCAACTCCACCCGGTAGCCGGGCTGCACACCCATGCCGGCCGCCACGCGCGTGGCCGACGAGAACACCTCCAGCGGGCCGACGGCGTCGAGCGACTGCATGCCCGGGAAGGCGGCGATGACGATGCGGCGATCGGGCGTGCGATCGGGCGAGCGATCGGGCGTGCGATCGGGCGGGGACGACATGCGCCCAGCGTGCACGTCCGCGGCGGTGGCGTCAATGACACATGTCCCACGAATTCGGCCGTCATGCCGACCGGCCAGGTCACGGGTACGCTGTCGCCCGAACGACCCAGGAAAGGACCACCGTGGACGTACGAATCGGTGTCACCCAGACGGCCCGCGACATCGCCATCGAGCTCGCCGACGATGTCGACCGCGACGCGGTGAAGGCCAAGGTCGACGCCGCCCTCACCGGTGCGGTCGACGTCCTGTGGCTCACCGACAAGAAGGGTCGCGACGTGGCCGTCGCCGCTGCGAAGATCGCCTTCGTCGAGATCGGCTCGGCCGAGACCGACCGTCGCATCGGCTTCGGCGGCTGACGCCGGTCGCACCGCGTCCAACAGGATCATCGGAGCCGACGTGAAGGGCATCATCCTGGCCGGGGGCACCGGCAGCCGCCTGTGGCCCATCACTCGCGGGGTCAGCAAGCAACTGCTGCCCGTGTACGACAAGCCGATGATCTACTACCCGCTCACCACGCTCATGCTGGCGGGCATCCGCGAGGTGCTCATCATCACCACGCCGCACGAGCAGGCCGGGTTCATCACCCTGCTGGGCGACGGCTCGCAGTGGGGCATCTCCATCCAGTACGCCGTGCAGCCGCAGCCCAACGGGCTGGCGCAGGCGTTCGTCATCGGCGCCGACTTCGTGGCCGGTGGCCCCAGCGCACTGGTGCTGGGCGACAACATCTTCTTCGGGCACGGCCTGGTCGACCAGCTCGACGTCGCCGCCTCGCGGCCCGTGGGCGCCACCGTGTTCGGCTACCGCGTGCACGACCCCGAGCGCTACGGCGTGGCCGAGGTCGACGCCGCGGGCAAGGTGCTGTCCATCGAGGAGAAGCCCGCCCAGCCGCGCAGCAACTACGCCGTCACCGGCCTGTACTTCTACGATGAACAGGTGGTCGACATCGCCGCCAACCTGCAGCCGTCGGCCCGTGGCGAGTACGAGATCACCGACGTGAACCGCGAGTACCTGCACCGCGGCCAGCTGCACATGGAGCTGCTCGGCCGTGGCTTCGCCTGGCTCGACACCGGCACCTACGACTCGCTGCTCGAGGCCGGCAGCTTCGTCGCCACGCTCGAGAAGCGGCAGGGCCTGCAGGTGGCGTCGCCCGACGAGATCGCGTTCCGCGCCGGCTGGATCACCGCCGCCGAGCTCACCGCCAACGCCGAGCCGATGTCCAAGAACCCGTACGGGGCCTACCTGTTGCGGCTGGCCGCCGAGGGCCCGCACGGGTGACCCGCGCGTCGCAGCGGATGTCGACATGAGCGACCTGCTGGACCGTCAGCTGCTGTTCGTCACCGGCAAGGGTGGCGTGGGCAAGACCACCACGGCCGCCGCGCTGGCCGACCTGGCCGCCCGCCGCGGCAAGCGCACGCTGGTGTGCGAGATGGACGCCAAGGGCGCCATCGCCGCCGCGTTCGAGGTGAACCAGCTGTACTTCGAGCCCACCGAGGTGCGGCCCGGCCTGTTCGCCATGGCCATGAACACCGAGGACTCGCTGCGCGAGTACCTGCGCGTGGTCGCCCGCATCCCGCTCGTCGGCCGCATCGGCCCGCTGGCGCGCACGTTCGACTTCGTCGCCGACGCGGCGCCCGGCGTGAAGGAGATCCTGGCCATCGGCAAGCTGGCCTGGGAGGTGCGCGAGCGCCACT
>CBHWEI010000266.1:0-5528 GCA_966112835.1 uncultured Acidimicrobiaceae bacterium
GCACGAAGTGCACGGGCTCGTCGGGGCTGGCGTTCATCTCGCTGTGGCGGATGCCACGACCGGCGCTCATCCGCTGGGCGAGCCCGGGGTAGAGGACGCCCTTGTTGCCCTCGCTGTCCTGGTGCTCGAGGCGGCCGGACAGCACCCAGGTGACGATCTCCATGTCGCGGTGACCGTGCGTGCCGAAGCCCTGGCCGGCGGCCACGACGTCGTCGTTGTTCACCAGCAGGAGGCCATGCCCGTCGTGGGCAGGCGAGTAGTGGGGGCCGAAGTTGAAGTTGTGGCGTGAATGCAACCAGCCGACGTCGGTGAGGAACCGGTCGTCGGCCTTCTGAACGGTGATCGTGCTCATGCTCCCTCCAACCTATTTGCGCGCGCAACTATTCCCGAATCACCGGAGGGGCTGGCTGCGCCGGCGGGGTCGTCAGGGAGCGATGGTGTCGGGGGTCTGGGGGCGGGACACGTCGGCCACCGCGGTCCACACCTCGGCACTGTCGAAGCCGAGCGCCCAGAACGCCACGCCACCGATGCGTTCGGCGCGGGCCAGGTCGACCCGCTCGCGGGTGGCCTGCTCGTCGATGAAGTGCACCTTGCGGCTCTGCGTGCACGAGGCCGTGCTGTCGCTGACCTGCAGGTCGTACGTGAACCACGACTCGCGGGTGACCGGGTCGTAGGTGGGGGTGGCGCTGCGCTTCGCGGCCAACTCCTCCACGTTGCGCTGGGTGACGGTGGTGGTGCCCTCGGCCGTCGCCGGGCACGTGCCCTGCGTGGAGATCACCCAGTTGCGGCCGTACAGGCCGATGCCCAGCACCAGGCGGGTGTCGTCGTCGACGGCGCGCTTGGCGGCCTTCACGGCCACCTTCACCCAGTCGTACGGGGCGATGGGGCCGGCCTCGCCGACGCTGTAGTCGTAGCCCATGATGCGGATGCGGTCGACCACCTCGCCCATGGCCGCGTAGTCGTACACCCAGTAGCCGCTGTCGGACGTGCGGCCCGTGTCGTAGATGGGCGGCACGCTGACCGTCAGGATCTTGCCGGTGGTGTGCAGCGCCTGCGCCAGCTGCTGCACGAACTTCACCCAGTTCGGCCGGGTGGTCTCCCACGTGTCGGACGAGTCGGTGAACGCGAACTGCTCGTAGTCCAGATCGATCCCGTCGTAGCCGCTGGTGGTGACGAGCTCGACGATGGCGGCCACGTGCTGGGCGCGCTGCTCGTCGTCGGCCAGCACGGCCGCCATGCCGCCCTTGGGCATCGCGTCGGCGATGGAAGGCACCACCTTTCCGCCCGTGTCGCGGATGGCGGCGATGAGCGGCTGGGTGAGCTCTGCGGTGCCGTTTCCCGACAGGGCGATGTCGGTGGCGCCGTTGGCCTGGTACCAGAACGGCGACACCTCGTGCAGGGTGGTGCCGTGCGCGGCCACCGAGGCCGTGCCATCGGCGAGCGTCCAGTACGGCGCCCACGCGCTGACCGGGATGTCGGGCAGGGGTGGCAGCGGGTCGTCGCGCAGCACGACGGCGGCGCCGGCACCCAGTGCGGCCACCACGGCGATGCCGGCGGCGAGCACACCCCACCGCCGGCGGCGCTTCTTCGGCGCCGGCCGCGACGGGTCGTCGATGCCCAACGCCGCGGTGTCGAGCTCGTGCAGCGACTGCACCCGCGTGTACTCACGCGACGGCGGGATGTCCACCACGTTGGGCACGGCGAACGTGCGGCATCCGGCGGCCACCGCGCTGCGCACGCCGGTGGGCGAGTCCTCGATGGCCACGCAGTCCTTCGCTGCCACGCCAAGGCGCGCCGCGGCGGCCAGGTACGGCTCGGGGTGCGGCTTGCCGTTCGACACCTCGTCGCCGGTGATCACCACGTCGAACGTGCCCGGCGGCAGGGCGGCCACCACGGCCTGGGCGAAACGGGTCCAGCTCATGGTGACCAGCGCGTTCGGCACGCCGGCCGCCCGCACCGACGCCAGCAGCTCCTTCGCCCCCGGCCGCCAGGGCACGTGCTGGCGGACCTGGGCGATGACGCCGTCGAGCAGGCGGTTGACGATGTCGTCGATGGGCAGGTCCACGCCCCCGCGGTCGCGGATGATGGCCGCCGAGTCGCGCAGGTCCTTGCCTACCAGCGAGTGCGCCTTGTCGTCGTCCCACTCGCCGCCGAACTCGGCCACCAGCGCATACTCGGTGGCGATCCAGTACGGCTCGGTGTCGACGATGGTCCCGTCCATGTCCCACAGGACGGCAGCGGGACGGCGACTCACAAGTGGAAGACCCTAACGGGTGGGTCAGAGCGAAAGGGCGACGCGCCGCGATTCCAGCACGGCCTCGAGGATGGTTCGCGGCGCCACGCAGTCGCCCGCCTGGTGGTGTACCTCGGGCAGCGTGTCGGTGGGCAGGCGGAACCCGCAGTCGACCACGGCGACGCACGGCACGGTGCGCCGCTCGCCGCTGAAGCGGTCTTCCAGCTCCACCTCGCCCGGCCGCACCATGCGCAGCAGCGAGCGTCGCTCGATGCGTGCACCGCACTGGGCGAGCCGGGTGTTGGCGGGCGCGAGGTCGCCCGTACGCGACAGTTCGTTGCCGGCGATCTGGTCCTGCGTCACCAGCACGGCCCTGCTGCCCAGGCGCTCGGCCACTGCCACTGCGATGGGTCCGCCGATGGGGTCGAACAACACCACGGGGCCGTCGGCCGGCCACGGTGCCTCGGCACCCTGGAACACGGCCCGCCAGGCGTCGAGCAGCTCGACCACCGAGGCGCCGTCGGCCACCTGGAACGGCTGCACGCCGGGACGACCGCCGGTGCACTGCACCACCACGGCGTCGGCAGGAAGGTCGGTGGCAGGGTCGGCCACGGCGGCGTTCAACTGCACCAGCACGCCGGCGTCCTCCACTTCGCGAGCCAGCCAGTCGACCAGCGCCGCGGCGTGGGGCAGCAACGCGGCGACGCCGCCCAGGGCGTCGGACTGCTCGACCAGGCGCACGTGATGGCCGCGACGGGCGGCCACGCGGGCGGCCTCCATGCCGGCCACGCCGCCGCCCACGACCACCACGTCGCGCGGGCGCGGCGACGGTGCGAACCAGTTCGGGTCGTCGGTCTCGTGGCCGCTCGACGGTTCACCCACACAGGTGACGATGGGGTTGCGGCCGTCGCGCACCTGGCACGTCTGGTTGCAGCGGATGCACGGGCGGATGCGATCGGTGGTGCGGTCGGCCAGCTTGGCCGCCAGGTCGGGGTCGGCGATCTGGCCTCGGGTGATCTCGGCACCGTCGGCGACGTGCTCGGCCAGCGCCCACGTGGCGGTGGCGGCGTCGAGCGAGCCCTGCAGGAACACCGGCGTGGTGGGCAGCGCGGCCTTCACCTGGCGGCACACGTCGATGTTGAAGCCGACGGGCTCGTGGAAGTCGGGGCGGGTCTTCTCGACCGAGAAGATCGAGCCGCGCACCACCACCACGTAGTCGATGCCCTCGGCCACCAGTTCGGCGGCGATTCCGGGCGCCATCTCGGGCGTGATGCCGGCCCACGGGGCCAGCTCGTCGCACGACAGGCGCAGGCCCACCACGGCGTCGCCGGCGGCGGCGCGCACGGCGCGGACGACCTGCTTGGCGAACAGGGTCTTCTCGGCCCATTCGTCGCCGCGGTGGTTCGTGAGGCCGCTCAGGAACTGGCGCACGAGGCTGTGCTGCCCGGCGTTGATCTCCACGCCGTCACAGCCGGCGGCGATGGCGGCCGCGGTGGCGTCGGCGAAGCCCTGCACGACGGCGGCGATGTCGTCGGCCTCCATCCACTTGGGCACCTCGCGGGCGTTCACCTCGGGCACGCGGCTGGGCGCCCACAGCTCGCGCTGGCTGTAGGCGCTGCTGCCCTGTCCGCCGGCGTGGTCGAGCGAGGCGATGACGGTGGCGCCGTGCGCGTGGCAGGCGGCGGCGATCGCCGCCCACCCGTCGGCGCACTGCGACGCCAACGGGGCGCGTTCGTACGGCCAGTCGCTGGGGTGCACGCTGGCGCCCTCCACCACCACGATGCCGCAGCCACCCTTGGCGCGGCGTTCGTAGTAGGCGGTGTGGCGCGCGGTGAACCGCCGCTGGTCGTCACCCAGGTTCGTGACGTGCGGCCCGAACATCACCCGGTTGCGGGCGACGGCACTGCCGAGCTGCAGGGGCTCGAGCAGCGGCATGGTCAGCTGCGCACCAGCCGCAGCACCGGGATGGTGCGGGTGGTCTTGGCCGCGTAGTCGTTGAAGAACGGCATGATGGCCGCGTGGGCGTCCCACAGGCGCTGGCGCTCGTCGCCACTGGTCTCGTGCACCGTGGCCTGGTACTTGTCGGTGCCCACCTCCAGCGTCACGCTGGGGTTGGTCACCAGGTTGTGGTACCAGGCGGGGTTGTTCGGGGCGCCGCCCATGGAGGCGATGAGGATGACGTCGTCGCCGTCGAAGCTGCACACGAGCGGGGTGGTGCGCACCACGCCGCTCTTGGCACCCGTGTGGGTGACGAGGGCCATGGGCAGGCCCTGGAAGTTGCCGCCCACCTTGCCCTCGTTGGCGCGGAACTCGGCGATCACCTGCTGGTTGAAGTCGTTCATGTCGGTCACCCGGACGACGCTACTGCCGACGTCCGTGCATGCAGAACTTCAGTTCGGGAGGAAGTGGCCGTCGTTCCGGCAAGATGGACGCCCTGTGAGCAGCATCGTGGTGTCCGAACTCGAATACGCGCCGCCCGGCGCCGACTCGCTCTTCTTCGACGTCAGCTTCGGCGTGGCACCCGGCGAGCACGCCGCGCTCGTCGGCGCGAACGGTGTCGGCAAGAGCACCATCCTGCGCATCCTGTCGGGCGAGTACGAGGCCGACGAGGGCGAGTTCGCGCTCGGCGGCACAGTGCTCACCATGACCCAGGACGTGGGCATGGCCCGGCCCACCGACACGCTGCGCGAGATGCTGGTGGAGGTGGCGCCGCCGGCGCTGCGCGACGCCGGCCGGGCGATGATCGCGGCCGAGAAGGCCATGCTCGACGGTTCGGATGACGGCATGCTGTTCGCCGAGGCGATCACCCACTGGGGCGACATGGGCGGCTACGAGCTCGAGTCGCAGTGGGCCGCAGCTGCTCGGCGCAGCGTGAAGACCGAGGGCACCGACTTCTCCACCCGTCTGGTCAGCGAGTTGTCGGGTGGCGAGCGCAAGCGGCTGGTGCTCGACCTGCTGCTGAACAGCGGCGCCGACGTGCTGCTGCTCGACGAGCCCGACAACTACCTCGACATCCCCACCCGGGTGTGGCTGGAGGAGCAGATCGCGGCGTGCAAGAGCACCATCCTGATGGTCAGCCACGACCGCACCCTGCTCGAACGTGTGGCCACGAAGATCATCGTCATCGAGGGGTCTGGCTGCTGGGTGCACGGCGGCTCGTACGCCACGTTCCCCGAGGCGCGCCAGAAGCGGCAGGACCTGCTGGGCGACGCGTTGAAGCGGTGGAACGACGAGGAGCGTCGCCTGTTCCACCACATGAAGATCATGAAGCAGCGTGCCGCGCAGAACTTCAAGA
>CBHWEI010000267.1:0-5480 GCA_966112835.1 uncultured Acidimicrobiaceae bacterium
AGCACAAGGGCCTCACCGGCTTCATCGTCGACATGCACGCCCCCGGCGTCGAGGTGCGCCCGCTGCGCCAGATGACCGGCGGCGCGAGCTTCAACGAGGTGTTCTTCAACGAGGTCCGCGTGCGCGACGACCACCGCCTGGGCGACGTGAACAACGGCTGGAACGTGGCCCTCACCACCCTCATGAACGAGCGGGCCGCCATCGGTGCGGGCGGCGGCGGTGGCGGTGGCATCAACATGTACCAGCGCGTCATCGAGATGGTCCGCCACTACGGATTGGACACCGACCCGCTGGTGCGCAACGAGCTGGCCAACCTGCTCATCCACAGCCGTGTCGCGGGCTACAACAACCAGCGAGCAATGGACAAGATCAAGGCCGGTCAGCTGCCCGGACCCGAGATGAGCATCGCCAAGCTGGCGGGCACGCTGAACTCGCTGCGCCTGAACGACTTCATCTCCAAGGTGCTCGGCGTGAAGCTGATCGCCGACTCGGGCGAGTGGGGCACGTACGCCTGGAGCCAGCTCATCCTGGGCGCTCCCGGCGGCCGCATCGCGGGTGGTTCCGACGAGGTCATGCGCAACATCGTCGGCGAGCGCGTGCTCGGCCTGCCGAAGGACCTGGGCATCGACAGCACGTCGCCGTTCAAGGACCTGAAGGTCGGTACCCAGAAGGGCTGATCTGCGCGACACTGTCGCGCCATGGGGGCTGCATTCCGCACCGAGTGGGACACCTCGCCGAACCCGCGGTACGACGTGTGGACGGTGACGAACGGCGGAGAGATCCTGCCAGGTGTGCTCACGCCGTTCATCGCCACGCTCTACAACGAGATCGATGCCAGAGGTTTGAAGGACCTCATGGCCACCTACCCCACGGGCAAACGCGTCTCGCTCTACAAGGCACCCATCGGCAACTTCTTCGGCATCACCGCCGGTCGGCTGGCGTTGAACGTCGGCTTCTCCGTCGCGGCCATGAGTTGCATCGACCCCGACATCGCCACCGCGATGGCGGCCCAGTTCTTCCAGGGCAGCGACGACGCGCTGCGCCTCATCGTGCGCGCCCCCGAGGCCGAGGTGGCCGCGGCGCTCGCCGTGGCCACCGCGCAGCGCGAGGCAGCCGAGGCCGACTCGCTGGCGGACATGGAGTCGCTGTACGAGGAACGCCTCACCGACCAGGCCATCGTCGATCGCGCCTTGCCCTTGAAGGCCGCGTGGAAGCGCCTGCACGAACTGCTCGCGCAGGACGGCGTGCTCTTGAACCGGCACCTCATGGTGTCCACCGCAGCGGGCGAGATGCAGGTGCGGCTGGCCGGTGTCATCGCCGCCGGCGGCGGCGACCCGAACACCATCGTCGGCCTGTGCAGCGGCCTCGGCAACGTCGAGAGCTCGAAGCCCGCGCTGGCGCTGTACGATCTGGCGCAGGTGGCGAAGAAGTCGGCCGCAGTGAAGCGCGTCCTCGAATCGGGCGACACCGACGCGGCGCTCGAGGTCATGGCCACCGGCGACCGGGCCTGGGCTGCGTTCACCGACGAGTTCGACGAGTTCGTGCACCGCTACGGCTTCCGCGTGCAGGGCGAGGCCGACCCGAGCGTGCCCGACTGGGGCGAGGTGCCCACCTTCCTGTTGTCGCAGGTGCGGTCGATGATGGCGCTGAAGGCGGCCGACTCGCCCGCCGCGCACGTGAAGAAGGCGGGTGCCGCACGGGTGAAGCTCGAGAAGGCGGTGCGGGCGTCGCTCACCCCGTCGTTCCGCGAGCACTACGACGCGGCGCTGGTGCAGGCGCAGCGTTTCACCGCCATGCGCGAGCTCACCAAGGCCGTGTGGGTGCTGGGCACGCGGCGCATGCGCCCTCCCCTGCTCGCCATCTGCGACGGTGTCGCGCACGCCGGTCACGTGAAGCAGATGACCGACACGCTGTACCTCACCTACCGCGAGGTCGAGATGTTGGTGAAGGGCAAGCCGGTGCCCGACATCGCCACCACCGTCCGCCGTCGCAAGCAGCAGCGGGCGAAGGCCGAGGACTACACGCTGCCCGACGCGTGGGTGGGTGACGCCGTGCCCGTGAAGAGGGGCGCCGTGTCGAAGGCGTCGAAGCTCGCGGGCATGGGCGTCAGCGCCGGCATCGCCACCGGACGGGCCCGGGTCATCCTCAGCACCGAGGCTGCGTTCAGCTGCGACATCGCGCCCGGCGACATCCTGGTCGCACCGTTCACGGACACACCGTGGACGCCACTGTTCATCCCGGCCGGCGCCGTGGTGGTCGAGACCGGCGGCATGCTCTCGCACGCCGCCACCGTCGCCCGCGAGTTCGGCATCCCATGTGTGGTGCTCGTGAAGGACGCCACCCGCATCATCCGCGACGGCGACATGGTCACCGTCGACGGCGCGACCGGCACTGTCACCATCGCCCGCTGAGGGTCAGCGGCGCCACACCTCGTCGTCGACCGACGCCTGAACGACATCGATCGTGATCGGCTGCCCCTCGGGCAGGCGCACCGGCAGGTCCTCGAACGGCACGGGCGGCTCCTGCGGCAACGCCGCAACCGGCGGTGTGCGCTGCGCGTAGGTGCGCAACGCGAAGCCTGCCGCGACCACCAGCACGCTTCGCGGCCCACCTTCGAGCACGGCGTTCAGGAAGGTGCGCAGGCGGTCGTTGAAGCCCGGCGCCCCGCCGGTGGGCGCGAACACGTACTGGTCGGAGTACGCGTTCATCAACGCGGCCAACACGCTGCCGGCGACGAGCAGCAACCCCACGATGATGATCGCGTTGGCGGCTCGGGCGGTCGACACGCGGTCGAGGCGGCTCATGCGCGGCAGCGTAGTCCCGGCTGGTGCGCGACACTGCCGCATGCCCATCGACCCGGCGCTCTTCTACACCGGCATCGTCGCCGAGATCTACGGACCGTTGCGCGGCGACGGCCCGCCCGATCCCGCGCCGTATGTGGCGTTCGTCGGCCGGACGGGTGAACCGGCCCTCGAGCTCGGCTGCGGTGACGGCGACCCGCTGCTCGACCTGCGCGAGCGTGGCATCGACGTGGACGGGCTGGACTCGTCGCCCGACATGATCGATCGCTGCCGCTCGCGGGCCGTCGAGCGCGGTGTGGACACGACCCTGTACTGCCAACCGATGGAGACGATGCAGCTCCCCCGCCGCTACCGGTCCATCTACCTCGCGGGCCCCACGTTCAACCTGCTGCCCGATGACGAGACCGCAGCGCTGGCACTCACCCGCATCGCCGAGCACCTGCTGCCCGACGGCGCGGCCCTGGTGCCCCTGTTCGTGCCCCAGCCGACACCACCGAAGGCGCTCGGCATGGTCCGCCGGCACGCCACGCCCGACGGCCGGCACATGGCATTCTCGGCGATCGACGAGACGTACGACGAGCAGGCTCGCACCAGGGTGACCACCCTGCGGTACGAACTGACGACCGACGGCGACACCGCCGTCGTGGAACGACCGTGGCTGTTGCACTGGTACACCCAGGACGGGTTCCGGGCCATGGCCGAGGCAGCCGGCCTGCACGTCGCCGCGGTGCGCCGCGCCGCTGGCGGTGCCGCCGACCCCGACGACACCGACATCGTGCTCATCCTCACCCCGTCACGCAGAACTCAAGTTCGGGAGGAAGGGCCCAGGCGGTCGTCGACGAACAGGCAGAACGGGTGACCTTCGGGGTCGAGCATCACCCGCACATCGTCCTGCGGTTGATGTTCGGCCACCCTGGCACCCTGCTCGACCGCCCAGGCGACACCCTCGGCCAGATCGGCGACGCCGATGTCGAGATGCATCATCATCAACTGCGCACCATCGACGGGCGGCCACACCGGCGGCCGGTACTGCGGCTCCCACTGCACCTCGAGCTTCATCGAGCCGTCGGGTGAACGCAGCATGGCCCAGCCGTCGGTGGCGGGTTTCCCAGGCCGCGGTCCCTCGCGACGGGCGATCGGCCAGCCGAGCAGCCACTCGTAGAACTCGGCGAGGCGTATCGGATCGGCCGCGTCGAGCGTCGGGCCGGACACGCGCAGCTCAGGTCGCTCCATCCCCACGATTCTGCCCCAGTGTGGGGGCGGCGGTGTGGAGGCCGTGCTCGTTGGCCCAGCGGGCCAGGTCGTGGCCTTCGAGGGCGGCGGCGAGCAGGTCGGGGAACACGTCGGGTGTGCACGCCATGGACGGCACACCCAGCTGAGCCAGCATCGCGGCCTCGTGGTGGTCGTACGCCGGGGCGCCCTCGTCGCTGAGGGCCAGGAGCGCCAGCACCGTCACGCCTGCCTGGCACAGCGCGGCCACGCGCTCGTGCAGCAGCGCGGCGTTGCCGCCCTCGAACAGGTCGCTCACCAGCACCACCACCGTGTCGGTGGGGCGGGTGACCAGCTGCTGGCAGTAGCCGATGGCCTGGGCGATGTCGGTGCCGCCACCGAGCTGCACGCCGAACAGCACCTCCACCGGGTCGTGCAGGACGGGTGTGAGGTCGGCCACCGCCGTGTCGAACGCGATGACATGCGTGCGCAGCGCGGGCATGGACGCGAGGACCGCGCCGAACACGGCCGCGTACACCACGCTGTCGGCCATGCTGCCCGACTGGTCGATGGCGACGATGACGTCGCGGGCCAGGCTGCGCTGCCGCCGCCCGTAGCCGACCAGGCGCTCGGGCACCACGGTGCCCTGCTCGGGCAGGTAGTGGCGCAGGTTGGCGTGGATGGTGCGGTCCCAGTCGATGTCGCTGTGGCGCGGCCGTCGCGTGCGTTGGGAGCGGGCCAGGGCGCCCTGCACCGCCTGCTTGGTGCGCGCCGCCAGCCGCTGCTGGATCTGCTCGACCACCTGGGCCACCACCCGGCGGGCACTGGCTCGTGTGGCGTCGGGCAGCAGCTTGTTCAGTTCCACCAGCAGGGTGACCAGGTGCAGGTCGGCCTCGACGGCCTGCAGCATCTCGGGTTCGAGCAGCAGCTGGCGCAGTTGCAGCCGGTCGATGGCGTCGCGCTGCAGCACCTGTACGACCGGTGACGGGAAGTAGCGGCGGATGTCGCCCAACCACCGCGCCACCGCGGGCGACGACGTGCCCAGCCCGCCCGACCGGCCGCCGCTGCGCGTGCCGCGGGGGCGTGTGTCGTACACGGCGGCCAACGCCGCATCGATGCGCACGTCGTGCCCGTCGAGGGCCATACCCGTGACACCCTGGCCGCTGCCCTCCTCGTCGGGTGTGCCACCCAGCACCATCCGCCACCGACGGCGGCGCTCGTGGTCGCTCACCCGGCCCGCGGTGTCGTTCCTCTCGTCGAGCGTCACGACGGCACCCCCAACATCTGCCGCACCGTGACGAGCGCAGCGGCCGCCCGCTCGGAGTGGAGGTCGCTGCCGAACCCGATGGGGGCGGCAGGTGCCTCGTCGGCCAGCAACAGCCCCAGCTGGCGGGGGGGGGGGGGGGGGGGGGACCCCCCCCCGCCGCGGCGGCCGCGGGCGGGTGGGGGGGCGGCCCCCCGGGGGGCGCC
>CBHWEI010000268.1:0-5473 GCA_966112835.1 uncultured Acidimicrobiaceae bacterium
GGGTTGTGCGGCGAGTTGAAGAGGATGAGCTTCGTCTTCGGCGTGATGGCCGCGCGCAGCTCGTCGGGGGCGATGCCGTAGTGCGGCGGGCGGATGGTGACCGGCTTGGTGACCGCGCCGGCCATGGCGATGCAGGGCGCATAGCTGTCGAACATGGGCTCGAGGGTGACCACCTCGTCGCCCGTGTCGAGCAGTGCCAGCAGCGTGCCGGCCAGCGCCTCGGTGGCTCCCGCGGTCACCAGGATCTCGCGATCCGGGTCGTACGCCACACCGTAGAAGCGCTGCTGGTGATCGGCGATCGCCTGGCGCAGGACGGGCATGCCCGGCCCGGGCGGGTACTGGTTCAGCCCGCCGTTGATGGCGTCGATGGCGGCGTCGAGCACCGCTCGCGGGCCATCGGTGTCGGGGAAACCCTGGCCCAGGTTCACGCTGCCGGTGGCGACGGCCAGTTGCGACATCTCGGCGAAGATGGTGGTGCCGAAGCCCTGCAGCTTGGCGGTCAGATGGGGAGCACGGGCGGACATCGTGCGCCAGCGTACGCCTGGCCGTCGTCATCATCACCCTGGCCTCCGCCCCGGCTGCCGAACCTAGGTGACCGTGATCTCGGCCTTCATCGAGCTGTGGATCTTGCAGACCACGGTGTAGGTGCCGGGCGTCGCGATGGTCACCTCGGCCGAACTCCCCGCGGGCACGGTCACGTCGAACGCGCCGTCCGGGTTGGTGAACGTGTGGGTGGTGCCGTCGTCGTTGGTCACCGTGAACGGTGTCCCCGCGGCCACCGATGCGGGGATCGAGAACGCGAAGCCGCTGATGGTGGCGCCGGCTGCAGCACCCCCGCCGGTGCCCGACGAGCCGGTCGACGTGACCGAACCGCCCTGTGTGCCGGACGACGAGCCGCTGTCGCTGCTGCACGCGGCGAGGGTCAACACCCCCACTGCCAGCACGGCGGCGAAGGGACGGATGGAACGCGTGTGGAGCATGGCTGCCACCTCCTGTCCCCACAGATACGACGAAAGTGGCTCCGCGGATTTTCAGCCGACGGCCCGACGCAGGTCGACCGACCCGCTGTCACCCGCGGTGATGACCCAGCCGTCGGTGGTGAGTGAACCGCCCGGCTCGAGCAACGCGGTGTGCTTGGTGCCGGTGTTCAACGGATCGATGGTCGCCGGCAGGTCGTCGCCACCGATGGTGACCCGGTGCACCGCCAGCCCGGCGACCGGCAGGTGGTCGTCGTACCCGTCGGCGGTGAGCAGCTCGACGGTCAGGAACGAGCGGTCGTCCAGCGGCACCACCAGCATCCGCAGGCCCGTGTCGCCCGTCGACGGATCGAGCTGCACCGTGGTGGCGGTCCGGGTGACCGACGCCGCGTCGTGCAACCACCCGGAGGCGACACGTTGCACGGCGATGGTGTCGGGGCCGTCGCGACGGGTGGCGTCGACGTCACGCGGCGCCGCGCTGTCGCTCATGACGTCGAGCGCGCTGGTGTAGCGCAGCGGAGGGTTGATGTCGGTGCCGCTGTGCACCCAGCCGATGGTGTGACCGAGCTCGTGCTCGATGAGGTCCATCGGCGGGTTGTCGCCCCAGTCGGCGCTGAAGTCGCTGGCGCCCACGTACGCCCAGCGGCGGCTCTGCTTCGCCGCGGTACCCGCGTCGGACACGCCACCGCTGCCGAACCCGCCGGGTTGGTTGCCCGCGTGCTCGGCGTCGGCCACCAGCAGCACCGCGCGGGTGTCGGCCGCGGTGCGGTCGAGTGCCGCCGCGGCACAGTCGGCCGGCTCGTCGCCGCGACCCATGGTGATGTCGCCGCCGGCCACGAACACCGGGCGGTAGCGGCCGTGCGAGATGGTGGTGAAGTAGGTCGTCACCCGCGGCGTGATGGCGGCGACCAACTGGTCCGGGGTGAAGTCGTAGCGCAGCGGCAGCGGCGGGGTGCCGTAGACGGCCGCGGTGGTGTCGGACGGCACCCTGCACACCCATACCTCGATGCGGTCGTCGCCCTCGGCGCGCCACGCACCGGCGCGCGACGCGGTGACCAGGCGTTGGTACGGGTCGGCACCCGACGACGATCCCTCGCTGCTGCAGGCGGTCGCCACGACCAACAGCACGCCCAGAGCCCGAACCATCCGCATCACCGAGCACACTAGGGGTCTTTGCCGTGTCATCCCACGTGGCACGATGGAGGCCCTATGGCCGTGTCGAATCTCCGCCGAAGGGTGTTCGGCAACTCGTTCTCCCGCACCGTGCTGTCGGCCTGGGCGTGGTTCGTGCTCGGCATCATCGTCATCATCTGGGTGCCGCTCGTGGCCATCGTCTGGGTGGCGACCGTCCCGTTCGACAAGGGCCGCTACTGGCCCGGCTGGCTGTTCCGCAAGCTGTGCGTGGTGCACAACTGGTTCAACCCGCTGTGGCGGTTCAAGGTGTCGGGCCTGAAGGTCACCGACCCTCGCCACCCCTACGTGGTGCTCAGCAACCACGAGAGCTTCGTCGACATGCTGCTCATCTCGCACCTGCCGTTCGAGATGAAGTGGCTGTCGAAGGAGAGCATCTTCAAGATCCCGCTGGTCGGATGGCTCATGGCCATGGCCGGCGACATCCGCCTCATCCGTGGCAACAAGCAGAGCATCGTCTCCGCCATGCGCGGCTGCTCCGATCGCCTGGACAAGCGGGTCAGTGTGATGCTGTTCCCCGAGGGCACCCGCACCCGCGATGGCGAGTTGGGCGAGTTCAAGGACGGCGCGTTCCGCCTGGCCGTCGACCACCAGTTGCCCATCCTGCCGCTGGTGTTGAACGGCACGTTCGAGGCCCTGCAGGCCGGCAGCTGGAAGATGAACGTCACCGATGCCGAGGTGCGCGTGCTCGAGCCCATCCCCACCGAAGGGCTCACCAAGGCCGACGTGCCCGAGCTGCGCGAGCGGGTGCGGGCGATCATCGCGGCCGAGCTGGAATCGATGAGGGGTTGAGCGTGCCGCGACTGTTCGCGAGCGACGACCACAGCGACACAGTCCGCGCCGAGCGCGACGTGCGCGAGGCATTCACCGGCCTGGATCTGGACCTGCAGGCGCTCGCCGCGGTCAGCAACATCTTCCGCGCCGCCACCGCCGTACGGAACCACATGGAGAACAACATCCTCGCCCAGCACGAGCTGTCGTGGAGTGCGTTCACCACGCTGTTCGTGCTGCGCGTGTGGGGCGAGATGGACGCCCGCTCACTGGCCGCCGAGGCGGGCGTCACCGCCGCGACGCTGACGGGCGTGATGAAGACGCTCGAGGCGCGCGACCTGCTGCGCCGTCGCAACGACCGGGTCGACGGCCGCCGGGTGATGGTGTCGTGCACGGCGAAGGGCAAGAAGGCGGTCGACGAGATCATGCCCGCCTTCAACCGGCACGAGGCGCTGGTCACCCAGGCGCTCACCGAGGACGAGCTGGTCGACATGGCCCGCTACCTGCGCGTCGTCCTGCGCACCGTCGACGCCATCGACCTGTGACCCCGCGGTCGCGGCGTCACGCAGAACTTAAGTTCTGCGTGAACAGCGCGCAGAGCTCAAGTTCGGGCGGAGCGCGTCACGCAGAACTCAAGTTCGGGCGGAGTGGTCGGCGGCCTGGGTGACGAGCCACAGGAAGGCGGGGTCGACCTGGTCGCTGAGCATCTCGGGGTGCCACTGCACGGCGAACACCTCGGGGCGGCCCTGCAGCTCGAACGCCTCGACCACGCCGTCGTCGGTGGTGCCGGTGACCACCACGCCGTCGCCCACTCGGCCCACGGCCTGGTGGTGCAGGCTGTTGGTGGGCGTCGAGTCGCCGTACAGCTCCTCGGCGCGGCTCCCCGGGGCGACGCGCACGGTGTGGCAGCGGTCGATGCGCGGGTGGTCCCAACGGGCGTGCTCGGGCGAGTCGAGGTGCTGCACCAGCGTGCCACCGAGCGCGATGTTCAACAGCTGGGCGCCGCGGCACACGCACAGCATGGGAATGCGTGCGTCGAGCGCGGCGCGGATGAGCGCGAGCTCCCAGTCGTCGCGGCCACGCTCGACCGGACCGAGCTGCGGGTGCGGCTCTTCGCCGTACAGCGACGGGTCGGGGTCGGCACCGCCGGTCATCACCAGGCCGTCGAGCCGGGCGACGATCGACGTCGGGTCGGTGTTGCGGGTGAGCTGCACCGGCAGACCACCGGCGCGCTCGATGACCTTCGGGTACTCGCTGAGGTGCACGTCGACCTCCTCGCCGTGCAGGGCGGTGTAGTCGAACAGCGGGATCCACTCGGCCGGCCAACGGCGGCCGGACAGACCGATCAACGGACGAACGCTCACGCCCACGTCACCTTCACGGGCAGCCGCTTCATGCCACAGATGAAGTTGCTGCGCAGCCGCTCGATGGGACCGTCGAGCTCGACCGCGCTGATGCGCGGCAACAGCTCCTGGAACAGGAGCTTCAGCTCCATGCGGGCCAGCTGCGCGCCCAGGCACAGGTGCGGGCTGCGCAGGTTGAACGCCACGTGGTCGTTGGGCGTGCGGTGGATGTCGAAGCGGAACGGGTCGTCGAACTGGCGGTCGTCGAAGTCGGCCGACGAGAACCAGATGACCACCTTGTCGCCGGCCTTGATCTGCTTGCCGTGCAGCTCGACGTCCTGCGTCGCCGTGCGCCGGAAGTGCATGGTGACGGATCCCCAGCGGAGCACTTCCTCCACTGCGCTGTCGACGAGGTCGTCGTTGCCGTCGATGCACGCCTGCCGCAGCTCGGCCAACACGTCGGGCCGCTCGGCCAACGCCTTCAGGCCGGCGGCCATGGTGTAGCGGGTGGTGTCGTTACCGGCGCTCACCATGAGCACGAAGAAGTTCTTGAACTGCAGGTCGGTGATGCACTCGCCGTCGACCGTGGGCTCGAGCAGCTTGCCGATGACGTCGTGCGCCGGGCAGCCCCTACGCAGCTCGGCCTGCTGCTCGGCGTACTGGTACAGCTCGAGCGCGGCGGGCGAACGGAACGGGATGTGGCGGAACTCGTCGGACGCCATCAGATCGATGGGGTACTGGGTCATCTCCGGGTCGAGGTTGCCCAGCAGCGCGTCACCGCGCTCGACCAACCAGTCGCCGTCCTCGTCGGGCACGCCCAGCAGCCGGCCGAGCATGCGCATGGGCAACTGCTTGGCCACGCGGTCGACGTAGTCGAAGCGGTCGCCCGTGTCGCGGGCCTCGAGCACCACGGTGCGCGCCAGCTCGCGGATGGAGTCCTCGTACGAGTACACCTCGCGGCGACTGAACGGCTTGCTGACCAGACGGCGGTAGCGGGTGTGCTCGGGCGGGTCGTACTCCAGCATGTTGCGGCGCAGGTGGAAGTCGTCGCCGACGATCTCTTCCAGGGTGATGCCCTGCGCGCTGGAGAACAGCTCGACGTGCTGGCTGACGTAGAGCAGGTCCTCGTAGCGAGTGATGGCCCAGAAGCCCTGGCCGCCGTCGTGCTCGGGCCACCAGCTGACCGGGTCG
>CBHWEI010000269.1:0-5408 GCA_966112835.1 uncultured Acidimicrobiaceae bacterium
CGGGAGGCCGACATAAACTCTGACAATCCCACCACGGTACCTGTCCGCGGTCTTACCGGTGCACTGCGAACCAAACGAGACGACCGCGAGTTCGCTACGAGCGTGTCGATTCTCGGCGTCGGTGTGCATGCCTGGAGAGATGGGGCGGGAGTGATCGTGTATGACTTCGATCGAGACACCCCTTTCCTTAGCCCTCGCGACATCTTTCGCGATCTTCGACGAGTCGGAGAGGAGCGCCGCCAACTTAGGCAGAACAATGCGAAGAACTCTGAGTTTGCCGTAGCGGCGCGGACCGCCACGGAAGGATGGTCACCACTCGATTTCGTCAGAGGTGGGTGGCGTGCGATGCAAGACATGTGGCAGTATGTGCGAAATATGGATCTCAGCCCAGGGCGATGCGAGGCGCCGTGCACGAAATGAGTCCCGAAGAGTCTGCCGAACTGCTGACACAAGCATTCTCGAATGACCCCTTTGCGGCGCTCGGCAGAAGTTCTGGGCGATTTCAAACCCTGCTGGAGTGGTTGTGCATGCGCTCCATCGTGGCTCGCGCCGATCGACGATCTATCCGACGGTCTAACCTTCGCTTCAGGTTTGACCAGGGTTCAAACCGATTGTCAACTATCGGGCGTGACCCTCTCGTGATCCCATTTGAGTCGATGAGGTTTAGTGATTCGGGGGAGTTAGCGAACTTTTCAATTAGCGGAATTCCACTGGACGAGGTGATCTTTGAATTCCGTGAGCGCAGTTCATCAGAGGAGGGCTGGAGACTAACCGGTTATAGTCTTTGGTCCAACACCACCATCCAGTTCTACGGTTCCAGCTCACGTCTTACTCGCTCAAACCTCGTTTCGATTCATGGACGGCCCAGTGTTGTTGATCTTGACAATGGCAGTTCATTCTCCGTTGGAGGCGAGCGGTGCCATGTCGTCGGCACACTCTGCACTTTCTCAACGATCTCCATACTGGAACTGAAAGCGACGCAGGTAAAGCGCCAAACTCTAGGTTCGACGCCTGCGTCCCTAACGCTTGAGCTACCTGGGGATCGCACGGTTCAGCTCGATGAATTCTACGCTCCGCCGTTTGCTACGCCATTCGAGGTTCGGCTCCACTGACTGTCCAACACAGCGATCAATCCCGGTGCGGTTCGTGAACTATAGAAGGACGCGGTCCATGCGCCAGTAACGATCCTTCGGGAGCCGTGTCTTAGCTCGATGCGAGCGAGACCTGAAACAGCGAACGTCGTGTGCCGACGGTTGGTGGTGAACGTAGCCCGGGTTCTTGCACACCTGATCAGAACGGCCGGGCTTTGTGAGTGTCCGACGCGGCTGCCTGGAGTGTTGCTTGGGGCCGGCCAAACGCGTCTCATGCGCAACCAGGCAGGTCGGACGGCGCGGACATCGGAGCCCACTACTGTGGCGACGTGACAGTACGGTGGCGCCGATGACTGCTCCCGGTACCACCCTCTCCGAATCGGCCTCGAAGGCGCTCCTGCGCGAGTTCGGCGTCCCCATGGCACCCGAGCGGGAGGTGGGCGACGCCGACGCCGCTGCGGCCGCTGCCGCGGAGGTTGGCTTCCCCGTGGTGGTGAAGCTGTGCGGCGACGCCATCGCGCACAAGACCGAGCGTGGCCTGGTGAAGCTGCGCCTGGCCGACGCCGCGGCCGTGCAGGCCGCTGGCGACGAACTGCTGGGCAAGGCGACGCCCGACGACGGCGAGGTGAGCCTGCTGGTGGCGCCGATGATCAGCGGCAACCGCGAGCTCATCGCCGGTGTGGTGCGCGACCCGCAGTTCGGGGCGAACGTCATGCTCGGCGTCGGTGGTGTGCTGGCCGAGGCCGTGGCCGACGTGCAGTTCCGCCCCGTGCCGCTCAGCGAGGTCGACGCCTACGAGATGATCGAAGGGCTGGCCACACAGAAGCTGCTCGGCGAGTTCCGTGGCGAAGCCGCGGTCGACGGGCCGGCGCTGGCCGCGGTGCTCATGTGCCTGTCCGCGCTCGCGCAGGCGCGTCCCGACGTGGTGAGCGTCGACGTGAACCCGCTCATCGTGCGGGCCGACGGCACACCGGTCGCGGTCGATGCACTGGTCGAGCTGGGCGAGCCCGCCACGCCGTTGGCGGCGCACCGCCAGCGCCCGAGCGACCAGCAGTTCCGGGCGCTGTTCGAGCCAAAGGGCGTGCTGGTGGCCGGTGCCAGCAGCCACCCCGGCAAGTTCGGCTTCGTCAGCCTGCACAACGTGCTCGCCAATGGGTACGCCGGCGGCGTCTACGGCACGAACCTGCAGGGCGAGGAGGTGCTGGGCATCAGCACCGTCGCCGACATCGAGTCGTTGCCCGACAACGCCATCGACCTGGTCTTCGTGTGCACCCCGGCGAGCGCCAACCCGGCCCTGCTGCGCGCCTGCGCGGCCAAGGGTGTGAAGGCCGCGTTCCTCACCAGCGCCGGTTACGGCGAGGCGGGCGACGAGGGCCGAGCCGCCGAGGCCGCGCTCGTGGCCCTGGCCGACGAGCTGGGCATCCTGCTGGCCGGACCCAACGGCCAGGGCGTGGTCAGCACGCCCGCCAAGCTGTGCGCGCAGATCGTGGCGCCGTACCCGCCTGCCGGCCGCATCGCGGTGGCCAGCCAGAGCGGCAACTTCGTCAGCAGCTTCCTGAACTACGCCCGCCAGACCGGTGTGGGCATCAGCCGCGCCGTGTCGGCCGGCAACGCTGCCGCGGTCACCCCGGCCGACTACCTCGACTTCTACGCCGACGACGACGCCACCGCCGTGTCGCTGGCGTACGTGGAGGGCATCGTCGACGGGCGCTCGCTGCTCGACCGCTTCGCCTCGGTCGCGGCCCGCAAGCCCTTGGTGGTGGTGAAGGGCGGTGCCACGGCCAAGGGCGCGCGTGCCGCCGCCAGCCACACCGGTGCGCTCGCCGCCGACGACAAGGTGTTCGACGGCGCCTGCCGCCAGGCCGGCGTCACCCGCGCCGCCACGGTGGAGGAGGCGTTCGAGGCCGCCGCCACGTTCGCCACGCAGCCGTTGCCCAAGGGCCCGAACGTGGTGGTGATGACCACGGCCGGCGGCTGGGGTGTGGTCACCAGCGACGCCATCGCCAGCGACGGGCGCATCGAGCTGATGCAGTTGCCGGCGGACCTGCTGGCGCAGATCGACACGAAGCTGCCGCCGCGGTGGAGTCGCAACAACCCGGTCGACCTCGCGGGCGGCGAAACTCGTGACACGATTCCGGAAGTGATGGAGATGATCGCCGCCCACCCCGACGTGCACGGCATCGTGTACCTGGGCCTGGGCATCCAGAGCAACCAGGCGCGGATGATGCGCGAGGGCCACTTCTACCCGGACCACGGTCTGGAGCGCATCGTCGCCTACCACGAGCGCCAGGACGAGCGGTTCGCCCAGGCCGCCGCCGAGCTGTCGCAGCGCTACGACAAGCCCATCCTCACCGCCACCGAACTGGCCGTCGCCGACCCCGACAACGCCGGCCCGCGCGCCGTCCGCGAGACCGGACGCCTCTGCTACGCCAGCGGCAACCGCGCCGTCACCGCGCTCGGCCACCTGTGGCAGTACGCGCAGTATCGGCAGCGACGAGGGCTCGCCTGAATGGTGCGCCGTCGCAACCCGTACCCGGCGCTCGTCGTCGTCGCCGTGGTACCGGCGTTGCTCCTGGGAGGGTGCTGGCGGTTCGCCGACGGTCGCGCGCCCGACACCGTGGCGGTCACCGACACCGGGTCCACCGCGGTGGTGGTCGAACCTGCAGCGCTCACCACGCCGCTGCTGTCGGTTCGTCGCGCCCCGGCGACGCTGGCGCGCGACGTGAACCTGTCGGCGTTCCAGCAGGAGCTCGACGGCTTCCTGCCGAAGATCGACGACACGTCGTGCGTGGCAGTGTCGGTCGACGGGCAACCCGTGGGTGGCAAGAACCGGGACAAGCCGCTGCGCCCGGCGAGCAACGTGAAGATCATCACCGCAGCCGTGGCGCTGCAGGTGCTCGGCGCCGACCACGTGTACACCACCGAAGTGCGCGGCTCGTTGGCGAACGGTGTGGTGAATGGCGACCTGTATCTCGTCGGTGGCGGTGACCCGCTGCTGAGCAGTGAATGGTGGAAGGGCCCGAACACCAAGTACCCGCCGTTCAACACCACGTCCATCGAGGCGCTCGCGCAGTCCATCAAGGACGCGGGCGTCACGCGCATCGACGGCGCGATCGTCGGCGACGCGAGCCGCTACGACGACGAGTGGTACGCGCCTAGCTGGACGTCCGACGTGAAGTTCACCGAGGGCGGGCCCATCTCGGCGCTGTTGGTGAACGACTCGCGTGAGTCGAACACCACCTCGTCGAATGACCCGGCCATCGGTGCGGCCACCGTGCTCACCAAGGCGTTGCAGGACATCGGCGTCACCGTCGCCGGCAGCCCCACGAAGGGCGCCGCGCCCGGCGACACGCCGCTGGTGGCGTCCATCTCGTCGCAGCCGCTGCCGGCGGTGCTGCAGGAGATGCTGACCACCAGCGACAACAACACGGCCGAGATGGTGTTGAAGGAGATCGGCGTGAAGTCGGGCGGTGGCGGCACGCGCGAGGCCGGGCTGGCCGCCGTCACGTCCACATTGCAGCAGTGGGGCGTGCCGCTCGACGGCGTAGAGCTGGTGGACGGCAGCGGTCTGTCCGACGACAACCGGCTCACCTGCACCGTGCTGCTCGACGTGCTGCAACACCAGTCGTCCACCGACGCGGTCGGCCAGGGCATGGCCATCGCCGGTGCACAGGGCGGCACGCTGGCCGACGCGTTCGTCGGCACCGATCTGGAGGGCCTGCTGCGCGGCAAGACCGGCACGCTCTACAACTACGACGACGGCACGGGCGGCAAGCCGGCCGCGAAGTCGCTGAGTGGGTTCGTGCCCGTGGAGGGTGGGGGAGCGATCGAGTTCTCGATGCTCCTCAACGGCCCCCAGGTGGCCGAGAAGGTGGTCTACCGACCCATCTGGGACGCGTTCGGCTCCGTATTGCTCTCGTACCCGAGCGGACCGACCGCCGCCGACCTGGGGCCCCGATGACCGTCATGCCGATGTTTCCGTTGGGCAGCGTGCTGCTGCCGGGTGGCGTCCTGCCGCTCCACGTCTTCGAGCCCCGCTACCGGGCGCTCGTGGAGGCCTGCGTGGCCGCCGAGGACCACGAGTTCGGGGTGGTGCTCATCGAACGCGGCAACGAGGTGGGTGGCGGCGACCAGCGACGCGACGTGGGCACGGTGGCCCGCATGGTGCAGGTCGCCCAGACCGAGGACGGCCGCTACGCCGTCATCTCGGTGGGCACGCACCGGGTCCGGGTGAACGCGTGGCTGCCCGACGATCCGTACCCGCTGGCCGACGTGGACGAGTGGCCGGACGCCGAGCCCGACGACCCCGCAGTCGAC
>CBHWEI010000270.1:0-5391 GCA_966112835.1 uncultured Acidimicrobiaceae bacterium
CCATCCACTGCAGGCCCTGGTTGTCGGCCAGCGGGCGGCCGAACGTGCGCCGCTCCTTCATGTACGCCACCGACTGGTCGAGCGCGCCCTGGGCCACGCCCACGGCCTGCGCGCCGATGGTGGGACGGCTGCGGTCGAGCGTGTGCATGGCTGCGGCGAACCCCTGCCCCACCTCACCGATGCGGTTGCGGTCGGGCACGCGCACCTCGTCGAGCCGGATGACACCGGTGGGCGATGCCTTGATGCCCAGCTTGTGCTCGAGCTTGTCGACCTGCACACCCCAGTCGGCCTCGACCAGGAACGCAGTGATGCCCTTGTGCCGGTCGTCGGACGTGCGGGCGAAGACCGTGTACAGGTCGCTGATGCCGGCGTTGGTGATCCAACACTTGGTGCCGGTGATGATCCAGTCGTCGCCGTCGCGCACGGCCTTCGTGGTCATCGACGCCACGTCGCTGCCCGCGTCCGGCTCGCTGAGCGCGTAGCTGCACTGGCTCTCGCCGCTGCAGATCCGCGGGATGTACGTCGACTTCAGCTCGTGGCTTCCGAAGTTGATGACCGGCAGCATGCCGAGCTTGCTGATGAGGAACGACAGGCTGGTGCTCACGCACACGCGGGCGATCTCCTCGGCGACGATGGCCTGGTCGACCAACGATGCGCCGGCGCCGCCGTACTCCTCCGGGTAGCTCAGCGAAGTGAGCTCCATCTGCTTCAGCGCTTCGAAGTTCTCCCACGAGTACGTGGCCGTGCGGTCGATCTCTGCCGCACGGGGCGCGATCTGCTCCTCGCAGAACTGGCGCACGACGCGACGGAACTCGTGCTGCTCGGGCGTGAGCAGCATCGCGGTGGTCTGGCTCATGTGAACCTCCTGTGTTGGCTACAGGCCGACGAGGGCGCGCCACCCGCTGGGGTACGCGGCGGTCACCTGCTGCGGGGTCATCCGCAGCGTGTCGGCCGGGACGAGGTCGACGATCGCCCGGGTCTCGGTGTAGTGGCCGGCGTGGCCGAGCCCGGCGAACCGGGTGCGGCGTTCGGCCACCAGGTCGGCCGGCGGGTTGGCGTCGAGGAAGCCCCAGATGGTGAACGCGATGGTGAGGTCGTGCACGACCGGTGCCCGGCTGAACATGGACGCACGGCGCAGGCCGATGCCCAGGCAGCCACGGATGGCGTCGGCGGCGTGCTCGCCCGACTGCAGCTGCAGCCGGTCGCGGAACCCGTTGGCGATCTTCAGCGCGAATCCCTGGTCGGGCCCCTGGTAGCCAAGCTGCTCACCCATGGGCTGAAAGCCCACGACCTCGGCCGGGCGGTCGGGCATCCACGCCTCGGGCGTGGTGGGCGGCGAGCTGTAGGCGCGAGCGTCGTCGATCGTGGGGCTGGGTACGAACCGGGGAGCTGCCATAACGCCCTCAGTCTGTCACTCAGGCGGGGGAATGCAGCAAGCCGTACACGAGGCCCTCTTCGAGGGCTCGCCACGATGCTTCGATGATGTTGCCGCTGACGCCGATGGTGGTCCAGCTGCGCTCGCCATTGCTGAAGTCGATGAGCACGCGGGTGACCGCGCCGGTGGCGGTGGCGCCGTCGAGGATGCGCACCTTGTAGTCGGTGAGGTGCACGCGATCCAGCTCGGGGTACGCCGCCCCCAGCGCGGTGCGCAGGGCCAGGTCGATGGCGTTGACCGGACCGTTGCCCTCGGCCGTGTGCACGTGGCGAGTGGCGGCCTCGCCCTCGCCCACCCATGCCTTCACGGTGGCCTCGGTGGAGAACTCGCCGTTGGGCAGTTCGTCGGTGATGACGCGCATGCTCTCGACGCGGAAGAAGTGCTGCTCCCACCCGGCGGCCTTGCGCATGAGCAGCTCCAGCGAGGCGTCGGCGGCCTCGAAGTGGTAGCCCTCGTGCTCGAGGCGCTTCAGGTCGTCGATGACCTGGTTCACGGCCGGGCCGTCCATGGGCAGACCCAGCTCCTGGGCCTTGATCTCGATGGTGGCGCGACCGGCCATCTCGCTGACGACGAAGCGGGTGCCGTTGCCCACCAGTTCGGGGTCGATGTGCTCGTAGGCGTCGCGGGCGCGCTTGATGCCACTCACGTGCAGGCCCGCCTTGTGGGCGAACGCCGACGTGCCCACGTACGGGGCCTGCGGGTTGACCGGCCGGTTGAGCACCTCGGCCACGTGCTTGCTGACGCTGGTGAGCCGCTCGAGCCGCCCGTCGGGCAGGCACTGCATGCCCAGCTTCAGCTGCAGGTTGGGGATGACCGTGGTGAGGTTGCAGTTGCCCGTGCGCTCACCCAGCCCGTTCAGCGTGCCCTGCACGTGGCGGGCGCCGGCCAGCACGGCGGCCATGGAGTTGGCCACCGCGCACCCGGTGTCGTCGTGGCAGTGGATGCCGATGGTGGCGTCGGTGCCGACCACGCGCTGCACGTCGCCGACGATCTGGGCCACCTCGTGCGGCAACGAACCGCCGTTGGTGTCGCACAGCACCAGGTGGCTGGCGCCGTTCACGACCGCGGCCTCGATGGCGCGCAGGGCGAACTCGGGGTTGCGCTTGTAGCCGTCGAAGAAGTGCTCGAGGTCGACCATCACCCGGCGGCCGTTGCTGTGGAGGAACTGCACCGAGTCGGCGATCATCGCCGCACCCTCGTCGAGCGTCGTCTGCAGCGCCTCGAGCACGTGGTAGTCCCAGCTCTTGGCCACGATGCACACGGCCGAGGTCTGCGCGTCGAGCAGGTTGCGCAGCGTGGTGTCGTCGTCGACCTTGCCGCGCGGGCGGCGGGTGCTGCCGAACGCCACCATGGTGGACGTGGTGAGCCGCAGCTCCGTGAGCGCACGCTGGAAGAACTCGATGTCCTTCGGGTTGGCGCCCGGCCAGCCACCCTCGATGAAGTGCACGCCGAGGTGGTCGAGCTGCTCGGCAATGCGCAGCTTGTCGTCGACCGTCGCCGACACGCCTTCCACCTGCAGGCCGTCGCGCAGGGTGGTGTCGAAGACTTCGACGAGTTCCTGGTTGGTGTTCATGTGGTGCTCTTCCTGGGGACTGCGAGGGGTTGTCGGGAGAAATGAAAGAGCCGCCCGGAGGGGCGGCTCGGAGCGCACATCGGCATGGGGCCGAGGTGCGCTAGGGAATGATGATGATCGCGGCGAGACCGTGCGACGACATGCCGCCATTCAACCGGCAAAACCCGCTCGCGTCAAACGTTCACCTGTGCACAACCTGTGTGTGAACAGTGGACGAACAAGAAAGTTCTGTGACTAACCCACCAATGCGGGGGATAACCCTGTGTGGACAGAAAAACCCTGTTGACCTGCGAAAACGGGTCGTGCAGAGTGTGCTCCGTACCGGCAAGCGCACGCCAACCGGAACCCGAGGAACGGTGTCGGAGAGCTGAGGGAACCCGCAAGGGGGAACGAAGGGATCCGAAGGGCCAACCGGGTTCACGAGGTGGAAGCGGAGTCGGTGGAGGATGATCCTGATCCTCGCCGAAGAACCTTCACGGGGGAGGCGGTGGGGCGCTGGGGAGGACGAACCGGGCAACCGGGGAGGACGAACCGGTGGTCGTCGCAGGGGGTCGCCGACCGGGCAACCGGGCGGAGGAACCGTGCGAGGGCATCGACGTTCGAGGTCGTGGAACCGGGCAACCGGGGAAGGGGCACCGGGCCGAAAGGAGTCGGCGAACCGGGCAACCGGGGCGACGACGCCGGTCGGTGCGGAGGGTCGAGCCGGGCAACCGGGGAGGCCGTCGAGCGGTCTGGAGGACGAGCCGGGCAACCGGTGAAGCCGAAGGAAAAAGGGATCGCCCGCCGGGGCGCGAGCTCCGACGGGCGATGACATTGGTCGAGCGGAAGGCTAACGCCCCAAGATCGGTCAGTGGTGGATCACCCTCTCCAGGAGTCGCCCCGGGCGGCGCGCTGGCTTCGGCCGGCAGCGCGGCCCGGGGCGCTTCGCTTTTCCGCCCTGGCGCGGACACTGTCACGGCCGCACCGGGGCCGGTACCGTGCCGGGTATGTCGGGCCATGCGCTGCTGCTCGACCGGGTCACCCGCCTGGTCGACGAACACGCCATCGACGCGCTGCACGTCATCCGCCGCAAGCCGCACCACTGGCCGGTCGTCATCGGCCTCACGATCGTCGGTGCCGTCGCCGGCCTGTTGGCGCCCGTCGCGCCGTGGTTCTTCGCGCCCGCCCTCGCGTTCGTCGGCATGGGCCTGGGCATGAACCTGCGCACCCAGTGGCGGATGGTCGTGCGCACGCCGTCGCGACTGCTGCTGCTCGACGCCAGCTCGGTGAACGCGCGACCCACCTCGGTGGCCGCCGGACTGCGCGCCGATCAGATCCGGATCACGCCGCACATCGTGTGGGTCACGCTCGAGCTGCACGGCGTCGACCACACCATGACGAAGGCGCAACTCCCCCGCCTCCAGCGAATGCTCGACCTCCCCGCGGACTAACGTCCGCGGCCGTGACCACCACCGATCTCGCCGCCGCCATGTCGACCCTGTCCGGGCAACGGTGCAGCGCCGCCTGCCTCGTGCAGCACCGAACTCGATTCATCCTCGGGATGATCGGCGCGCTGTTCGTGGGCATCGCCGTCGGGATCGTCGTCGACCGGGGCTTCTTCGGTGCGTTCCTCGTGGTGGCCCTCATCGTCGTCTCCGCGCCGTTGTTCGACCGACGCATCCTCGGCCTCACCGAAGCGGGTGTCGTGCAGGCGCGGTCATCGGCGTTCGCCGCCAAGCCGACAGAGATGCTCCCGCCGCCGGGAACGGTCAGTGTGAGGAAGTTCGGGCGCAACCCTGCGTTCAAGGTGGGCGACACCCGCTACCTCGGCGCCACGGGCGCCCGTGAGTTCGCGGCCGCGCTGGCCAGGCGAACGCCCTCCTGAGCCCGTCACGCAGAACTCAAGTTCTGCGTGACGCACCAGTACAGTTCGCCGATGGCCAGCGCGAAGATGCATCAACAGGCACAGGCCGTCTGCGACGAGTCCGTTGATGCGGTGTTCCCGATGTCCGACAGGCCGCTGTTCACGTGGGCGATGTACGGCGTGATGATCCTCATCGTCATCATGGTGAAGAACTTCCTCGTCGTCGCCGTGGGTGTCGGCCTCGCGGCCGGGGCGATCGGCATGCTGACCACGTGGCGCCTCGTGGCACGCACGCCCACCAGGATCGTCGTGTTGAAGTGCGCGAGGTTCACGGCGCGGCCGGTCGCGGTCGACTCCGTGGTCGCCAAGAGCGACTTCGGCCCGATCGAACAGGGCCCGTTGAACCCCAAGGTCCGCCTGGGCAGCACGGTGTGGACCGTGCCGCGGCGTTGGGCGAAGGATCTGCGGGCAGTCCTGGCCTGAGACCCGGGCCGCCGAACCCAAGTTGATGGGGACGCGGTGGGCAGGGCGGCGCCAGCC
>CBHWEI010000271.1:0-5328 GCA_966112835.1 uncultured Acidimicrobiaceae bacterium
CCAGGCGGGCCTCCTGCCACTCGCCGTCGTCGACGCGCACCTCGACCTTGGCGATGCCTGTGTGCTGTGCGAACGCGATGCCGGCGATCTTCTGTGCGCCGGCATCGATGGTGGTGCCACCGCGAGGCACGTCGATGCGCGACTGCGTCTTCACCGGACCGAGGCGTGCCCAGCCACGGGGCACCCAGTAGCCCTGCTGGTCCCACGTGGTCAGCTCGATGCTCTTCAGCCACTTGGTGGCGCTGACGTAGCCGTACAGGCCGGGCACCACGAGGCGGGCCGGCCAGCCGTGCTCCAGTGGGAGCGCGGCGCCGTTCATGCCCAGGGCGATCATGGCGTCGCGGCCGTCGGTGGCCAGCTCGACCGGGAAGCCACACGTCCACCCGTCGAGGCTGGTGCTGAACACCTGCTCGGCGCCTGCCTGCACGCCGGCCTTCCGCAGCACCTCGTTCAACAACACGCCGCGCCACACCGCGTTGCCCACGTACTCGTCGCCCACCTCGTTGCTGACGCAGCACAGCGTGACCACCCGCTCCACCTGCGGCAGCGCCAGCAGGTCGTCATAGGTGAGCGTGAGCGGTGTGTCGACCATGCCCTTCACCTCGACCGCCCAGGTCGCGCGGTTGGCGCGAGGGAACGACAGCGCGGTGTCGATGCGGTAGAACTGGTCGGCCGGCGTCACGAACGGCGTGACCGGGCTGACCGTCGCGCTGGAGGGGATGGTCTCGGTGAGGCCGGGCTCGCCGGTGGACGGCAGGGTCCCCCTGGTGGCTTCGCGCAGGTCGTCGACACGACCGTTCTCGAGGGACTTGGCAACTCCCGCCGCCGCGGCAGCGGCCACCGCCGCCGCACCACTGGTGACGAGGAAGCGTCGCCGGTCCCAGCCGAGGGGCGCCTTCGAGGGGCCGGGCACCTCGATGGGCCGCGGGCGCAGTGCGGCGCGCAGCACCAGGGCGCCGACGGTGGCGCCGATGATGCTCGGCACCACGGCACCGTGGGTCTGGCCGGGGCGGTGACCGGCCGCGAGTGCGCCGACCAGGCCGAACACCATGAACCCGGCGGTGCCGATCCACGGCCGCCGCGTGGCCACCACACCCAGCAACGCCGCAGCGCCGGCCAGGATGACGACGATGCCGACGCGCAGGGCGAGCTTGTCGTTGGTGCCGAACCATTCGATGGCCCGCTCCTTCAACCACAACGGCGTGCGGTCGATGACCTCGCTGCCCACTGCGTCGATGGGCGACACCACGTCGGTGATGGCGGCCACGAGCATGCCGACGGCCACAGCGAGCGCACCCGACACCAGACCGGCGATCGCGCCGATGCCGATCGGAATCGGGCGGTTCGGCAACGCGGGCCGCTCGATCGCTTCGGGAGTGGTGTTCATGAGTGCTCCTTCGGAGGGAACCAGAGGTTGACGTCGCCGCCCGGGCCGTCGCCCAGCCAGACACGACCGCCGTGCTGTTGCACGAGGGCTCGGGTGATGGCGAGGCCGAGGCCGGCATGCCCGGACCGTGTGGTCCGGGCTTCGTCGGCGCGGGTGAAAGGTTCGAATGCGTGCTCGCGGAACGATGCGGGGAAGCCCGCGCCGTCGTCGACGATGCGGATCGAGACGCCGTCGGGTGCATCGACCACGGAGACGCGTACGACGCCGCCGTCCGGGGAATGGCCGATCGCGTTCTCGACAGGGTTGCGGATGGCGCGGGCGATGTCGAGCGATCGTGCCGCGATGAATCCTGCGCCGTCCGCGTCCAGACGGACGGTGATCGCCCGACGCTCGGCCAGCGGCGTGAGCGCCTCGGTGGCCTCGTGCGCGACCTCGGCGACCGAGACGCGCTCCGTCCCCAGCGCCGGTCCGCCGGACTCGATCCGCGCGTACTCGAGGAGTTGATCGAGCAGCGCCTCCACGTTGTGTACTTCGGCGCCGACGATGCCCATGTATCGGTCAGGATCGGTCGCGATGCCGTCCTGCAGACTCTCGACGGCGACGCGAATGGCCGCCAAGGGCGTGCGAAGGTCGTGGCCGATGCTGGTGAACAGCATCGTCCGGGCTGTGGCGAGGCGCTCGCGCTCAGCGGCAGCGGCGCGCAACGCGTCGACCATCTCGTCGACGGCCTGCGCAGTGCGGCCCACCTCGTCCGAGCGAACCACCCCCGTTCGGACGGTGAGATCGCCGCGCGCCACCCGCTCGGCGACCTCACCCAAGCGAGCGATGTCACGCGCGAGTGGGCGGGTGAGTTGCGAGCCGACGACCAACGCAATGCCGCACGACAGCACGAGGACGACCAGGAACAGGCGGTAGTCGTGCGAGGACAGGAACATCGCGTTCGACGCTGCGGAGGTGGTGACCGCGCCGAGCGCCAATGAGCACAACCCGACCACCAGCGCCGCCCCGGCGACGCTGGCACGGCTGCTCACCCAGCGGCGCAGCAGCGGCACGAGTGCCGCGGCCACGACCGCGGGTGCCGCGAGGATGACGATGAGGTGCAACCGTTCACCCCCGTCCGGCGGGCGCAGGAGGAGCTCTGCCAGCAGGCTGGCGCCCAGCACCAATCCGGCCAGCCAGACCACCAGTCGTGCGCTCATGGTTCGAACCTGTAGCCGACGCCCCACACCGTGGTGATCCACCGTGGTGCGTCTGGGTTGTCCTCGATCTTGTTGCGCAACCGGCGGACGTGCACCGTGACGGTGGCGGGGTCCTGGTAGTCGGGCGAGGAATCCCACACGTGGTGGAGCAGCTGGGCCCGGGAGAACACCTGACGCGGTGCTTGCGCGACGAAGGCGAGGAGGTCGAACTCCTTCGCCGTGAGCGACACGTTGCGCCCGCCGACCATGACCGTGCGCGACCGCAGGTCCACCTCCAGGCCGTCATGGCGGATCGCCTCGACCGGCGGCGGGGTGGCCTGGGCTCGACGCAACACGCTGCGCACGCGGGCAGCGAGCTCGCGTGGTGAGAACGGCTTGGTGACGTAGTCGTCCGCGCCGAGCTCGAGTCCGATGACGCGGTCGGCTTCATCCACCCGCGCCGTGAGCAGGATGACGGGCACTGCATCGATGGTCCGCGCTCGCAGCAGGTCGAGCCCCGATGCCCCGGGCAGCATCACGTCGAGCACGACGAGGTCGGGTCGGAACGTCTGCATCGCAGGACCCACCTCGTCGCCGCGATCGAGCTCCATCACTTCATAGCCATCGTGGCGGAGATAGCGCGCGACGACTTCCCGAACCGTCGGTTCGTCATCGACCACGAGGATGCGAGGAGTCGTCATCGCCGTTCACCATAGAGACGGAGCGCGTGCCTGTGAACGACCTGTGCAGGAGTTTCGCGGATGTTTCGCACTTCGTCAGGGGTCTGACAGAGGTGGTCCTCACGATCGTGGCGGGAGGAATCGTCCTCCCCCTGCCCCAAGGAGTTCATCGTGAACACACCCCGCCGCCTTCTCGTCCTCCCGCTCATCGCGGCCGGTGCTCTGCTCGTGGCGGCATGCGGCGACGACTCGTCGCAGCAGCCGGCGACGCCCGTCACCACGGACGCACAGATGACCGAATCGACCGAGGCGATGATGACCGAATCGACCGAGGCGATGATGACCGAGACGACCGAGGCGATGATGACCGAGACGACGGGCGGCTGAGGCGTGCGGCGGTTCGAGGGACGCCGGCGCTCGCTCATCTGGGTGGCGGCGGCGGCACTCGTCGCCGGTGCGGTGTGGGTGAGCAGGGGAGTACAGCCCGACGACGTCATTCGCGCGGCCGGCGCCCCTACCGCCGCCGTGCAGGTCGAGGCCGACCTGCCCGTGCTCGCCGACGGCCCCCTGCCGTCGGTGGAGGATGCGCAGGCCTGGCTGAACACCGAACCTCTGGCCGACCGCGACCTGCGGTCGAAGGTGGTCCTGGTCGACTTCTGGACGTACGGCTGCATCAACTGTCAGCACACCCTGTCGCATGTGAAGGCCTGGTACGCGAAGTACGCGCCGTACGGGTTGTTGCTGGTGTCGGTCCACACGCCCGAGTTCGCTGCCGAGGCCGACCCCGAGAACGTCGCCGACTACGTGGATCGCGAGGCGATCCGGTACCCCGTGGCACTGGATCCCGACCGAGCGGTCTGGCGTGCCTGGGACAACCATGCGTGGCCGGCGTTCTACCTGTACGACCGGCAGGGCCGCCTGCGTCTCGTCCATCTAGGGGAGGGCAGGTACCTGGCCACCGAGGGCGCCATTCGGCTGCTCCTGGGCGTCCCGGACGACGTGCCGTGGGTCGACGTGTGAGCTCGCTCGTCGTCGGCCTGGGGCTGTACGGCGCCGGTGTGGCCGCGTCGTCGAGCCCGTGCGTGCTCCCACTGATCCCGGGGTGGCTCGCCGTCGTCGCCGACGCGCAGCGCGGAATGCATCGATGGCCACGGGTCGGTGCGTTCTGCGCCGGCGCCGTGATCACGTTCGCCGTGCTCGGCTCGGTGGTGGCCGGCCTGGGCTCGGTGGCCGCCACCGCCGACGGGTTGCAGCGGGTCGCGGGTGCCGCACTGATCGTGGCCGCCGTGGCCGCCGAGGCGGGGCGGCGTGGGCGTTGGGCGGCGACGTGGCACCTCGCTCCACCGTTGCCGCGCTCACCCCTGCCGCGGGCCGCCGTGCTCGGCATCGCGTGCGGGGCCGCGTGGACACCCTGTGCCGGGCCGTTGCTGGGCGCGGCGCTCACCGTGGCCGGCAGCGGCGGCTCGCCGCTGCGCGCTGCGGGGCTCCTGACGATGTTCGGTGCCGGTGTGGTGACGCCGCTGGTGGCGCTGTCGCTGCTGCCCGCGCCGCGGATGCCGCACTGGTGGCGGCGCGCCGGGTCGTACGTGCACCGCGTGGTGCCGATCGCGCTCGCGGCGTTGGGACTGCTGTTGGTGACGGGACGCTACGTCCCGTTCGTTCAGCGGTTGTCGAGTGCGACGTAGTCGCGCGGCTCGGCGCCCGTGTACCACTGGCGCGGGCGGCTGATCTTCTGGTCCTTGTCGGCCAGCAGCTCCTGCCAGTGCGCCAGCCAGCCGACGGTGCGGGGGATGGCGAACAGCACGGTGAACATGGCGACCGGGAAGCCCAGCGCCTGGTAGATGAGGCCCGAGTAGAAGTCGACGTTCGGGTACAGCTTGCGGTCGACGAAGTACGGGTCGCTGAGCGCCGTCTCCTCCAGCTTCAGGGCGATGTCGAGGAGCGGGTTCTTGCCGGTGACCTCGAACACGTCGTACGCGGTCTTCTTGATGATGGTGGCCCGCGGGTCGAAGTTCTTGTACACGCGATGGCCGAAGCCCATCAGGCGGCTGCCGCTGCCGCTCTTCACCTCTTCGATGAAGGC
>CBHWEI010000272.1:0-5314 GCA_966112835.1 uncultured Acidimicrobiaceae bacterium
CGGTCGGGCGCGTTCGGTCCGGTCCGCGTACATCGGACGTTCTCTGCTCTGGAAGTGGGCGGTGGTCGGGCGCGTTCGGCGTCACTTCTGACGTGTTCCGCACCCACGCGTGCGAAACGCGCCGGATTTGGGGGTGAATCGCGCCCGTGGGCGCGATTCACGACACGCGTCGCGATGGGTGGCACCGAGCCCCGCGCGGGTGGTGGGTGGGTGGTCGTGGGGGCGCCCTGGGGCACGATGGAGGGTGTTGTGGGGGAAAGTGGGGAGAAATGGTTGACTTAGGGGGCCTGTGGGGGCAGTTGGGGGCCGGCTGGGAGCGGGGCGCGCCGTCCGACCCCCCGAGTGGCCGGCGAGCAGGGATTGGGCGGCGTCGTGCTGTTCGGCGGGGCGTCCGAACGCCAACTCGACGACAAGGGACGGCTGGCATTGCCGGCTGCCTTTCGCGACCGCCTCGGCGACTTCTGCTACCTGGCCAAGGGCCACGACAAGAGCGTGACGGTCGTGCCCTCCACCACGTTCGAGGAAGAGGCCGAACTGATGGCCGCCCGCGTCCGCAACGGCGAGGTCAGCCGCGACGTGCTCCGCGCCCTCGCCGGGTCGGCCGAGCTCGTCTCGCTCGACAAGCAGGGCCGCGTCAAGGTCGGCGACGCCCTGCGCCAGTACGCCGAGCTGCCCCTCGCGGGCGCCGTGGTCGTGGCCGGCAGCTTCGACCGTCTCGAGATCTGGACTCCCGCCAGGTACGAGCAGGTCAACGCCGCCGGCACCGAGTCGATGGCAGGTGGCGCGTGATCGCGCTCACCGACCACATCGCCGTCCTGTACGGCGCGAACCCCCAGAAGAGCTACCACCCGACAAGGAGGAGCGAGGCAACGTTCCGAACCGCACCCACCCCCACGACCCGACAGGTCGAACTGATCCTCGAGCACATCGCCCGACCGTCTGCAGCCTTCCGGCTCGCACGATGGACAGCCCACACTCCGCCCGCTTCCGTTTCGCACGTCCGGGGAGACATCCCGGCGGCAACCGTGAGCCGGGGGGCTGCAGACGGCCGAGCGAACCACGATGGCCACCTCCCGGCCATCGGTTGCGGTCTGCGATGACCGACTCCGAGCCGGGGTTCCACCACCTGCCGGTGATGGTCCACGAGATCGGTGAGCTCTTCGGATCGGTCCCCACCGGTTTCGTGCTCGACGGCACGCTCGGTGGTGGTGGTCATGCCGAGCACCTGCTCGAACGGTGGCAACACCTGTCGATCCTCGGCATCGACCGTGACGATCGGGCGCTCGCCGCTGCACAGCAGCGACTTGCCCGCTTCGGCGACAGGGTGCGGGTGTACCACACGCGGTTCGACGGCCTTCAGGACGCCATGGAAGCAATGAAGATCGATCGCCTCTCCGGTGCACTGTTCGACCTGGGCGTCAGCTCGCCACAGCTCGACGTGGCCGAACGTGGCTTCAGCTATCGCAACGACGCGCCGCTCGACATGCGGATGGACCAGAGCCAGCCGTGGTCGGCGGCCGACGTGGTGAACGGCTACCCGGCAGACCGCCTGGCCAAGGTGCTGCAGCAGTACGGCGACGAGCGCTTCGCCCGGCGCATCGCCAACGCCATCGTCGCCGCACGCCCCATCGAGCGCACCACGCAGCTCGCCGAAGTGGTGGTGTCGGCCATCCCGGCTGCGGCCCGCCGCACCGGCGGCCACCCGGCCAAGCGCACGTTCCAGGCCATCCGCATCGAGGTGAACGGCGAGCTCGACGCGCTGGCGCCGGCGCTCGACACGGCGATCACCCGCACGGCGACGGGCGGCCGCATCGCGGTGCTCTCGTACCACTCGGGCGAGGACCGCATCGTCAAGGACACCTTCCGCACCGCCGAGACCGGCGGCTGCGAATGCCCGCCCGAACTGCCCTGCGTGTGCGACGCGGTGCAGACGGTCCGCCTGGTGCGCGGCGTGCCGCGCACGCCGTCGGCCGACGAGCAGCGCACCAACCGCCGTGCTCAGAGCGCCCGGCTCCGTGTGGTCGAACGCATCGACGACAGCCCCACCCGCAACCGTCGCTGACCCGCAGCGAACCCTCACCGAAGACCCCCGAGACAGGACCCCCCGACATGGCCATGGCAGCCCGAGCAGAACGCACCGAACGAGCATCCGCCGTTCGCAGTCGCGTGCGCGGTGGCGCCACGGAACGGGCCATGGTCAAGTCCACGGCATCGGTCGCGCCGGTCCGCCCGCAGCTCACCGTGGTGGCGCCGCAGCGCCGCACCGCCCGCTGGATCGCTGCCGGCTCGGTGCTGGTGTTCGCGCTCATGATCGGCGCGGCCGCCTTCCAGACGCAGATCGCCCGTCGCCAGCTCGAGCTCGACACGCTCGACCGCCGCATCCGCACCGCCCACGAGCAGTACGACGTGCTGCGCCGCGAACGCGCCGAGCTGCGCTCACCCGGTCGGCTGGCCCAGGAGGCCGCTGCGCTGGGCATGGTGCCCGCGACGCAGACCCAGTTCGGCACGCTCGACCCCACCGTCGTGGCCGACGTGCAGCGCACCGGCGTGGCCCAGAGCCACGACCAGGTGAGCTCGATCGAGCAGGAGTTCGCCGACTACGCCCAGGTGAAGGCCCAGGCCGGGGGAGTGCCGTGAGCGACAACCGACGTACCCGCACGCACGGCAAGGTCGCGCCGGCTCCGGCGCGCGCCAAGCGTGCGCCGCAGCCCAGCCGCCCCGGTGTACGCCCCGCGCCGCCGGTCACCGGCCGCCGCACCACCCCCGCCACACGCACGTCACCGACGACCGCGCCAGCCGCCCGCCGGCCGGCCCAGAAGCCGGTTCGCAAGCCGGCTCCGAAGCCCGCGCTCCGCGACCACCGCGACCTGCGCGCCAAGCGCGCGCCGGCCCGATCGTCCACCATCCGGCTCACGTTCCGCGCCGGCGACATGCGCAAGCGCCTGGTGTTCGTGTTCGTCGCCAGCGCGGTGCTGTTCGGTGCCGTCGTGGCCCGCGTCGTCTACCTGCAGACCGTCGGCGGCGACCAGCTGGTGCAGGCGGGCCGCGCCCAGCGCGTCACCGAGAGCATCCTGCATGCCCAGCGCGGCACCATCTTCGCCCGCGACGGCGGCGAGCTGGTGCTCAGCGTCCCGTCGAGCACCGTCATCGCCAACCCCAAGCTGGTCACCGACCCGCAGGCCACGGTCGATGTGCTGGCCTCCATGCTCGGCCTGCCCGCCGACCGGCAGCAGAAGCTGCTCGCCGCGTTCGAGGCCAAGGACAAGAGCTTCGTCTACGTTGCCCGTCAGATCGACGACGACACGGCCTCGGCCGTGATGGCCTTGAACCTGGCCGGCATCGACACGCTGCGCGAGGACAAGCGCACCATGCCGAGCGGCGAGGTGGGCCGCAGCCTGCTCGGCCGCACCGACATCGACGGACAGGGCACGGCCGGCCTGGAGATGCAGTACAACGAGATGCTCGCCGGCAAGGACGGCGAGCGGGTGCGCGAGCACGACAACAAGGGTCGCTCCATCCCCGGCTCCGGCGCCACCACCGTGCAGCCCGTCCCCGGGCAGGACCTCATCCTCACCATCGACCGCTCGCTGCAGTTCCAGGTGGAGCAGGCCTTGGTCCAGCGCGTCGAGGATGTGAAGGGCAAAGGTGGCACCGTGGTGGTCATGGACACCGTCACGGGCGACATCTACGCCGTCGCCAACGTCGAGCGCGGCGACGACCAGAAGGTGCGCGTCACGTCGGCCAACCTGGCCGTGGTCGAGCCGTTCGAGCCCGGCTCGGTGGCCAAGGTGTTCAGTCTGTCGGCCGTGGTCGACACGGGTACCGCCGGCCCCGACACCGTGGTCAGCGTTCCCGGCAAGCTCACGTTCGACCAGGGCACGCAGTGGGAGCACACCATCCGCGACGCCGAGCCGCACGAAGAGATCCCCATGTCGATGCGCGACATCCTGGTGCACTCGTCGAACCTGGGCACGTACACGCTCGCCAAGTCGATGGGCAAGAACTGGCCCACCACGCTGTCGAACTACCTCGACAAGTTCGGCTTCGGCCACAAGACCGCGCTCGACTTCCCGGGCGAGACCAAGGGCATCATCGACTCGGCCGACAAGTGGCAGGGCACCGAGAAGGTCACCGTCACCTACGGCTACCACTACCAGGCGTCGGCGGTGCAGTTCGCCGCGGCCATCAACGCCGTCGCCAACGACGGCATGTACGTCGCGCCGAAACTGTTGAAGGGCACCATCGGCGCCGACGGCACCGTGCACGAGACCGCCGCGTCGGCCACCCACGAAGTCATCTCGCCCTCGTCGGCCGCCGTCATGACGTCGATGATGAAGGGCGTCGTGTGCGACGGCACCGGCAAGGACGCCCAGATCCCGGGCATCTCCGTGGCCGGCAAGACCGGCACCGCCTACAAGACGGTCGACGGCGGCGGCTACGGCGACAAGAACAACCGCAAGTATCGGGCCTCGTTCGCCGGCTTCTTCCCGGCCGACAACCCGCGGGTCACCATCCTGGTCTCCATCGACGAGCCCGACCCCACCTCGGGCGACCGCTTCGGTGGCACCGCCGCCGCACCGCTCTTCGCGACGGTGGCCACGGCCGCCATCCACGAGCTCACCATCACCCCCAGCCCCGGCGACACCGGCTGCAGTTCGAAGGGGTGACCGTGCGCCACCCTCAGCTCGGCGAACTCCTCTCCGAGGTGCCCTCGGGTGACGTGCGCGGCGACGCCGCGACCGTCGTCACCGGCGTCACCCACGATTCGCGTCGCGTCACGGTCGGCTCGCTGTTCTGCTGCGTGCCCGGCGGCACCACCGACGGGCACGACCATGCCGCTGGCGCGGTCGCCGCAGGCGCGGTGGCGCTGCTCGTCGAGCGTTGGCTCGACCTGCCGGTCGCCCAGGTGAAGGTGCCCGACTCCCGCGTCGCCATGGGGCACCTCGCTGCCGCCTTCCACGGTCACCCGTCGCGGTCACTCACCATGGTGGGGATCACCGGCACCAACGGCAAGACCACCACGGCCAGCCTGATGGCCGGTGTGCTCGAGGCGGCCGGCATGCCGACAGGCGTCATCGGCACCCTCACCGGCAAGCACACCACCCCCGAGTCGCCCGATCTGCAGGCACAACTGGCCGCGTTCGTGGCCGAGGGCAAGCGCGCGGTCGCGATGGAGGTGTCGTCGCACGCGCTGGCATTGCACCGCGTCGCCGGTTGCCACTTCGACGTGGCCGTGTTCACCAACCTGGGACGCGACCACCTGGACCTGCACGGCACGGTCGAGCGCTACTTCGCCGCCAAGGCCATGCTGTTC
>CBHWEI010000273.1:0-5247 GCA_966112835.1 uncultured Acidimicrobiaceae bacterium
TACAGCTGGCGGTTCAACATCGCCCTGCTGCTGCTGTTCACGGCCGGCAACCTGCTGCCACCGCAGACCCTGTTCCAGCCGCTGTTCCAGATGTTCAAGGCCATGCCCTGGCCCGACTTCCTCAGCGACACCAACACCGGCTCGCTGCTCGGCACGAAGATCTCGGTCATCATCGTGCACGTCGCGTTCCAGACGGGCTTCTGCACGTTCGTGCTGTCGAACTACATGAAGACCATCCCGAAGGAGCTCGGTGAGGCCGCGCTGGTCGACGGGGCGAGCACCTCGCGCCAGTTCTTCCAGATCATCATGCCGCTGTGCCGGCCGGTGCTCGCCGCACTCGCCACGCTCGAGTTCACCTGGCTGTACAACGACTTCTTCTGGGCCGTGGTGCTGGTGAACCAGGGCGATCAGCGGCCCATCACGTCGTCCATCGCCAACCTCGGCGGTCAGTTCTTCAGCAACGACAACCTCATCGCGGCCGCGTCCATGATCGTGGCCATCCCCACGCTGGTCGTTTACCTTGCACTGCAGAAGCAGTTCATCAGCGGCCTGACGCTGGGCGCGAACAAGGGGTAGTTGCACATGATCCATCTGCGCGGCACCGACGCCGACGCCGTGATCGACGAGTCCACGGGCGCGCCCACCATCGTGTACTGGGGCGCCCCACTGGGCGAGGTCGACCTCGACTCGCTCGCACCGGCGCTGTTCCGTCCGGTGCAGCAGGGCTCGCTCGACGTGGTCGCGCCCATCAGCGTGCTGCCCGAGCACGGGTCCGGCTTCCAGGGTCGCCCCGGCCTGCAGGGGCACCGCCGCGGCGGTCGTCAATGGGCGCCGCGGTTCACCACGGTGTCGGTCACGCCGGTCGACCACGGCGTGCGCGTCGAGGCCGTCGACCAGATCGCCCAGCTGCGCCTGGTCAGCACGCTCACGTTGGCCGACGCGCTGGCCCTCGACTGCACGCTGGTGAACGACGGCGACACGCGCTACCTGCTCGACGCACTGCACCCCACGCTGCCGCTGCCGGCGCACGCCAGCGAACTGCTCACGTTCGACGGCCGTTGGACCCGCGAGTTCCACCCGGTGCGCCGCGACTGGGGCAGTGGGGTGTTCCTCGCCGAGAACCGCGCCGGCCGCACCAGCCACGAACACCCGCCGCTCGTCTACGCCGGTTCGCCGGGCTTCGGCGAGTGGCACGGCGACGTGTGGGGCGTGCACGTGGCCTGGAGCGGCAACCATTCGCTGCACTGCGAGGCCATGCCCGACGGGCGCCGGTACGTGCAGGGCGGCGAGCTCATCCACCCCGGCGAGCTGTGCCTGGAGCCCGGCGAGTCGTACATCGCCCCCACGGTGCTCGGTGTGTACGGCCAGGGCGTCACACCCGCATCGTGGGGGTTCCACCGCTGGATCCGTCGCTCGCCGGCAGCCCCCACCCGCCCGCGTCCGGTGCTGCTGAACACGTGGGAGGCGGTCTACTTCCGCCACGACGACGCCACGTTGCGGGCCCTCGCCACCGAAGCCGCGGCGCTGGGCGTCGAGCGGTTCGTGCTCGACGACGGCTGGTTCGGCTCGCGCCGCGACGACACCAGCGGCCTGGGCGACTGGTGGGTGTCGCCCGAGGTGTACCCCAACGGGCTGGCGCCCCTCATCGAGCACGTGCGCGGGTTGGGCATGGAGTTCGGCATCTGGGTGGAACCCGAGATGGTGAACCCCGACAGCGACCTGTTCCGTGAGCACCCCGACTGGGCGCTCACGACCACGGGCTACGAGCCGGTGCTCGCCCGCCACCAACTGGTGCTCGACCTGGGCAACGAGGCCGCGTTCCAGCACGTGTTCGGGCAACTCGACGCGCTGCTGCGTGACCACGACATCCAGTACGTGAAGTGGGACATGAACCGCAACCACGTGCAGGGCAGCGGTGGCGACGACAAGGCCGGCACCCGCCACCAGACGCTCGCGTTGTACCGACTGCTCGACGAGTTGCGCGCTCGTCACCCGGGTGTCGAGATCGAGAGCTGCTCCAGCGGTGGCGCGCGCATCGACCTCGAGATCCTGCAGCGCACCGAACGCGTGTGGACCAGCGACTGCAACGATGCGCTCGAACGCCAGACCATCCAGTGGGGCGCGTCGATGCTCATCCCCAACGAGCTCATGGGCGCGCACATCGGGCCGACCCGTTCGCACACCACCGGCCGCGTGCACTCCCTGTCGTTCCGTGCCCTCACCGCGCTGTTCGGCCACCTGGGCATCGAGTGGAACGTGCTCGACCTCACGCCGGGCGAGCGCGACCAGTTGGCCGCCGCGGTGCAACTGCACCAGCGCTTCCGACCGCTCGTCCACGGTGGCGACACCGTTCGGTTCGACCCGGTCCTGAACGGCCAGACCCCGGCGTCGCACGCGTACGGGGTGTTCTCGCCCGATCGCCGCGAGGCGCTGGTCGCCCACGTGCAGCTCACCACGGGCATGAGCCTGCTGCCCCCGCCGGTGCGGGTGCAGGGCCTGCCGGCCGACGCGCGCTACCGGGTCGAGCAGGTGCCGGTGCCCGGCTCGAACGTGGTCTGGGCGTCGAGCGGCATCGTCCTCACCGGTGCGCAGCTGGCGAACCACGGCGTGCAGTTGCCCCGCCAGCACCCCGAGTCGGGCATCCTCCTGCACCTCACGCAGGTCACCTCCTCCTGAATTTGGGGCGTCGCGAGGGGGCCCCGCCGTAGGATGCTGGGCGTGTCCGACCGCATCACTGCAGCCGCTGTAGCCAAGGTGGCGAAGCTGGCGCGACTCGACGTCACCGCAGAAGAGCTCGACCGCATGACCGTCCAACTCGACGGCATGCTCGAACACTTCGCTGACATCGACGCGCTCGACCTCGCCACCGTCGAACCGATGACCCAGCCCTATCCGCTGGTGAACGTCCTGCGACCCGACGTGGTGCAGCCCTGCCTGGACCGTGAGGAAGTGCTCGCCGCTGCCCCTGCGGCCGAGGACGGCCGCTTCCGTGTGCCGCCGATCATCGGGATGGACCTCTGATGGGCATCGCCGACATCGTCGCGTCGGTGAAGTCGGGCGCCGTGAAGGCCGCCGACCTCACCGAGCAGCGGCTGGCCACCATCGCCGCCCGCGAAGCCGACATCCACGCGTTCAACCACGTGATGGCCGACCAGGCCCGTGCCGCGGCCGCCGCGGTCGACGAGGCCGTGGCCCGCGGCGACGACCCCGGCCCGCTGGCCGGCGTGACGGTCGCGCTGAAGGACAACATGTGCACGCGTGGTGTGCCCACCACGTGCTCGTCGAAGATCCTCGAGGGCTGGAAGCCGCCGTACGACGGCACCGTCGTCGCCACGCTGAAGGCGTCGGGCGCGGTCGCCATCGGCAAGACCAACCTCGACGAGTTCGCCATGGGCAGCAGCACCGAGAACTCGGCGTTCGGCCCGACGCGCAACCCGCTCGACACCAGCCGCGTGCCCGGTGGCAGCAGCGGCGGCAGCGCCGCCTCGGTGGCCGCCGGCTTCAGCGACTTCGCCCTGGGCAGCGACACCGGCGGCTCCATCCGTCAGCCGGCGGCGCTGTGTGGCGTGGTGGGCGTGAAGCCCACCTACGGCTACGTCAGCCGCTACGGCCTGGTGGCGTTCGCCAGCAGCCTGGACCAGATCGGCCCGTTCACCACCTCGGTGGCCGACGCCGCGCTGGTGCTCGACGTCATCGGCGGGCACGACCCGTACGACAGCACGAGCATCCCCCAGCAGCACCCGTCGCTCGTCGCCGCACTCGACGAGGGTGTGGAGGGGCTGCGCGTCGGCCGCATCACCGACCTGCCCGAAGGCGCCGACCCCGACGTGCAAGAGCGGCTCGAGGCCGCGTTCGACGCGTTGAAGGCAGCGGGCGCCACCGTGGTGGACGTGCAGGTGCCCGCGTTCGGGTACGGCCTCACCGCGTACTACCTCATCGCCCCGGCCGAGGCCAGCAGCAACCTGGCCCGCTACGACGGCGTGCGCTACGGCCTGCGCGTCGACGCCGCCGACACGAACGCCATGTACGGCGCCACCCGTGAGGCCGGCTTCGGCGACGAGGTGAAGCGCCGCATCATGCTGGGCACCTACGCGCTCAGCGCCGGCTACTACGACGCCTACTACGGCAAGGCGTTGAAGGTGCGGCGTCTCATCCACGACGACTTCGAAAGGGCCTACCAGTCGGCCGACGTGCTGCTGACGCCCACGTCGCCCAGTGTCGCGTTCGAGTTCGGGAGCAAGGGCGACAACCCGCTGGCCATGTACCTGTGCGACACGTACACCATCCCCACCAACCTGGCGGGGCATCCGGGCATGAGCGTGCCGTACGGCACCGGCCAGTTCGGCCTGCCCGTCGGCGTGCAGGTGCTGGCCGGCACCCTGCAGGAGCCGACCATGTTCCGGGTGGCTGCCGCCCTGGAACGCAGCGTCACGAACGGGAGTGCGGCATGAGCGCCTACGACGGACTGCCGGGCGACTGGGAGCTGGTGGTGGGCCTGGAGGTCCACGTCGAGCTCGCCACCGAGACGAAGATGTTCTCGGCCAGCCCCAACCGGTTCGGCGACGAGCCGAACACGAACATCGACCCCGTCACGCTCGGCCTGCCCGGCGCACTGCCGGTGTTGAACGAGAAGGCCGTCGAGCTGGCCATGCGCATCGGCCTGGCGTTGAACTGCACCATCCAGCCGTGCACGTTCCACCGCAAGAACTACTTCTACCCCGACATGCCCAAGGCGTATCAGGTGAGCCAGTACGACCAGCCGCTGAACATCGACGGCCACCTCGACCTGCCGGGCGGGCGCCGCATCGGCATCGAGCGCGCCCACATGGAGGAGGACGCCGGCAAGAGCACCCACGTGGGTGGCACCGGTGGCCGCGTGCACGGCGCCGAGCATTCGCTGCTCGACCTGAACCGTGCCGGTGTGCCGCTGGTCGAGATCGTCGGCCGGCCCGACATCCGCAGCTCGGAAGAGGCGCGGCTGTACGTGAACGAGCTGCGCGCCATCCTGGTGGCCATCGGCGCGAGCGACGCGAAGATGGAAGAGGGCTCGCTGCGCGTCGACGCGAACGTCAGCGTGCGCAAGCCCGGCGAGCCGCTGGGCACGCGCTGCGAGATCAAGAACGTGAACAGCATCCGGTCGCTCGGTCGGGCCATCGAGTACGAGGCACGCCGCCAGATCGACCTGCTGGAGAGCGGCGACAAGGTGCGCCAGGAGACCCGTCACTGGGACGAGACCGACGGCCGCAC
>CBHWEI010000274.1:0-5222 GCA_966112835.1 uncultured Acidimicrobiaceae bacterium
GTCGGTCGTCGACCGCTCGGTGTGCCTGCTCGGTGCCGGCGGCGCCGCACGGGCCATCGCCGACGCGCTCGGCCGTGCCGGCGCGGGCCGCGTGGCCGTGGTGAACCGCACGGCCGCCACGACCGAGACCACCGCGGCGCTCGCCGGCAGCGTGGGCGTGGTCGGCACGTCCGACGACGTCCGCGAGGCCCACATCGTGGTGAACGCCACGTCGGTGGGCATGGGCAGCGACGACCTGCCGTGCGACCCGGCCCTGCTGCACGGCGGCCAGGTGGTGGCCGACATCGTGTACCACCCCCGCGACACGGCGCTGCTCCGCGCCGCCCGCGCCGCCGGCGCCACCACGGTCGACGGGCTGGGCATGCTCGTGCACCAGGCGGCCCTGCAGCAGCAGTGGTGGCACGGGACGCTGCCCGACATCGCCATCATGACCGCGGCGGCAGAACGGGAACTCGCCGCACGTCGCCAGTAGCCTTGCCCGAATGCTGCGTTACCTCACCGCCGGCGAATCCCACGGCCAGGCCCTCGTCGTCATCGTCGAGGGCCTCCCTGCCGGCCTCGAGATCACGGTCGACGAGATCCAGGCCGAGATGGCCCGCCGTCGCCTGGGCTACGGCCGCGGCCCGCGACAGCGCTTCGAGCAGGACGAGCTGACGCTGGTCGGTGGCGTGCGCCACGGTCGCACCCTCGGCTCGCCGGTCGCCATCGAGATCAAGAACAGCGAGTGGTTCCGCAGCGACAAGTGGCACGAGGAGATGTCGCCGGCGCCGGGTACCACGAAGGACCCGCTCACGCAGGTGCGGCCGGGCCATGCCGACCTGGTCGGCATGCAGAAGTACGGCTTCACCGACGCCCGCGACGTGCTCGAGCGGGCCAGCGCCCGCGAGACCGCCGCCCGCGTGGCCGCCGGTGCGCTCGCCAAGAAGTTGCTCTCGCACCTCGGCGTGTCGGTCATCTCGCACATCACCCAGATGGGCCCGGTCCGCAGCAATGGCGTGCGCCCCACGCCGGCCGACCTCGAGGCCGTCGACACCTCCGAGGTGCGCTGCTTCGACCCCGTGGCCGCCGACGCGATGATCGAAGAGATCAAGGCGTGCGCGAAGGACGGCGACTCGCTGGGTGGCGTGGCCGAGGTGCTGGCCTACGGCGTGCCGGTGGGGCTCGGCAGCCACGTGCACTGGGACCGCAAGATCGACGCCGCACTCGCTCAGGCCATCATGAGCATCCAGGCCGTGAAGGGTGTCGAGATCGGCGATGCGTTCGACGTGGCCGGCCGCCGCGGCAGTGTGGCGCACGATGCCATCTCGTGGGTGCCGCAGCTCAACGACTACCGCCGCGACAGCGCGCTGGCGGGCGGCACCGAGGGTGGTATCACCACCGGCGAGCTGCTCGTGGTGCGTGCGGCAATGAAGCCGTTGGCCACGCTCAACCGGCCCACGCTGAAGACGGTCGACGTCGTCACCAAGGAGCAGACGGTCAGCTTCAAGGAGCGCACCGACGTCACGGCCGTTCCGGCCATGGGTGTCGTCGCCGAGACCATGGTCGCCCTGGTGCTGGCCGCCGAGGCCCAGCGCAAGTTCGGCGGCGACAGCGTCGCCGAGTTCGTGCGCAACGCCCAGTCGTTCCGCGAGACCCTGCCCTGACCCATGATCGACCCCGCACAGCACCTGGTGCTCGTGGGCATGATGGGCGTCGGCAAGAGCACCGTCGCCCGGGTCCTGTCCGATCGCCTCGGCCGGCCCGTCCTCGACAGTGACGCAATGATCGAAGCGCGCACCGGCCGCACCGTGCGCGAGATCTTCGCCGCCGACGGCGAGCCCGCCTTCCGTGCGCTCGAGACCGAGGTGCTGCGCGAGGCGCTGGCCGCCACCACGCCCAGCATCATCGCCGCGGCCGGCGGCGTGGTGCTCAGCGCCGAGAACCGCGAGCTGCTCGTGTCGTCGAGCGCTCGCGTGGTGTGGCTGTGCGCCCAGCCGTCCACGCTGGTCGACCGGGTGAAGAGCGGGGCGCACCGTCCGCTGCTCGACGACGACCCAGCCGGTACGTTGCAACGCATGTTCACCACTCGTGAGCCCCTGTACCGAGAGGTCGCCGACGCCATCGTGCTGGTCGACCAGCGGTCCATGGGCGACGTGGTCGAGGCGGTGCTCCGATGATCACCGTCCGCGTGCCGCTGGGCGACCGCAGCTACGACGTCCTGGTCGGGCACGGCGTGCGCTCCGAGCTGCCGGCGCTGGTGCCCAGCACCGCCCGCCGGGTTGCGGTGGTCACCCAGGCCGGCATCCCGCTCGACATCGACCCGGGTGTGCCGTTCGAGCGCTTCGAGATCGGCGACGGGGAGGAGCACAAGACGCTCGCCACCATCGAGCAGCTGTGCCGCGGCTTCGCCCGCATGGGCCTCACCCGGCACGACGCGGTGGTCGGCCTCGGTGGCGGCATGGTCACCGACGTGGCCGGTTTCGCCGCGGCGTCGTGGCACCGGGGCATCCCCGTGGTGCACGTCAGCACCACGCTCGTGGGCATGGTCGACGCGGCCATCGGCGGCAAGACCGGCGTGAACCTCGAGTCGAAGGACGGCGTGGGCGGCAAGAACCTGGTGGGCGCCTACTGGCAGCCGGCCGGGGTGGTGTGCGACCTCGACGCGCTCTCCACGCTGCCGCCCCGCGAGTTGCGCTGCGGCAGGGGAGAGATGGCCAAATACCACTTCCTCACCGGCGACGACCTGCTGGCCATGGACGAGCCCGAGCGTGTCGCCCGCTGCGTGCAGATCAAGGCCGACGTGGTGTCGTCCGACGAGCGCGAGGGCGGTCGACGGGCGCTGCTCAACTACGGCCACACGCTGGCGCACGCGCTCGAGATCGCCACCGACCACTCGTTGGCGCACGGCGAGGCCGTGGGCATCGGGCTGGTCTACGCGGCGCACCTCGCGCGTCGGCTGGGCCGCATCGACGACGCCCGCGTGCAGCAGCACTACGACGTGGTCGGCGGCTCGTACGAGCTCGACACCGCGCTGCCGTCGGGCCTCGCCGCCGAACAGCTCGTCGGCCTCATGGGCCTCGACAAGAAGGCGCTCGGTGATGGGCTCACCTTCGTGCTCGACGGGCCCCACGGGGTCGAGGTCGTGCCCGGTGTCGACGTGGGCACTGCGCTTGCGGCGCTGGGCGACATGCGCGCCTAGGTTTCGTGCATGGCGGTCGAGCTGCGCACCGAGCGAGTCCTGCTGCGCGGCTGGCGCGAGTCCGACAAGCTGCCCTACGCCGCGCTGAACCGCGATCCGGTGGTCATGGCCCACTTCCCGTCCATCCTCACGGGTGAGCAGAGCGATGCGATGGTCGGCCGGATGAGCGATGTGCTGGAGGAGCGCGGCTGGGGCCTGTGGGCGGCCGAGCGGCTCGACACCCACCAGTTCATCGGCTTCGTCGGCCTGTCCGCCCCCACCTGGCACGTCGACGGGCTCACCCCGTGCATCGAGATCGGCTGGCGGCTGGCCGCCGCGCACTGGGGCCACGGGTTCGCTCCCGAGGCCGCCACGGCTGTGCTGGCGCACGCGTTCGCGCACGTCGAACTGCCTGACGACGAGGTCGTCAGCTTCACCACCACGAAGAACCTGAAGTCGCAGCGGGTCATGCAGAAGATCGGCATGCGGGTGGACCCGGCCCGCGAGTTCGACCACCCGATGACGCCTGGCTGGGACGAGCAACGCCACGTCGTGTACTGCATTGATCGGCCGACCTGGGCGGCGTACGTGGCACGATAGGCCCGTGGCCACCATCGCCCTTCTCCACGGACCCAACCTGAACTTGCTCGGCCAACGCGAGCCGCACGTGTACGGCACGGCGACGCTGGCCGACTACGAGGCCGCCGTGGCCGAGGCCGCCGAACGGCACGGTCACGCGGTCCGCGCGTTCCAGAGCAACCACGAGGGTGCGCTGGTCGACGCCATCCACGAGGCCCGCACCACGGCTGCCGCCATCATCATCAACCCGGGGGCGTTCACCCACTACGCCTGGTCGTTGCACGACGCACTGGCAGCCTTCGCCGGCCCCATCATCGAGGTGCACATCTCCAACCCGAACGCCCGCGAGCCGTGGCGCCACACCAGCGTCGTGGCCCCCGTCGCCACCGGCTCCATCATGGGGCTGGGCATGCACGGGTACGAGCTCGCGGTCGAGGCCGTGGCCCGCAAGCTGGCCGCCGCATGAGCGCCGCCGGCCGCGTCCAGCGGGTCCGCGAGCGTCTCGACGGCGCCGACGCACTGCTCGTCAGCGATCTCACCAACATCCGTTGGCTCACCGGGTTCACCGGGTCGAACGGGTGGCTGGTCATCGCCCCCGACTCGCTCACGCTGGTCACCGACGGGCGCTACGGCCAGCAGGCCGCCCAGCAGATGGCTGCGGCCGGGGTGGACGGCGAGGTGCTGGTCGGAACCTCTGGCGCCGCCACGCTGCAGCACATCGCCGATCGGTGCGTCCCCTTCGCCCGCGTCGGCTTCGAGGCCGCGCACGTCACCTACCTGCAGCACCAGCAGTACCGGGCCGCCATCGGGGCCGAACTGGTGCCGCTCACCGGCCTGGTCGAGGTGGAGCGCCGCGTGAAGGACGACGCCGAGATCGACGCCATGGCGCGGGCCTGCGCCATCGCCGACCAGGCGCTGGCCGAGGTGGCCCCCACGCTGGGCGACGGGCTCACCGAGGCGCAGGTGCGCAACCGGCTCGAGCTGCGCATGCGCGAGCTCGGCGCATCGGGCCCCAGCTACGACACCATCGTCGCCACCGGGCCCAGCAACGCGGCCCTGCCGCACCACCGGCCCACCGACACGCGCATCGAGCCGGGCCACACGGTCATCATCGACGTCGGCGCCCTGGTCGACGGCTACCACAGCGACATGACCCGCACGTTCGTCATCGGCGAGCCCACGCCGTTGCAGGCCGAGCTGTACGCGCTGGTGCTCGAGGCCCAGGTGGCCGGGATCGCCGCAGTGGCCCCCGGGCTGCCGGTCCGCGAGCTCGACGCGGTGTGCCGGGGCACCATCGAACGGGCCGGATACGGCGACTGGTTCACCCACGGCACGGGCCACGGCGTGGGCCTGCTCATCCACGAGGACCCCTTCGCCAGCCGTGTCGGCGACGCCATTTTGCAGGTCGGGGACGTCGTAACCGTCGAGCCGGGCGTCTATCGTGAAGGCTTCGGCGGCGTCCGAGTCGAAGATCTGGTGGTCGTCA
>CBHWEI010000275.1:0-5183 GCA_966112835.1 uncultured Acidimicrobiaceae bacterium
GGCGGCGACGTCGTCGAGCTGGTCACCGAGGTCGGCAATTGCCTCGGTGCCCGAGCTCGCAGGATCGCCGGAGACGAGGGAGGACGTGGTCGGCGACGCAGTGACGGCTGCATCGACGCTGGTGACGGGAATGACCAGGCCGCACAGCAGCAGTCCGAGGGAGGCCCAGCGCGCCAGGCGCCGTCCCCGTCCCTCGGGCGCATCGCCATTGCGTCGCAGATTCTTCACGTCCCGTCCCTCGCTCCGGTGAGCGGCGGCATGCCGTGCAACCGCTCACGAGAGTTATCGGTCCGTTCCCCCTGGTGCCTGAGCACCCTTTGCCATTCTTGACGTTGCCCGACCGCTCCGTGGTTTCTGGCTGGATCTTCTGTGTTTGCGAGATGATTTCGACCCAGATCGAGGTGGACGGCGCCCGCGTTCTCGGGCACGCTGCACAGGTGCAGCTGGCGACGGTCCGGGCGCTCGTGGTGATGGTGCTGCTGGCGGGGACGGTGTCGTCGTGTGGCACGGCCGCGACGCCGGCGGCGGCGGTCGATTGCGGGGCGACGACGCCGTTCTCGGTCGGTCTCGAGGGTCTGGGGGTCACGTCGATCCTGCAGCCCTCGGCCGAGCCGTCCGACGGCAGCGTCGTCACGCAGTGGGAGACCCGGCGATCACTGGTCGAGCTGCGTTGGCCCGCAGGGCACCGCGAGCTCTTCGCCGACCACCGCCCGACCGAGGCCGACGGCTTCGGGGTCGCGGCCCGGCCGGAGGGGGTCGGTCGTCGCAGTATCGACATGCAGACGCCGTACGACTCGATGCCGTTCGCGACCCTCCTCATCGTCGTGCCCGACCAGCCCGCGATCGATGCCATGCCGGTCGAGTGCCAATCGGCGCGACTGACGATCACGAGCGACGACGGAGGGCGTTCCACGGCGCAGATCCACCTGTCGTCCAGCTCGCTGGCAGCTCCGGTCGAGGACTTCGGCCCACTCATCGGTCGCCGGATGGCCGTGACGCGTGTGCTGCAGCCTGCGGAGGTGGCGCTGTGCAGCGGGGTCCATGCGCAGCCCATCGCGGCCGTCGGTGCCCCGGTCATGCCGAGCGCCCCGGAGGCACTACGAGCGTTCCTCGAGTCGTCGGCGTCCAGCGGGGTGCCGCGGATGACGTTGTGGCGGCCGTTCGACGAGATCCGTCCTCCCGACCAGTTGATGGCGCGGCCCGAGGCGAACACGGTCCGCTACGAGCACTTCCTGGCGTGGGTCCAGTTCGTCTCCATCGATGTGACCCGAGTGCCCGGCGGTTGGGTGGCGACTGCGTGGCGCACCGGTCAGTGTTGAACGCGGCGTCTACCGTCGGGGGATGACTTCGCAGCGCATCGTCCTGGCGGTGGTGGGAACGGCATACCACGCGCCCACACCACATGCGTTGGAGGTGTTGGCCGAAGTGGTCGTGGCGGTCGACGCCGATGGTGACATCGCGGGCGTGCATCCGCACGGCTCGGCCGAGGCCGACGACGCGCTCGCTGCGGCGGGCACGGTGCATCGGCTCGCGCCGTCGCAGCGGTTGCTGCCCGGTCTGGTCGACCTGCACATCCACGCCCCGCAGTGGCCGCAGCTGGGCACGGGGCTGGACCTGCCGTTGGAGCGCTGGCTGTTCGAGTACACGTTCCCGCTCGAGGCCCGTTACGCCGATGAGGCGTTCGCCCGCGACGTGTGGGCGCACATGGTGCCCACGCTGCTGGCGCACGGCACCACCACGGCCGTCTACTTCGCGTCGGTGCACGAGCCGGCCACGTTGGCGTTGGCCGAGCAGTGCGTGCGCAGCGGCCAGCGCGCCTTCGTCGGTCGGGTGGCGATGGACCACCCCGAGGGCACACCCGACTGGTACCGCGACGCGGACGCGGCTGAGGGTGTCGCTGCCTCCCGACGTTCGGTGGAGGCGATCCGGGCGCTGGGTAGCCCACTGGTGCAGCCGATCGTGACGCCGCGCTTCATCCCCGCGTGCACCGACGAGCTGTTGCGCGGCCTGGGTGAGTTGGCTGCGCAGACAGGTGCGCGCTGCAGTCCATGGGCCTGCTTCGTGAGGGCACGGTGCTGGCCCACGGCAACCATCTGGGCGACGACGACCTGGCGACCATCCGTGCCGCGGCGGCCGGTGTGGCGCACTGCCCGCTGAGCAACGTCTACTTCGCCAATGCCGTGCTGCCCGTGCGGCGGGTGATGGCGGCCGGCGTGCGGTTGGGCCTGGGCACCGACATCGCCGGTGGCGCCGAGGCCGGCCTGCTGCACCAGTGCGCCATCGCGGTCGACAGCTCGCGAGTGCTGGTCGACGCCGGTGAGCCCGACGCGATGCTCGATGCGGTGACGGCCTTCCACCTGGGCACCGCGGGCGGTGCCGATGTGCTGGGGTTGAACGTCGGCCGGTTCCAGGTGGGTCAGCAGTTCGACGCGATCGTGGTGGACACCCAGGCGCCGGGCTCGGCGCTGCGGGCCTGGGACGGCATCGACGATCACGACCGGATGTTCGAGAAGATCGTCCGCCTGGCACGCCCGCACGACATCGCCGCAGTCTGGGTGGCCGGTCGTTAGCTTTGCGGCGTGTCACGAGAACGCCGCACCCTTCTCGTCATGTTCCTGGTGGCGCTGGCCATCCGGCTGGCGTGGGTGCTGTCGGTCAGCCGTGACGGCTTCGCCTCGAACGACTCGCTCTTCTACCACGCAGTCGCGTCGAACATCGCCCACGGTGGGGTCTACGGCAACGTGTTCGGCGAGCCGTCGGCGCGCTGGCCACCGGGGTGGCCGGCCGTGCTCGCCACGCTCTACACCGTGTTCGGTCAGCACCCGGTGGTGGGCGAGGTGTTCAACGCGCTGCTGGGTGCCATCACGGTGCCGCTGCTGTACCTGTTGGTGAAGCCGCACTTCGGCGCGCGGGTGGCGCTGATCGCTGCGGCCATGTTGTGCGTCATGCCGGGGCCCATCCTGTGGACCGACATGCTGGTGACCGAGACGCTGTTCACGCTGCTGCTGGTCGTGTACTTCATGCTGGTCATGCGGGCGTCGCCCACGTGGAAGTGGGCGGCCGGCCTGGGCCTGTACGTGGGGCTCGTGGCCATGGTGCGCAGCGAGGCGATCATCTGGTTGGCGGTGCCGTCGGTGCTGTGGTGGCGGCAGATCGGTTGGCGTGCGGCCGTGCCGCGCCTGGCGGCCGCGGGTGTCGTGTTCCTGCTGGCGTTGGTGCCGTGGGCCGTTCGCAACACACAGGTGATGGGGTCGTTCATCCCCCTGTCGACCAACGCCGGCGAGACGCTGTACGCCGGCCACAACGCGAACGCGAACGGCATGCAGAACCATCCGAGCGACGAGCTGAGCGATTCGTTCGGCCAGCGCGACACAGCGCAGTGGGAGATCGCCTGGTCGAAGGGGCTGCAGCGTGAGGCCGTGTCGTGGGCGGTGCACAACCCGGTGGCGGAACTGGAGTTGATCCCGAAGAAGATCATCGCCCTGAACCGTGGCGACTCGTGGGCGTTCGAGTGGTTGAACATGCAGCCGTACCCCACCGTCGGCGCCACGTGGGCCGTCTACATCTCGGTGGTAGCCGACTTCGCCTGGTTCTCGTTGCTCGCGCTGACGCTGGTCGGTGTGGTGGCGCTGGGCCGAGCGGTGTGGCGGCAACGGTTGATGGTCGGAATCGCGGCGATGCTGATCACGCTGTTGGTGATGTACGGGTTCGTCTACTACGGCAACTACCGCTACCGGTTGCCGTACGAGCCGTTGATGATGGTGGTGGCGGCGTTGGTGATCGACCGTTCGTGGGCCGGTTTGCGAATGGGCCGCGCGGCCCGATGATGCGCGGGGGTCTGCTGGTTACGCTCCCGCAGATGAAGGCGACGCGCGTGCTGATGGCTGCGGCCATGGTGTTTTCGACCATGGTGTTTTCGGCCATGGCGCCGGCCGTGGTGTCGGCGGGCGCCTTCGTGCCGCCGCCGACCAACGTGTGTGCCGTGTCGGGCAACGGCACGGTGACGCTGTCGTGGGACGCGCCCACCGACCCGATCGTCACCGGCCACACCGTGGAGTACCAGGTGAACGCAGCGGGTCCATGGCTGCCTGCAGACGGCACACCCACCGCCACCGGTCTCACGTTCGTGGGGACGAACGGCACCAAGTACGCATTCCGCGTGTTCGCCACCGGCGACGGCGGCATCACCAGCGATCCGGGTTCGAACTGCATCGAGGAATCGAGCACGTTCACCGCGCTCGACCGGGCGGCGCTGGCCGGCGATGTGGTCAGCGACGTGGCGGGCATCTTCCCCATGCAGTGCTTCCTGATGATCACCGGCAAGGTGGCGTGCCACACGCAGACCGGGACTGCCGCCGTGGGTGGTGGCCTGACCGGCAAGAACGTCGTTCACATCTCGGCCTCCGGTGGCTACGTGTGCGCGGTGACGTCGCTGCACGAGCTGTACTGCTGGGGCTCGTCGGCGTCGGTGAACGGTCTGGGCGACGGCACCGACACGGCGGTCGACCCGGTGCTCATCAACGGTGGCGCCCTGGCGGCGCAGAACGTGGTCGACGTCGCCGTCGGTTGGTTCCTGGCGTGCGCCGTCACCGACCAGCCGGCAATCGTCTGCTGGGGCAAGAACGGCGACGCCACCTCGGTGCAGCCGACCCCCACCGCCGTGGCGTTGGGGCCGCTCGCCGGCTCGGGCCTGTTGGGCATCGAGGCCGGCGACACGTCGATGTGCGCGTGGAATTCGGCGAACGTGTTGGCCTGCTGGGGCGACAACACGAACCACCTGAACGACTCGTCGGCCGACACGTGGATCGCCGACCCCACCGTGGTGCCGCTGGGCGGCTTCGCCGCGGCGACCGTGGCCGACGTGGCGATGGGCTTCGGGCACCAGTGCCTGCTCACCTCGGACGGGGCAGTCGGTTGCTGGGGGTTGAACGACTTCGGCCAGCTGGGCCTGGGCTCGGGTGACGCGTTCCTGTCGACGCCGGGCCGCGTGGAGGGCGCGCTGTCCACCCGCACCGTCACCCGGCTGGAGGCTTCGGGCGACGGCGTGTGCGTGGCCACCAGCGATCGCGGGTTCTTCTGCTGGGGCGATCGCTTCCCGGTCGACGGTGTGGACGAAGCCTGGTTCGAACCCACCGCGCCGGCGACGCCGTCGTTGAACGGTGGCGGCTTGGACGTGTTCGACG
>CBHWEI010000276.1:0-5139 GCA_966112835.1 uncultured Acidimicrobiaceae bacterium
GAGGGCGATTAGCTCAGTCGGCTAGAGCGCTACGTTCACACCGTAGAGGTCACAAGTTCGAGCCTTGTATCGCCCACCACGAAGCCCCTGGTCAGTTCTGCTGGCCGGGGGCTTTCTCGTTCTCGGGGCATCGAGCAGGATTCGCGCGGAGCGTCCATCGTCAGGACCCTTGCGCCCACTAGTTTTCGACACATGGCTCGACTCTGCGAACGTCCGGGGTGTTCGCAACCCGCGGAGGTGATCTACGGCATCGACGCCGATCACCTCACCGTGTGGATCGAACCGTTCGACGACTCGCTCGGCTACCGGGCCGGTGTGCTGTGCCGCCGCCACGCCGACGCCATGGTGGTGCCGCTCGGCTGGGTGCTCGACGATCGCCGCGAGGCGGTGCCTCGGTTGTTCAAGCCGCGCGAAGCACCGGCGCCCGCGAAGGTGAAGCAGAAGCGGCAGCGTTCGAGCGGTCGCGACGAGACCGGTCAGCTCGATCTCGGTGTGGTGCCACCCGAGGACGACACCGGGTCGCTGCCCGCACCGGAGGTGCCCATGGGCAAGCGCGACCCGGCGACCCACTGGAAGCCGGTGTTCGACCAGAACGACGACCTCGACGGCCTGCTCACCGCCGAGAGCCCCCTCCTCGCCCGTGCCTTCGGCCGGCGCGAACGACCCGAACGCGGCTGACACGCGAACCGGCGCCCCCGTGGGGGCGCCGGCTGCATCGGGGGGTTCGGGCGGGTCAGGCGTTGCAGTTCGCCTGGACCCAGGTCTCGTAGCGGTTGTACTTGGTGGTGATGCGGGTGTCGAGCTTCTGGACCCGCTCGATGACCCGCTCGAGGCGCTTGGCCACCTTGTCGTGACCGGCGGCGACCGCCTTGTCGTGACGGGCCTGGAGGTTGGTGATGCGCTTGGTGAGGTTGGCGTGCGCCTTGTCGTAGCGGGCCGTGATGGCGGGCTCGCGGTCGCACTTGGCCTGCTGGGTGACGGCCGGCTTGGGGGTCAGGCTGACCTCTGCCGGGGCGGCGGCCGAGGCCATCGAGCCGAGGCCGATGGCGGCGGCGACGACGGTTCCGGTGACGGCGGCGGCGAGCTTCTTGCTGATGTTCATGGTGTTGTCCTTCTCTCGGGGGCCACCGTGTCCGGTGGGGTGACATGGCTCATGGTGCGGGACGGGTGTGAGGAAACTGTGAAGGGACGCGAATGGATCGGCGATACTGCACGGGTGGATGTGCACGCCTCGCTGGAGGCCCCCTGCTCGCCGGACGACCTGTTCGCGTTCGTCGACGACCTGGCCCGCTACCCCGACTGGGTGGACCTGGTGCACCGGGCTGCCGTGCTGGGTGACGTCGAGTGGCAGATCGAGCTGCGTGCCCGGCTGGGTCCGTTCGCGCGCAGCAAGCAGTTGCGCATGCGCCGCACCGTGCACGACCCGGCCGCCCACGTCGCCGTGTTCGAACGGCACGAGGTGGACGGCAAGCAGCACTCGCCGTGGGTGCTGCGCGCCGAGGTGACACCCACCGCCGACGGCAGCGCCCTGCAAATGCACCTGCACTACGGCGGCGCGCTGTGGACCGGTGGGGTGCTGGAGCGCACCCTGGCGGATCAGATCACGAACGGTCGTGAGCGCTTGCTCACGCTGGTGCGTTCCACGCACTGAGCCGGCCATCGGCCCGCCGCTCGAGCTGCAACGGCATGCCGAAGCACTCGCTGAGGTTCGCCGAGGTGAGGTGCCGGTCGATGGCGCCCTTCGCCACCACCTGGCCGTCGCGCAGCATGAGCACGTGGGTCATGCCCGGCGGCACCTCGTCGAGGTGATGGGTGACGAGCACCAGCGGGGGAGCGGCGGGGTCGAGCGTCAGCTCGGACAGGGCCGTGACCAGTTGCTCGCGGCCGCCCAGGTCGAGGCGGGCGCTGGGCTCGTCGAGCAGCAGCACGCCGGGCTCGTTCATGAGCGTGCGAGCGAGGAGCACCCGCTGCTGCTCGCCGCTGGACAGGGTGCCGAGCACACGATCGGCCGTCCAACCGACCCCCATGCGCTGCAGGCACGCCTCGGCCTGGGCCTCGTCGGCGGTGGTGTAGCGGTGCCACCACGGCTCGAGTGCGGCGTACCGGGCTGTCATCACCACGTCGCGGGCGCGGAGCTCGGGGCGGATCTGCGCGGCGAGGGCCGCGGACATGTAGCCGACGCGTCGTCGCAGCTCACGGACATCGGTGCGGCCCAACCGCTCGCCGAGCACCTCCACCGTGCCGGCGCTGGGGTGCTCGTACATGGAGGCGATGCGCAGCAGGGTGGTCTTGCCCGACCCGTTGGCCCCCAGCACCAGCCAGCGCTCCGTATCCCGCACCCGCCAGCTGATGGGGGCAAGAATGACGCGGTCGTCGCGCACGAAGGTCACTCGGGAAAGGTTCAGTGCGGGGGTCATTCGGCCGATGACACTAGGCGCAGCGGCTGAGGGCGGTGGCATTCACCACCCGTTCACCCGTTGTCCCCACCACCGAAAACCCACTGATTGATAGCCTCACCCCCAGCCATGCGTCGTTTCCTGCCCATTGCGCTCGCCCTGTGCGTGCTCATTCCCATCGCGCCCTCCGGTGCGGTGCGGGCCGACGACGCCGCGGATCAGGCCGCTCGCGAGATCGCCGACGCCCGCGAACGGGCCAACGCGGCCGGTACCGCCTACTTCGAGGCCGAGTCGAAGCTCGATCAACTCGCGCTGCAGAGCCAGGCGCTCGAGGCCGACGTGGCCGACCTGCAGGGCCAGGTGGACTCGTTGCAGGAGCGTGTGGAGCAGATCGCGGTGAACCGCTTCACGAAGTCGTCGGCGTCGTCGTCGCCGCTGCTCAACGGGTTCAGCACACCTGAGCAGCTGATGCAGGTGGCCGCGCTCTCGGCCGTCATCAACGACACGTCCGACGAGGACCTCGACAACTTCGAATCGCTGCAGCTCGAGCTCGACGGCAAGGCCGCGGCGCTGAAGGACAAGCAGAAGGAGACCGAGGACCAGAAGGCGGCCCTCGCCACCCTCCGCGACAAGGCCACGGCCGAGATCGAAGCCCTGAAGAAGGTGGAGGCCCAGCGGCTGAAGGACGAGGCCGTCCGCAGCGCGCTCGCGGCCGAAGAATCCCGCCGTGCCGCCCAGGCCCAGGCCGAGGCTGCCAAGGCTCCCGAGACCACGTTCTCGGAGATTGGTGGCGACCCGGTGCTCGGCGAAGGCGGCGGTGGCAACATCGGCGCGCCGCAGACGACGGTGCCCCTGGCCATCGGCAGCGGTGGCCAGACCGGCGGCGGTGGCGCAGGTGGTCGTCCCGGCGGTGCCGGTGGCAACGACTACGGCGGCCCCGGCTTCGTGTGCCCGACGGGTACTGCAGCGGTGGCGTTCGTCGACACCTGGGGTGCGCCGCGCAGCGGCGGTCGCCGGCACGAGGGTGTCGACATGATCGGTCCCATCGGCACCCCGCTGTATGCGGTGGTCGACGGGTTCGCCCAGCCGAAGAGCAACACGCTGGGCGGTATCACCATCTGGCTGACCGGCGAGGACGGCAACAAGTACTACTACGCCCACATGGACCACTACGAGAAGCTCGGCAAGGTGAACGCCGGCGACGTGATCGGGTACATGGGGCAGACCGGCAACGCTCGTTTCAGCGTGCCGCACCTGCACTTCGAAGTGCACCCCGGTGGCGGGTCGGCCGTGAACCCGTACCCCACCGTGCGCGCCCACTGCTGAGGCACGGTTCGGGCGAGCGCCGCGCCATCGGCAAGGCTCGTGGCGTGATGGACGAACTGGCTGCATCCCTGGCCGAGGTGGTGGGGGCGAACGAGGTGACCGAGGTCGCCCGCCTGTCGGGTGGCGCGTCGCGTGAGACGTTCCGCTTCGTCGCCGACGGCCGGCCGCTCATCCTGCAGCGGCAGCGGGGTGGCGACGTGCGCGACATGGGCATCGAGGCCAACGTGCTGCGAGCCGCCTTCGCTGCCTCGGTGCCGGTGCCCGAGTTGGTGGCGTCGTCGACCGACCCGTCGGCCGTCGGTTCGGCGTTCATGGTGCTCACCGCGGTGGAGGGCGAGACCATCGCCCGCAAGATCCTGCGCGACGAGCAGTTCGCCCATGCCCGCACCGTGCTGCCCGAGCACTTCGGCCGGGCGCTGGCCCAGTTGCATGCCATCGACCCCGCCACCGTGCCGGGTCTGGCGGCGCAGGACCAGGTGCGCATGTACCGGCAGGTGCTCGACCTGTCGGGCGAGCCGCACCCGGCGTTCGAGCTGGCGTTCAAGTGGCTCGAGGACCATGCGCCGCCGCCGTGCCCGCCCACGCTGGTGCACGGCGACTTCCGCCTGGGCAACGTGATGGTGGGCGAGGATGGCCTGCGCGCCGTGCTGGACTGGGAGCTCGCTCACGTGGGTGACCCGATGGAGGACCTCGGCTGGCTGTGCGTGAAGGCGTGGCGCTTCGGCAGCCCGCTGCCGGTGGCCGGTGTGGGCACCTACGAGCAGTTGATCGCCGCCTACGAGGCGGCGAGCGGCACCACCGTGGACCCGGAGGTGGTGCGCTGGTGGGAAGTGCTCGGCACCCTGAAGTGGGGGATCATGTGCATCGGCCAGGCCAACGCCCACGTGTCGGGTGTGGCCCGCAGCCACGAACTGGCTGCCATCGGTCGGCGCGTGTGCGAAAACGAACACGACCTCTTCTTGGCTCTGGAGGGACGCTGGTGAACCCGCACGACATGCCCTCGGCACAGCAGTTGGTGGAGGCCGTTCGCGAATGGCTGGAGCGAGACGTGATGGCCGGCACGACCGGCCGCCTGCAGTTCCACACCCGTGTGGCGGTGAACGTGCTGGCCATGGTGGAGCGCGAGCTGCAGGTGGGCGCCGCCCAGGCTGCCGTGCACGCCGACCGCCTTGCCCAACTGGGCTGCGAGGACGAGCACGACCTGGCCCGCAAGATCCGCGAGGGCGAGCTGGACGACCGGCTGCCCGAGGTGCGCGAGCTGGTGTGGGCGACGGTGAAGGACAAGCTCACCGTCGCCAACCCCAAGTACCTCGACTGAGGTGTGCGCGCTGGGCGCGCACGCACCGCAGAAGTGGGCCGGAATCTTCAGTTGTCAAAGGGCTGGGGAAGTTGTCGGGGGCTGGTGGGTGGACAGGGA
>CBHWEI010000277.1:0-5124 GCA_966112835.1 uncultured Acidimicrobiaceae bacterium
CGCGCATGAACCCGCGCTACGTCCTGAAGCGCGAGCTGCTGTTCGACCCGTGCCTGGACATCGTCGGCAACCGCCTGCCCAACCACTTCCTCGACCGCGAGGCCACCGACTCGGCGGCCGAGCTCGCTGCGCTGTCGGAGCTGAGCGCCGGCCTGCAGCCCGACCAGATCGCGATCATCTTCCCCGAGGGCACCCGCGCCTCGCCGAAGAAGCGTGCCCGCGCCCTGGAGAAGATCGGCGAACGCGACCCCGAGCGCGCCCAGCGCCTGGCCGGCCTGCAGCACCTGCTGCCGCCGCGGCCCGCCGGGTCGGCCGCGCTCATCGACGGTTGCGCCGCGGCCGACGTGGTCATCGCCTGGCACGTCGGCTTCGACGGCCTCGACACGTTCGGCGGCATCCTCCGCCACCTCGCCCGCCCGCCGGTGCCGGTGCGGTTCCACGCCCGGCGCGTGGCCCGCGCCGACGTCCCCTCGGGCGACGCGTTCACCCGCTGGCTCGACGACCAGTGGGTGCGTGCCGACCACGACGTGCACCTGTTGCTCACCGAGCCCGCGCCGCACCAGCAGTCCGCCGTCACCACCGATCACCAGGAGCACATCCGATGAGCGCCGTCGCCACCGCCCTGACCACCGCCGCGGTGGTCATCGCCTTCCTCATGCTGCTCACGTGGCTGCTCAGCCTGGTGCTGAAGAACGCGTCGATCGTCGACATCGTGTGGGGCCTGGGCTTCGTGCTCGTGGCCTGGGCCGTGCGGCTGCAGGTGGACGAAGGGTTGGCGGCTCGGCAGAACCTGCTGGTCGGCATGACCACCATCTGGGGCCTGCGCCTGGCCGGGTACCTGTTCTGGCGCAACCACGGCAAGGGCGAGGACTACCGCTACCGGGCCATGCGCAAGCACTGGGGCCCGCGCTTCGGCATCATCAGCCTGCTCACCGTGTTCACCCTGCAGGGCGTGCTGATGTTCACCGTGTCACTGCCGGTGCAGCTGGGCCAGACCCGCGATACGCCCGACATCGGCTGGCTGGCGTTCGTGGGCATCGCCCTGTGGCTGGTGGGCATCTTCTTCGAATGGGTGGGCGACGCCCAGCTGGCCCGCTTCAAGGGCGACCCGGCGAACCAGGGCAAGGTGATGAACCGCGGCCTGTGGAAGTTCACGCGGCACCCGAACTACTTCGGTGACGCGTGCGTGTGGTGGGGCATCGCCCTGGTGGCCGCCGAGACCACCGTGGGCCGCTGGGGCCTCATCGGCGCGCTGGTGATGACCATCCTGCTCCGCCGGGTGAGCGGCGTCGTGCTGCTGGAGAAGAGCCTCAGCAAGCGCAAGGAGGGCTACGCCGAGTACGTGGCCCGCACCAGCCCGTTCTTCCCCCGCCCGCCCAAGGCGGCCTGAGGGCCAAGTCGGTGCCGGCTCGGTCGGTGCCGGCTCAGTCGGTGCCGGGGCGGCGCTTCGACTCGTTCGAGCCGTCGCCCTTCGCCCCGGCCGGCATGGCGAGCGCGATCTCTTCCTCGGTGGGCTCGTGCCATTCGTGGGCCTCGGGCGGCAGCAACGCCATGATGGCCTTCATGATGGCCTTCGTGTCGGCGTCGGCGCTCTTGTACTTCAGCGTCACCGGCGGGCCGACGCGCACGGTCACGGTGGGCGGGGTGACCACGTTGAGCACGTTCGGCACCCGGGCCGACCGCGGCCACACCTTCTCGGTGCCCCACAGCCCCACCGGGATGACCGGCGCGTGGGTCATGGCCGCCAGACGTGCCGCACCCCAACGGCCCTTCAGCTTCGGCTCGTAGAACGCCCGGCCACGCGGGATGGTGCCCTGCGGCATGATGGCCACCAGGTCGCCGGCCTCGAGGGCGTCGGCCGCCGCCTGCAACGGTGCGTCGCTGCCGGTGCCGCGCTCGACGCGGATGCCACCCATGGCCGTGGCGATCTGACCGACGACCGGCGCGTCGAACACCTCCTTCTTGCCCAGGAAGCGCACCGTGCGATCGGTGCGCGCGATGGTCATGCCGATGGCGGCCGGGTCGAAGTAGCTGCGGTGGTTGCCGACGATGATGGCCGGGCCGCTTGCCGGGATGTGCTCGACGCCGCTGATGTCCATCTTGGCGTAGGGGAAGAACAGCGGGTGGGTGAAGCTGAGCGCCAGGCGCTGGATCTCCATGTTCACCACCGGGATGCGCGCCAGACCCGACACGTTGCCGTCGGCGGGCGAGATGCCTGACAGGTCGAGGGTGGGCCAGCGCCGGGCGGCCGCCATGAGCGCCATGCGCGGGTCGGGGTTCACGACGAACGGGTTGCCCACGGCCGCCAGCAGCGGCGTGTCGTACACGCTGTCGCTGTAGGCGTAGCTCTGCGCCATGTCGATGCCGTGGCGGCTCGCCCAGTCCTTCACCGCGGCCAACTTGCCGGCGCTCCACACGAACGGGCCGTCGAGCGTGCCGTCGTAGGTGCCGTCGGCGTTCACGCCGTAGCGGGTGGCGACCACGCCGTCGAGGCCGAGCAGCCGGGCCAGCGGCTCGACCAGGTCGTAGGGAGTGGTGGTGGCCAGCACGATGGGCCGGCCGGCGGCGCGGTGCTCCTCGAACAGCGGTGCGGCCAGCGGCTGCACCATGGCCGCGAGCGCCTCGGCGGTGCCTTCCGCGGCCTGCTGCACCACGGCGCGTGAACGTCCCTTGGCGAACGTGACGGCCTGGCGGGCGAGGGCCATGGACGGCAGCGTCTCGCCGACGGTGTTGAACAGCTTGTAGAGCAGGCCCTCACCCGGCAGCGAGCGGCTGACCAGCCCGGCTTCCTTCATCGCCCGGGAGAACACCTCGCCCGAGGCGCCCGCCAGCAACGTGCGGTCGAGGTCGAAGAACGCAGCACCCTGGGTTGTCGGCATGTCATGAGCCTACGCTGCTGGCAGCGGTACAAAAACGGGAAAGGCCCCGCTTGGGGGAAGCGGGGCCTCTCAACCTGGAACCTGTGGTTGGGGGAACCACGTTGGTTCTTGTCGAGCGAATCCTTGGGGGCGGATCCGCTTCGATCAACATGTGAAAGTATGCACGTGAATAAGCGATCTTTCAAGTTGTTATGAAAGATACTTGCTATCGTTTCCAGCGATGGACCTTCGGCAACTCACCACGCTGGTCGCGATTGCCGATCATGGTTCCTTCTCCGCCGCCGCGAGAGCCTTGTACACGGTACAGAGCAACGTCAGCAGCCACATCGCCCGCCTCGAGAAAGAGCTCGGCGTCACCCTGGTCGATCGCCAACGAGGCGGCCTCACCGACGACGGCGTGGTGGTGGTCGAGAAGGCCCGCCGGGTGCTCCACGAGCTGGACGACATCACCGCCGAGATGGCCTCCCGCGGCGACGAGGTGCGCGGCGACACCCGTCTGGGCGTCCTCGGCACGACGGCGCGGTGGCTGCTCCCCCAGCTGCTCGGCCACCTGAGCCGCCAGCACCCCGGCGTGCACGTCACCGTCCACGAGGGCAACACCACGAACCTCATCCCCCGCCTGGTCAGCCAGCAGCTCGATGCGGCGATCGTTCACCTGCCGGTCGACGACCCCGAGGTGACCGTCGAGCCCCTGTTCGCCGAGGACCTGGTGCTGCTGGTGCACACCCGCCATCACCTCTCGAAGCTCGACTCCGTACCGCTCGCCGAACTGGCCTACGAGCCGCTCATGCTGCCGCCCACGGGTGCCGCGCTGCGTCGGGCCATCGACAAGGCAGCCAGCAGCTGCGGCGTCGAGCTGCAGCCGCAGGTCGAGATCGACGGTGTGCGCCTGCTCACCTCGCTCGCATTCGAGGGGTTCGGCGCGGCCATCGTGCCCGCCACCTCCGTGCCGCGCTGGTTGAAGGGCGACTTCAAGCGCATCGCCGTGCCCGAACTGCCCCGCCGGGTGGTCGGGTGGGTGCAGCGCCGCCGGCCCACGCCGGGGACGCCCACGCGGGCCCTGCAGACGGTGCTGCGCGAGGTGGTGGCCACGCAGGGGGCCAAGCAGCCGGGCGTGTACGTGGGTGCCGAGGCGTTCCCCCTCGGCCGTTCTGTCTAGTCTCTCCCCGATGCCGAACGTCGCCCTCCGGAACAAGGTCCCCGGATCCATCCGCGCCGACGTGCGCGAGTTCGACGGGCGCGACGTCGTGTGGGTGGAGGTCGACGCCAGCGACCGCAAGGGCGCGCTGAGCAGCGACTCGTCGTCCATGCTCGAACACGCCGCGGTCGAGGCCCGCGCCGCCGGGGTCCCCCTGGTGTGCGTCATGCGCTCCAGCGGCGCCGACATCGTCGAGGGCTTCTCGGCGTTGCACGGCTGGGGCAAGGCAGCCAAGGCGCTCACCGACTGCTCGGGCGTGGTGCCCACCGTGTTCATCGTCGACGGGCCTGCCGTGTCGGGTCCCGCGCTGCTGCTGGGCGTGGCCGACCACGTGATCATGACCGACGAGGCGTACGCCTTCGTGAGCGGCCCCACCATGGTCGCCGAGTTCACCGGCGTCAGCATGGACAACGACGAGTTGGGTGGCGCCACCAGCCACGCCCGCTACACCGGTGCCGCCACCCTGGTGGCGCCCGACCTGCCCGGCGCCATCGACCTGGCGGCGCAGCTGCTCGCCTACTTCCCGCAGCACAACGACGAAGAGCCGCCGCGGTGGCCCACCGACGACACCATCGACCGCTCGGTGCCCGAGGCCGGCGAGCTCATCCCCACGTCGTCCACCGGCAGCTACGACGTGCGTGCCGTCATCCGCGCCATCGCCGACGACGGCGACCTTCTCGAGTTGCGGCCCCGCTGGGCCAGCAACGTGGTGACCGCGCTCACCACCATCGGCGGCATGCCCGTGGGTGTCGTCGCCAACCAGCCGCTCGCGCTGGCCGGCACGCTCGACATCCCCGCCTCGCAGAAGGCGGCCCGCTTCGTCGCCTGCTGCGATGCGTTCAACCTGCCCATCATCACGCTGGTCGACACGCCTGGCTTCTACCCGGGCAAGGACCTCGAGTGGCGCGGCATGATCCGCCATGGTGCGCAGTTGGTGTTCGCGTACGGGCGGGCCAGCGTGCCGCGCATCTGCGTCATCCTGCGCAAGAGCTACGGCGGCGCGTACATCGTGATGGACAGCAAGAAGATGGGCAACGACCTGTGCCT
>CBHWEI010000278.1:0-5057 GCA_966112835.1 uncultured Acidimicrobiaceae bacterium
ACCGGTGCCGGTCCGTGTCCGTCCCGCCCTCCTCGTGCTGGCCGTCGGCCTGACAGTCGGCCTGGTGGCCAGCCTGGTGTGGGGCGTGCTCCTCACCACTCGGGCGCTGAAGCCCATCGACCGACCGGCGTGGTTACTGGCCATGCACCGCTGGTTCAGCGCGCTCGCGTGCGTACTCATCGTGCTGCACATGCTGGCCCTGGTGGCCGACGACTTCGTGCACTTCAGCTGGGTCGAGTTGTTCGTGCCGGGCGGGTCGCCGTGGAAGACCACCCCGGTGGCGCTCGGCGTCGTCGCGTTCTGGCTCATCGTGGTGGTGCAGGGCACGTCACTCCTGCAGCGGCGCATGCCACGCGACGTGTGGAAGTTCATCCACTACTTCGCCTACATCGCCGTGTGGCTCACCAGCCTGCACGGCGCGCTGGCCGGCACCGACGCGTCGAACTTCGTCTATCGCTGGGTGGCACTCGCGCTCACGTTCGTGGCGGTGGGTGCTGCGGCGACCCGCATCGTGGTGGGCACCACCCGTGCCCAGGCGGCCAAGCGCCGCGCCCGCGCTCAGTCGAGCATCGACTGATACACCAGCTGCTTCAGCTGGCTGCGAATGGGGTGCACGCTGCTGGGCAGCAGCTGGGTGAAGAACGTCACCGTCAGGTCGTCGGCCGGGTCCACCCAGAAGGCCGTGCTGGCCGCGCCGCCCCACGCGAACTCGCCGGTGTTGCCGGGCACCTTGCCCTTCACCGGGTCGAGGGTGACGCTGACGCCCAGGCCGAAGCCGACGCCGTCGAACGCGGTCTCGCTGAACAGCGGACGGCCGAACTGGGTGAGGTCGGCGTTGTCCGGCAGGTGATTGCTCGCCATGAACTCGACGGTGCGCGGCGACAGGATGCGCACGCCGTCCAGCTCGCCGCCGCGGACCAGCATCTGCACGAAGCGCTGGTAGTCGTGCGCGGTGCTCTGCAGGCCGCCGCCGCCCAGGAACGCCTGCGGCGGGCTCTTCGCCGCGTCGCCCATCATGTCCAGCTTCATGGCCTGGCGGGTGGCCGGGTTGGCGCCGTACAGGCGGGCCAGGCGGTGGTGCTTGTCGTCGGGCACGTGCCACGTGGTCTCGTGCATGCCCAGCGGTTCCAGCAGGCGGGTGCGCAGCAGCTCGTCGAGCGACTGACCCGACACCACCTCCAGCACACGGCCCAGCACGTCGAGGCCCATCGAGTAGCTCCACTCGGTGCCGGGCTGGAACAGCAGCGGCAGGCCGGCGAGGATGTCGCACATGCCGCCCAGGTCGACGTCCTTGGGCATGCCCCACTCGAACCCGGCGCGGCGGTACAGCTCGTCGACCGGGTGGTTGTACATGAAGCCGTAGGTGAGGCCGGCCGTGTGGGCGAACAGCTGCCACAACTTCATGGTCTCGACCATCGGGTCGAGCACGGGCGAGGTGACACTGCCGGCCCGCCACACCTTGGTGTTCTTGAACGCGGGGATGTAGCGGTGCACCGGATCGTTCAGCTCGAACGCGCCCTCCTCCCACAGCTGCAGGGCCAGCACCGCGGTGATGGGCTTGGTCATGGAGTAGATGCGCCAGATGGTGTCGTCCTCCACAGGCAGCCCTTCCTCGATGTCGCGGTGGCCGTAGGTGCTGCTGTGCACCACCAGTCCGTGGCGGGCCACCACGACCTGCCAGCCGGGCAGCCGGCCGTCGTCGACGTACTGGCGGAAGTGGCGGTCGATGCGGGCGAGACGATCGCTCGACATGCCGACCGACTCGGGCTCGACCTGGACCTGCAGTTCAGCGCTCATGGCCGGACGATAGCCAGGCCGCGCGGGTCAGCTCGGCTCGGCGACCTTCGGCCGACCGGTGTGCCCGGGTGCGGCGCCTGCCGGGCGGCGCAGCCACACCGCCACCGGGCCCGCCGGGTCGGGTGCGGTCCAGCTCTCCCAGCCGCCGGGCACGAACGCCTCGGCGCGTTCCACCACCCAGCTGCTCGCCTGGTCGGCCAGGTCGGCCAGCGGCGCGAGCGCCACCACCTCCGCCGTCCCCGGCTTCGGCGCCAGCCGGGCCAGCGCCGTCCACACGTGCACGGTCATGAGCATCGGCCAGTCCTTCGGCCACAACAGCTCGGGCAGGTGGCTGCCGCGCCGGACGTTGCAGCGCTTGTGCGCGAGCCGCAGGTTCGCCAGCTCGTTGCCGCCGCCCCGAGAGCGCGGGACCAGGTGGTCGGCCGTGCCCCGCACCGGGCTGTCGACCGGCGCGTGCGGGTCGACGGCGCCGCCGCACAGCCAGCACCACCACCCGTCCCGCTCGGCGATGCGCTGCACCTGCATCGTCAACGCTCCAGAGAACCCGGCGCCTCGATGATGCCGACGATCCGTGCCATGGCGGCGAAGTCGCGATCGTGGTGCAACACCGGCAGTCCCGAGCGCAACGCCATCGCCGCGATCACGCAGTCGACGAGCCCGCGGGGTGTGACACCCACCGATCTGCACTGCAGATGGATGGCCACAGCGCTGTCGAAGTCGTCTCTCGGTGTCACGAGCAGTGCGTCGAAATGCTCCAACAACCGTTGCAGGGCACGCAGCTCGCCGTTCGAGCGGGCACCGACCAGCAGTTCGGCCTTCACTGGCTCGGGTACGACGACCTCGTCGTTCGACACCGCGTCCCGGAGGCCGAGATGAGCGGGGCTGCCGGTGCCCCGCAGATACTCGATCCACGCCGAGCTGTCAGCGATCAACATGCAGCGGGTGCCCTTCGGGGCGCCCCTCCTCGAAGTCGGACGCCGGTCGGTCCTTCCAGAAGCCCTGCATGGCCAACACCTCCTCCTTCGTCATGGGCTCGATGGCCAGCTTGCGCAACGCCAGATTGATGGCGTCTCGCTTGGTCTCGAGGTTGTACATGCGCATCACGCGCTCGCACGCCTCGTCGTCGATGTCGATGTTGGTGCGTGACATACACCTAGAATACACCACATCGACACCAGGGCAGTCGGGAGGTCGTGAAGACCCGACCGGGGGCGCTCGGCGATGCCGTACTCTCGGTACATGCGTACCGGATTGTTGGCCGACCTGCAGCAACGCACCGACGGCCTCGTCGACGAGGGTCTCTTCAAGCACGAGCGGGTCATCGCGTCGCCACAGACCGCCCACATCGAACTGGCCGATGCCAGCCGGGTGCTGAACCTCTGTGCGAACAACTACCTCGGCCTCGCCGACCATCCGGCGCTGATCGACGCGGCGGCGGCAGCGGTGCGCGAGCACGGCTTCGGCATGGCGTCGGTGCGGTTCATCTGTGGCACGCAGTCGGTGCACAAGGAGCTGGAGGGTCGCATCTCGGCGTTCCTCGGCACCGAGGACACCATCCTCTACGGGTCGTGCTTCGATGCGAACGGTGGCCTGTTCGAGACCATCCTCGACGAGCAGGACTGCGTCATCAGCGATGCGCTGAACCACGCGTCCATCATCGACGGCATCCGCCTGTGCCGGGCACAACGCCTGCGCTATGCGAACAACGACATGGCCGAGCTGGAGCAGTGCCTGAACGACGCGGCCGGCGCCCGCTACCGCCTCATCGCCACCGACGGCGTGTTCAGCATGGACGGTGTCATCGCCGACCTGGCCACCATCTGCGACCTGGCCGAGCAGTACGACGCGATGGTGATGGTCGATGACTCGCACGCCGTGGGCTTCGTGGGAGCGCACGGCCGCGGCACCCACGAACTGAACGGAGTGATGGACCGGGTCGACATCATCACCGGCACGTTGGGCAAAGCACTGGGCGGTGCGTCGGGCGGCTACACCAGCGGGCGCAAGGAGATCGTCGAGTGGCTGCGCCAACGCTCTCGGCCCTACCTGTTCAGCAACAGCCTGGCGCCCATGATCACCGCCACCACGCTCACCGTGCTCGACCTGCTCGAGCAGGGCGATGAACTTCGGCTTCAACTCGAGCGCAACGCGGCACGGTTCCGCGAGGGCATGACCGCGGCCGGGTTCACGCTGGCCGGTGCCGGCCACCCCATCATCCCCGTCATGCTCGGCGACGCGAAGGTGGCGGGCGACATGGCCCAGCGCCTGCTGGGCCGGGGCCTGTACGTGACGGCGTTCTCGTACCCTGTGGTGCCACAGGGCAAGGCGCGCATCCGCACGCAGATGTCCGCCGCGCACAGCGACGCCGACATCGACATGGCGGTCGCCGCGTTCATCGAGGTCGGCAGGGAGATGGGGGTGGTGGCATGAAGGCACTGGTGAAGGCCAAGGCCGAACCAGGGTTGTGGCTGCAGGACGTGCCCGAACCCGAGCCCGGTGACGGTGAAGTGAAGATCCGCGTGCGCAAGACGTCCATCTGCGGCACCGACCTGCACATCCACCACTGGGACGCTTGGGCGCAGGCCACCATCCCGGTGCCTATGGTCGTGGGCCACGAGTTCATGGGCGAGATCGCCGCACTCGGCCCCGGCGTGCAGGGCCTCGAGGTCGGCCAGCGCGTCGCCGGCGAGGGGCACGTCACGTGTGGTCACTGCCGCAACTGCAAGGGCGGCCGCCGCGAGTTCTGCCACAACCACACCGGCGTCGGTGTCACGCGGCCCGGTGCGTTCGCCGAGTACATCGTCATCCCAGCGGCGAACGTGTTCGTTGTTCCGCCGCACATCAGCGACGACGTCGCGGCCGTGCTCGACCCGTTGGGCAACGCCACGCACACCACGCTGCGGTTCGACTGCGTGGGCGAGGACGTGCTGATCACCGGCGCCGGTCCCATCGGCGTGCTCGCCTCGGCCATCGCCCGCCACATCGGTGCGCGCCACATCGTGGTCACCGACATCAACCCGTATCGCCTGGGCATGGCCGCGGCGCACGGCGCGACGCGTGTGGTCGACGTGTCGAAGGAGTCGCTCGGCCCGGTGATGGCCGAACTGGGCATGACGGAGGGGTTCGACGTTGGGCTCGAGATGTCCGGTGCCGAGGCAGCGTTCAACCAGATGCTCGACTCCATGAACCACGGCGGTCGCATCGCCGTGCTCGGCATCCCCGCCGGGCCGATGACGCTCGACGTGAACGACGTCATCTTC
>CBHWEI010000279.1:0-5035 GCA_966112835.1 uncultured Acidimicrobiaceae bacterium
ACCTGGACGGCCTTGATCGTCGTTGCGGGTGCGAGCGCCGACCGATCGGGGTCGGTCAGCCGGGCGACCCACTCGCGCAGGCTCGTGCGATCGACACGGGCGAGTGGCACTGCGCCGAAGGTCGGCGCGATGTGGTTGTGGAACGTGGCTTCGTCGCGCAGTCGCGTGGAGGGCCGCAGGTTTGTGACGGTCGGCCACCACCGCGAGTGCCACTCGCTGACGGTCATGCGGCCCAGGCGCGGGTCGACGAAGGAGCCTTGGTCGATGTCGACCTCGACGAGGTGCGCGTACCGCTCGGCGTCGCGTCGGCGGGCGAACTGCTTGGTGCGTTCGCTGCCGTCCGCGGCGCGGAAACGAACGAGGTATGCCTGCTGTCCGTTGGACAGCTTGCGGACCCGAATGGACGCCATTCCGACATGGGTACTCCCGCGCCAAGTCCGCGTCAAGTCCGCGCGCCAGTGAACACAGGGCAACACGGGGCGAGACGGAAGGCGCGAACCACCTGCTCAGACGGTATGCGACGGCACCAGGCAACACAGAGCAAGACCGTTGTTTCGCTCTGATAAGGATGAGGTCACAAGTTCGATTCTTGTTAGCCCCACCAGGAACACGAGGCCCCTCGGGGCCTCGTCGTCGTTTTCGGCCCGGCCGGCTCGACCGCTCGGGTCACTCGCCGGGGAACGGGGCGGCGCCGGACGAGGCCGACTCGTCGGTCGGCTGCTCGCGTCGCAGCGCACGGCGCCAGCCCAGGCCGCGGTCCTCGCGAGCGATGACCTCTTCCTCCAGCACGGTGACCCGCACGCCGCCGACCAGGTCGGCGATGAGGTTGAACATGGTGGCGCCCAGCACGCACAGACCGGTGAGGCCGACCACACCGAACAGACCGCCCACCCAGGCGTTGTGGTAGATCGTGCCGCCCTTCAGCTGGAACGTCTGCCAGCCGAAGCTCTCGAAGAACCGCTCGACGTTGTCGACGGTGCCGGTGTTCTGGGCCACCTGCCACAGCAGCACGCCGGCGGTGAGGCACACCGCGTAGAAGAACAGGCTGAAGCACAGCGCCACCTTGAACACGCTCCACGTGTCGATGGTGCGCACCACGCGGGTGACCCGGCGGACACGGGGGCGACCGGCCTTGGGCAGGGTGACCGGCCGCAGGGCGCGCGCCGGCTTCTTCGGCTTGTACAGCGACGGCAGCCCGTCGGTGCCGTCGGCGTCGGTGAACACCGGCGGCCGGGGCAGGTCGGAGGTGAAGTCGTCCTCGGGCACGAACGTCGTGCGGTTCTGGACGGTCGTGTCGTGGTCGGTCTCGTCGTCGGGGTCGAGCTCGGCCGGGACGATGCGCGGGATCTCGATGGGCGTGCCCTCGTCGACCGGGGGCAGCACCGGGTCGTCGATGACCGACGAAGTGGGCATGAGCGGCGACGTGGCGCCCGTGACCGTCGGCTTCGAGGTGCGGGTGCCCGTGGTGCGCTTCGTGACACCACCGTCGTTGCGGGGGTCGGCGGGCGCGGTGCGCTTGGGGGTGCGAGTTGTGGTGGCCCTGGGTTTGGGCTGCGCGCCTTCGTCCACGCCCGGAGTGTAAGGGAACGGCCGTGCTCAGGGTGCGCGGCTGGCGCGCGCCGAGGCGCGGACGCCGTCGACGACCACCGTGACCAGCACGTCGTCGCCCAGCTGGCGGAACACCACCAGCGTGCCGTCGTTCGCGGCGGCCAACCGTCGCGCGGCGTCGGCGCCGCCGTCCACACCGGCCAACGCCGCCGCATCGGCGGCGACCTGCGCCTGTTCGACGGTCACCAGGCGGGCACCCAGCCGGGCCGCCCCCACCGCGCACAGCACGATGAGCACCGCCACCACGACCACCAGCACGATGGCCTGGCCCCTGTCGTCGTTCGTCGTGGTCGCGCGCATCGACCACCTCCTCGATCACCTTGGTCTGCAGGAGGCGGCCGATGCCGCGAGGTGGGCGTCGCCGGGCGACGCCGATGTGTCAGAGGGCGAGGGTCACTCGTCGTCGTCGCTGGACAGGATGGGCGCCACTGAGGCGACCGTCTGGCCACCGTCGAGGCTCATCACCCGCACGCCGGTGGCGTCGCGGCCCTGCGAGCTGATGTCGCGGACTGGCATGCGGATGGTGACGCCACCGCTGGACACGGCCACGATCTCGTCGTCGAGACCGACCATGAACGCGGCGACCACCATGCCCTTCTTGCCCGTGAGCTTGATGCCGATGACACCCTGACCACCGCGACCCTGCACGTTGTACTTGTCGAGCTGGGTGCGCTTGCCGTAACCGGCCTCGGTGACCATGAGGATGGCGGTGTCGTCGCGAGCGACGTCGACGCTGACGACCTCGTCACCGGGCTTCAGCTTCATGCCGCGCACGCCGGCCGCGGCACGGCCCATGGGACGCACCTCGGACTCGTTGAAGCGGATGGTGATGCCCTTGCGGCTGACCATGAAGATGTCGTCGCTGCCGCTGGTCTCGATGACCTTCACCAGCTCGTCGCCTTCGCGCAGGTTGAGGGCGATGAGGCCGTCGCGACGGCCGTTGTCGTACTCGTTGAACGCGGTCTTCTTCACCACACCCTGACGGGTGGCGAAGAACAGGTAGCGCTCGGCGGCGAAGTCGCGGGTGTCGATGATGGCCTGGATGGTCTCGCCCGCCTGCAACGGCAGCAGGTTGACGATGGGCATGCCCTTGGCCGTGCGCTCGCGCTCGGGGATCTCGAGCGCGCGCAGGCGGTAGACGCGACCGCGGTTGCTGAAGAACAGCAGGAACGCGTGCGCCGTGGTGAAGTTCACGTGGCGGACGATGTCGTCGCTCTTCAGCTTGGCGCCGCTGACGCCTCGGCCACCGCGGCCCTGCGTCTTGAACGAGGCGGCCGGCACGGCCTTCACGTACTGGGCCTCGGTCATGACGATGACCAGTTCCTTGTCGTCGGTGAGGTCCTCGATGCTCATCTCACCGGCGTCGAAGCCGATCTTGCACACGCGCGGCGTGGCGAACTCGTCCCTGATGGCGGTCATCTCGCTCTTGATGACGCCGCGCAGCTTCTCGGGCGAGTCGAGGATGCTCTGCAGCTCGATGATGCGGGCCTTCACGTCGTCGAGCTCGGTCTGCAGGTCGATGCGGCTCAGACGGGTGAGCTGCGACAGGCGCATCTCGAGGATGTCGGTGGCCTGGATCTCGGTGAACTCGAACGGCTCGGCCATGAGGCCGGCCTTCGCCGCCGAGGCGTCGTCGCTGGCCCGGATGAGGGCGATGATCTCGTCGATGACGTTCAGGGCCTTGATGCGGCCCTCGAGGATGTGCTCGCGGCGCTTGGCCTTGTCGAGGCGGTACTGGGTGCGTCGGGTGATGACGTCGACCTGGTGCTCGATGTAGCCCTGCAGGGCCTGCACCAGGTTGAGCGTGCGCGGCACGCCGTGGACCAGGGCGACCATGTTCACCGGGAAGCTGCTCTGCAGCTGGGTGAGCTTGTACAGGTTGTTGAGCACCACGTTGGCGTTGGCGTCGCGCTTCAGGGTGATGATGAGGTTCGTCTTCGCCGCGGCCGAACCGTCGTTCACGTCGGCGATGCCGTCGAGGTCGCCGGCGTCGACCAGCTCCTGGATGCGGCCGGCGATGGACGAGCAGCTGGCCTGGTAGGGCAGCTCGGTGACGATGATCTGCATCTGGCCACGACGGCCCTCTTCAATGGTGGCGGTGGCCCGCATCTTGATGCTGCCGCGACCCGTGCGGTACGCGTCCATGATGCCGGCGCGGCCCAGGATCATGCCGCCCGTCGGGAAGTCGGGGCCCTTGACGAACTGCATGAGGTCGTCGGGGGTGGACTCGGGGTTGTCGATGAGGTGGATGGTGGCGTCGATGACCTCGCCCAGGTTGTGCGGCGGGATGCTGGTGGCCATGCCGACCGCGATGCCCTGGCTGCCGTTGACCAGCAGGTTCGGGAAACGCGCGGGCAGCACCACGGGCTCTTCGGTGGTGTTGTCGTAGTTGGCCTGCATGTCGACGGTCTCTTCGTCGATGTCGGCCAGCATCTGCATCGCGAGCGGATCGAGGCGGCACTCGGTGTAGCGCTCGGCCGCGGCACCGAAGTCGGGCGAGCCGTAGTTGCCGTGGAAGTCGATGAGCGGGTGGCGCAGGCTGAAGGGCTGGGCCATGCGCACGAGCGCGTCGTAGATGGCCGAGTTGCCGTGCGGGTGGTACTTCGCCATGGTGTCGCCGGTGACGCGGGCGGACTTCACGTGCGCCCGGTTCGGCCGGAAGCCCTGCTGGTCCATGTCCCAGATGATGCGGCGGTGCACCGGCTTCAGGCCGTCGCGCACGTCGGGCAGGGCACGCGACATGATGACCGACATCGCGTAGTCGATGAAGCTGCGCTCCATCTCGTCCTGCAGTTGGATGGGCTGGATGTCGTCGCCAGGCCCGTTGTCAGGGGTGGGGGTGTCGCTCATTGATCAGAAGTCCAGGTTTCGTACGTCGCGGGCATTGGCGGTGATGAACTGCTTGCGGGAATCCACGTCGTCACCCATGAGGACGCTGGTGATCTCGTCGGCCAGCGCGGCCTCTTCCAGGGTGACCTGCAGCAGGGTGCGGGTGCGGGTGTCCATGGTGGTGGGCTTGAGCTCCTGCCAGTCCATCTCACCCAGACCCTTCAAGCGGTTGAAGTCGTTCTTGTGGTTGGGGTGCTCGTCGAGGAACTTGGCCTTGGCGTGCTCGTCCTTCAGGTAGATCTTCTCCTTGCCGACCAGCGTGGAGAACAGCGGCGGCTGGGCGATGTACACGTAGCCGGCCTCGACCAGCCCGCGCATCTGCCGGAAGAAGAACGTGAGCAGCAGCGTGCGGATGTGGCTGCCGTCGACATCGGCGTCGCAGAGCGCGATGACCTTGTGGTAGCGGGCCTTGGTGACGTCGAACTCGTCGCCCACACCGCCACCGATGGCCGTGATGAGCGCCTGGATCTCGTTGTTCTTCAACATCTTGTCGAGGCGGGCGCGCTCGACGTTGAGGATCTTGCCGCGGATGGGCAGC
>CBHWEI010000280.1:0-5009 GCA_966112835.1 uncultured Acidimicrobiaceae bacterium
CGAAGACCAAGCTCGCCGGGTACAAGTGCCCGAAGAAGGTCGAGTTCCGCGACTCACTGGCCCGCACGGCCACCGGCAAGCTGCAGAAGTTCAAGCTGCGCGAGCCGTACTGGGAAGGTCACGCCCGTCAGGTGAACTGACGCTGCACCTGGCCGTCGGCCACTTCGTACACGGTGTCGCACACCTCGAGCGTGCTCGGCCGGTGGGCCACCAGCACCACCGTGGTGTGGTGCGCCAGTTCGGCCAGCGTCTCGCGGATGAGCGCCTCGGAGCGCAGGTCGAGCGCGCTCGTGGGCTCGTCGAGCACGAGCACCTCGGGGCGGCCGACCAGCGCGCGGGCGATGCACAGGCGCTGCTGCTGACCACCGCTGAGCTTGCCGCCGGCCTCGCCCACGTCGTGGCCGTACCCGTCCGGGAAGGCGACGACCTCGTCGTGCAGGTGGGCCAACCGGGCTGCCTGCTGCACGTCGGCATCGGAGATGCCGTCGCGGAAGAAGCGGATGTTGTCGGCCACACTGCCGCGCACCAGGTGCGCCGCCTGGGGGACGAACGCCACGCGCTGCACCCAGTCGGCGCGTGACAGCGAGACGAGCGGCCGACCGTCGGCCATGACGACACCGGCCGTCGGCTGGCGCAACCCGAGCAGCAGCTGCAGCAGCGTGCTCTTGCCGCCACCCGATGCGCCGACGAACCCGACCACCTCGCCGGGGGCGATGGACAGGTCGACATCTCGCAGCACAGGTCGCCCCGCCGCGTACTCGAAGCCCACGCCGCGCAGCTCGAGCGTGCCGACGGAACCCACCGGCGCGCCACCGGACGCGGCCGCAGCCCGGCGGTAGCTGTCGATCTCGCCCTCCAGCTCCTGCACGTACGGGCGGGCCGTGGTGACCACGGCCCACGACACCTGCAGCTGCTGGCCGTACGCCAGCGAGCGCAGCATCACCAACATCACCGCGCCGAGCGAGCCGATGTTCGCCACGTCACTCCACGAGGCGAGCGCCAGCGCCGCCACCAGTGTGGCGAACGCGAGCGTGGTGTAGAGGTGTGGCACCAACCCGCGCAGCGCGGTGAGGCGGCGGTTGGCGGCACCGCCCTGGTCGATGAGCGAACGCATGCGCTCGTCCATGCGGTCCCCCACACCGAACACCTGCACCTCCAGGCCCAGCGTGGCCATCTCGCCCAACCCGGTGGCCAGGGCCATGCCGGTGTCGGACGTGTCGACCGACTGCCGGCGCAATCGGTCGCGCACCGGCCGCAGCGCCATGCCCAGCACGGCGACGGCTGCGATGACCACCAGGGCACCCACCGGACTGACAGCGACGGCCAGGGCGAGCATGGCGAACAGACCGAACGCCGACGTGAGGCCCGACGTGAACCCACCCACCAATTGCGACCCCGAGGTGGCGTACGCCGTCATCAATTCCTGCAGGCGCCCGGTGGGCGCCTCCTGCTGGCGGGCCCACGACGCGTGCAGATAGGCGGCAGCCAGCTCGCGCCGCAGCCGCGCCGCGATGCTGACACCCATGTCGGCCGCCAGCCGGTTGGCAAACCAGGCCAGCAGGAACCGGGCCACGATGAGCGCCAGCGCCAGCCAGAGCCCTGCGCCGATGGTGGTGGTGTGGCCGAGCAACAGCTCGGGCCGCTCGTCGCCGGTGCTGACCGCGAGCGCCAGACGCGTGACCACCACCAGGAACGCTGCCTCGCACAGACCGCCCACGGTGGACGCGACGGCCATGGCGACGATCGACGCGCGATGGCCCTTCATCTCGGCGGGAGGGAGCAGCGAACGGACGTCCATGGAGCGACGCCAAGGTAGCCGCGAGCCGGTGGTCCCGCTGTGGCCGCCACTGATGGACCAGTCGGTCAGCCTGACTCGCCGGTCAGTCTGACTATCAGTTGCATCAGTCCGTAGCAATGGGGTTGCACCAGTGGTTATGGTCCCCCCGCTCACCTCCCATCAGCGTCGAAAGGGGCGGCAATGAACGACACCACGAAGACCCATCTGGTCGACTCGCAGTCTGGCCGCAAGGGCATCGCGTACGACTGGCAGAGCCTGTACGCCGCCGCCGAAGCAGCAACGCTCGACAGCCAGCTCGCCGCGTTCGCTCCGGCCCACGCCGAATGAGCCGGGCACCCCAACGGGTGCTCGTCCTGGGTTGCGGGTCGGTGGCGCAAGCCGTCGTCCCCCTCCTCCTTCGTGATCTCGGCATCGAGCCGTCGCGCATCACGGTCGTCGACATGGTCGACAACCGGGCGCGGATCGCCAGCTCGCTCGCGCAGGGCATCGCCTACGAACAGGACCGCGTCACCCCCGAGAACCTCGACGCGTTCCTGGGCGCCCGCGTGGCCGACGGCGATCTGCTGCTCGACCTGGCCTGGAACATCGACAACCCCACCATCCTCCAGTGGTGCCGCGACCACGGTGTCCGCTACCTGAACACCAGCGTCGAGCTGTGGGACCCGTACGACCACCTGGAGGACACGCCGCCGCTCGAGCGCACCCTCTACGTGCGCCACATGAGCCTGCGCCGCATGATCGCCGGCTGGCCCGACAACAAGGGCGCCACCGCGGTGCTCGAGCACGGCGCCAACCCCGGCCTCGTCAGCCACTGGGCGAAGCAGGCGCTCGGCGAGATCGGCGAGGCCATGCTGCGCGACGGCAAGGCCGGCGCGAACGCCGCCGCCATCGAGGCCGCGCTGGCCGACCGCACGTACAACGTGCTGGCCATGCTCACCGGCACCAAGGTGGTGCACATCGCCGAGCGCGACACGCAGATCACCGATGTGCCCAAGCGCACCAACGAGTTCGTCAACACGTGGTCGGTCGACGGCTTCTACGAAGAGGGCGTCGCGCCCGCCGAGCTGGGTTGGGGCACGCACGAGAAGCGCCTCCCGCCCAACGCCTACGTGCACACGGGCGAGGGCCCGTGCAACCAGATCTGCATCGCCCGCCCGGGCATGGAGACGTGGGTGCGCAGCTGGGTGCCCAGCGGCGAGACCCGCGGCATGGTGGTGCGTCACGGCGAGGCGTTCACCATGTGCGAACACCTGACGGTGAGCGACGAGCACGGCAACGCGCTGTACCGCCCGACGGTGCACTACGCGTACCACCCGTCCGACGCTGCCATCAACAGCGTGCTCGAGCTGCGCATGCGCAACTGGGAGATGCAGCCCGAACAGCGCATCCTCAACAACGAGATCCGCAGCGGTCGCGACGAGTTGGGTGTGCTGCTGATGGGCCACCCGTACACGGCATGGTGGACCGGCTCGCTGCTGTCCATCGACGAAGCCCGAGCAATCCTGCCCGAGCAGAGCGCCACCACCCTGCAGGTGGCAGGCTCCATCATCGGCGCCGTGTCGTGGATGATCGAGCACCCGAACGAGGGCGTCAACGTGCCCGACGACCTGCCGTGGGACGAGGTGATGGCGGTGTCGAACCGCTATCTCGGCACGTTGCACTCCGGCCCGACCGACTGGGACCCGGTGCGCAGCCGGCGCGACCTGTTCGCCAAGTTCGGCAACGAGGCCGACGGCATCGACCACGACGACCCGTGGCAGTTCACGAACTTCCTCACCGTCTGAAAACGTTGACATTCGGCCGCGATCTCGGCAGACTTGCCGGGATGACTCGCACCCGCGGCCTCCTCCTTCTTATGTAGGGCAAGCGCCGCATACTCGCGCTTGCCCGCACAGCCCCAGCCGGATCGGCCGGGGCTTCTTGCTTTTTCCGATCACCTTCGAACCCTCCTCTCCGAACGCACGAACTCGAAAGACACCAGCGATGCCTCCCCAGAACGTCACCCCCAAGAAGATGCCCTTCCAGAAGTACCAGCGCTTCCTGCCCGTCGTGCTCCACGACCGCACCTGGCCCGACCGCGTGGTCGAGCAGGCGCCCCGCTGGTGCAGCGTGGACCTGCGTGACGGCAACCAGGCCCTCATCGACCCCATGGACCCGCAGCGCAAGCGGCGCATGTTCGACGCCCTGGTGAAGATGGGCTTCAAGGAGATCGAGGTCGGCTTCCCGTCGGCCAGCCAGCCCGACTTCGACTTCGTGCGCCAGCTGATCGAAGAGGACCTCATCCCCGACGACGTCACCATCCAGGTGCTGGTGCAGTGCCGCCAGGAGCTCATCGAGCGCACCTACGAGTGCCTGCAGGGCGCCTCGCGCGCCATCGTGCACTTCTACAACTCCACCAACCCGCTGCAGCGCGAGGTGGTGTTCGGGCTGGACAAGCAGGGCATCATCGACATCGCCGTGAACGGCGCCAAGCTGTGCCGCAAGCTGGAGGAGACGGTGCCCGGCACCGACATCCGCTACGAGTACTCGCCCGAGAGCTTCACCCTCACCGAGCCCGAGTACGCCATCGAGATCTGCCACGCGGTCATGGACGTCATCGAGCCCACGCCCGAGCGTCCGCTCATCCTGAACCTGCCGGCCACCGTCGAGTGCTACACGCCCAACGTGTACGGCGACGTCATCGAGTGGTTCGGGCGGCACGTCCGCAACCGCGACAGCGTGCTCATCAGCCTGCACCCGCACAACGACCGCGGCACCGGCACCGCCGCCGCGGAGATGGGCATGCTGGCCGGCGCCGACCGCGTGGAGGGCACCCTGTTCGGCAACGGCGAGCGCACCGGCAACGTCGACATCGTCAACCTGGCCATCAACCTGTTCGTGAACGGTGTCGACCCCGAGTTGGACATCAGCGACATCGACGCCCTGCGCCGTGTGGCCGAGTACTGCAACCGTCTGCCCGTGCACCCGCGGCACCCGTGGGTGGGCGACCTGGTGTACACCGCGTTCAGCGGCAGCCACCAGGACGCCATCAAGAAGGGCTTCGAGGCGCTCAACAAGTCGGCCGAGGCCAACGGCGGCGAGTACCCGGTGTGGGGCGTGCCCTACCTGCCGCTCGACCCGAAGCACCTGGGCCGCAGCTACGAGGCCGTCATCCGCGTGAACAGCCAGAGCGGCAAGGGTGGCGTGGCGTACGTGATGAAGGCCGAGCACG
>CBHWEI010000281.1:0-4939 GCA_966112835.1 uncultured Acidimicrobiaceae bacterium
TCGGCGCCCAGCTTGCGGGTCATCGCGAACGGCGAGATCTTCGCCCGGTGGCACACCTCGTTGGCCAGCATGCGGCCGATGCCGGCGATGTGCTTCTGGTCGCGCAGGAAGCCGTGCACGCGCATGTTGTCGGCCGCGAACGCGTCTGCCAGCGTGGCCGGGGTGAAGTCGAGCGCGTCGGGCCCCAGGCGTGCCAGCGGCGGCCCGTCGAGCTGGTCGGTGGCGATGCACCACACGCCGGCCCTGCGTTCCTTGCCGGCCTCGGTGAGCAGCAGCGCGGGTTCCTCGTCGCCGAACAGGAACCGCGCCTGGCCGTTGCGCGGCTTGGGCGACTTGGTGGTGTCGACGAGCAGCCTGCCGCCCTGCATGAGGTGGATGACGAAGTGGATGGGCCCGAAGTCGAGCAGCAGGTACTTGCCGCGGCGGCCGACACCCAGCAGGGGGGTGCCGTACGCGCCTTCCGGTCGCGGCACCGCAGTCTTCAGCGCGGTGAAGTTGAAGGGCACGAACTTGGTGAGCACCGCGCCGCGGAACTGCTCGGTCAGCCGTTCGGCGTGCGCCTGTACCTCGGGAAGCTCGGGCATGCCGCCAACCTAATTCCGCGGCGACCTATTCGTAGACGGTGCGCTCGCGGACCGAACGGAACACGGTGTCGAGCGCGCCGAACACCGGCTGGCTGTCCATGAGCTTCTGCTGGCTGCCGGTGAGCAGGATGCGGCCCTTGATGAACGCCTCCTGGGCGTTCAGCGTGCCGGTGGCGACGGCGGTGGCGGTCTCCCACGTCTGCTCCATGCGCACGTCCTCGGGGAACGCCTGGCCGGCGCCGAACGTGGCCGTGCCGTCGCCCACCTGCAGGTGGTACACCACGGTGCCCTCGGGCCCGTCGGTCACCACCTGGGTGACGCCGATGGTGTGCTGGGTGGCCAGGTCCTGCAGTTCGCTGCTGGCCGCCACTTCGGCGGTGAGCGCGTCGAGCCACTCGAGGCTGAGATATCGGATCACCCGCATAGTCTGGCCCGCGTGTTCACCAATGCCGACGAACTTCGCCACGGTGATGTCGCGGTCGAGGCGTGGTGGTGGTGGGGCTGGAGCCCCGAGGCCGATGCCGGCCTGTTCGTCGGGTTCGAGCTGCGCGGTCGCCGGTTCGACTACTGGGCCGGGCTGGTGCGACATGGCGAGCCGTACCTGTACGTGGAGGAGTTGGACGGCACCGGCCTGCGCGACGGCCTGGAGATCAAGCCGCCCGAGATGTGGGCGGGCCATTCGTGCGACGACCCATTCCGCCAGTGGAGCCTGGGCAACGAGGCGCACGGTGTGCTCATCGACGCGCCGCTCGACACGTTGCGTCGCCCGTACGGCGACCTGGCACCGGTGACGTTCGACGTCGAGTGGTACGCCGACGGCGCTGCCGAGGCCATCCCCATGGGCTACCAGCAGGCCGGTGAGGTGGACGCGCGCATCGAGCTCACGGAGGGCGTGTTCGAGCTGGAGGGCCCCGCGCACCGCGTGCACGTGTGGGGTGTGCCGTACCTGCCGTCGACGCTGGCGATGCCGACGGGCGACGACGTGGCGTGGGCGCCGTACCGCCGCCACGACGGTCGCGGCGTGCTGCAGGTGCTCACCCGCGGCGGGTGGTTGGCGCGTACCGTTGACCTGCCATGACCCGTGACATCCTCGACGAGTTCGAACAGCAACGCCGCGGCCCCGCCTACCCGTCAGTGCCGGCCACACCCGGCCTGGTGGTGGAGGACCGCGCCAGCGGCTTCACCGGCGACGTGGTGGGCGTCGACGCCCGTGCGGTCACGTTGCGCGACCGCAAGGGCAACCACCGCGAGTTCGTGCTGAAGGCCGGTGGCTTCCTCATCGAGGGCAAGCCGGTCACGCTGGTGCGCCCGAAGGTGGCGCCGGCGACGCGGCCGGGAGTCACGGCGAGCGGCTCGGTGAAGTCGGCCACGCCCGTGAAGGGACGCACGGCCGCCGCCAGCCGCATCTGGGTGGAGGGCCGTCACGACGCCGAACTGGTCGAGCACGTGTGGGGCGACGACCTGCGCGAGTTGGGCATCGTGGTCGAGCCCATGCACGGGCTGGACGACGTGGTGGCCATGGTGCGCGAGTTCCAGCCCGGCGCCACGCGCAAGCTGGGCATCCTGGTGGACCACCTGGTGACCGGCTCGAAGGAGGAGCGGCTGGCCCGGCAGGTGAGCGGCGAGCACGTGTTGGTGACCGGTCACCCGTTCGTCGACGTGTGGGCCGGCATCTGGCCGCGCACCATGGGGCTCACCGAGTGGCCCGACGTGCCGCGGGGTGTCGACTGGAAGGAAGGCATGTGCGCCGCGCTCGGTGTCGAGCTGGCCGGCTTCTGGCCGCGCCTCAGGAACCAGGTGCGGACATTTGCCGATCTTCGACCGGAGCTGGTGGGGGCGGTGGAACGGTTGATCGATTTCGTCGCACCCGGCGGCTGATCGGCAGGGCCACCAACGCGATCAGGGCCAGCAGCACCAGGAACGGCAGCGTGTAGCCGATGAACTTCACGATGCCGCCGAGGAACGTGGTGAACCCGTTCCAGCCGGTGCGGAACGCGTGACCGATGCCCGTGTCCTCCTTCGCCACCGGTTCGGGCGGGGTGCCCGTGGCCGACAGGTGCACGGTGACGGTGGACATGGCCACCCGCTGGTTCAGGTCGGCCTGTTGGGCCAGCAGCGTCTCCAGCGTGTCCTGACGCTTGGTCAGCTCGCTCTCCAGGCTGATGACCGCGCCGATGTCCTTCGCTTCGGCCAGCAGCGCTCGCACGCGGTCCAGGCTGTCGCGGGCGTTGTCGATGCGGCCCTGCAGGTCGGTGAGCGACAGCGTCACGTCCTTGCTGTCGGTGTGCAGCCCGGTGCGGCGGCCGACGGCGGGGTCCAGCCCGGCCAGGAAGGCGTCGGTCTGGTCGGGCGGGATGCGGAACACCAGGTCGCCACCGGCGGTCTCGGGGTTGGTCAGGTCCACCGAGCTGGCGCTCAGTTCGCCGCCGTGCGTGGACGACAGGGCGATCACCTGGTTCACGGCTTTGGCGACGTCGTCCACCTCCACGCCCACCGTGATGGTGATGATGACCTTGCGGTCGTCGTTGCCCGGCACCACGGCCGGGGGCGCTGCGGGCTTGCCGCTGCCGTCCTGCGACGGTGCGACCGTGTCGCTGCCGCCAGCGCTGCCGGCGGCCACAGTGCCCTCGCTGGCACCGCTGTCGCCACCAGCCACCGTGGCGGACGACGCCGAGTCGTTGCTGCTCACCGAACAGCCCACCAGGGCCAGCGACAGCAGCGAGACGAACGTGGCGGTACCGAGCCGCCGAACGGTGAGCAGGCGTGTCATGCGGGTCCGACGCTGGCCCGAGGGGCGAGGTTCCCGAACCGGGGTCAGTTGTCGTCCGGGACGGCGGCGTTCATCTCGGCGAGGCGCTCCTTGCGGTGCCGCAGGAACTCGATCGCGATGGGCGTCACCGACAGCAGCACGATGAGCACGGCCGCGATCTCGATGTTGTTCTGCACCACTTCGATCTCGCCCAGGTAGAAGCCGAGCAGGGTGAAGCCGCACGCCCACAGCACGCCGCCGATGACGTTGAACTTGAAGAACGTTCGGTAGTGCATGCTGCTGACGCCGGCCACGGTGGGCACGAACGTGCGCACGATGGGCACGAAGCGGGCGAGCACGATGGTCTTCGAACCGTGCTTGTCGAAGAACACCTCGGCCTTGCGAACGTTCTTCGGGTCGAAGAACCGGCTCTTGGGCCGGTCGAAGATGCGCGGACCGAACTTGTTGCCGATGATGTAGCCCACCTGGTCGCCGATGACGGCGGCCAGCGAGGCGACGATCATGACCACCCAGATGTGGGGCATGTAGTGCTCGCCGAACTGCTCGTACGCGGCCGACGACGCCAGGAAGCCGGCGAAGAACAGCAGCGAGTCGCCCGGCAGGAAGAAGCCGATCAGCAGGCCGGTCTCGGCGAAGATGATGGCGGCCAGGGCGATGATGCCGCCGGTCTTGATCCATTCGTTGGCGAAGTCGAGGAGTCCGAGCACGGTTGGCCACGCTAGCCGTGAAAAGCAGAAAGGCCCGGGCGCGTGGCCCGGGCCTTTCGTCGTGGTGGAACGATCAGAGCGACGAGGTCGTGATGACGTTCTTCTGGCGGCTGGTGTAGACGATGGCACCCACCAGCACCACCAGCGCCGCGGCGGCGATGCTGAAGCGAGCGCCGTCGTTGTCCTGCAGGCTGATGATGGCCGGGAGCACCAGCAGGCTGACCAGGTTCATCACCTTGATGAGCGGGTTCAGCGCCGGGCCGGCGGTGTCCTTGAACGGGTCGCCGACGGTGTCGCCGATGACGGCGGCCTTGTGGGCGTCGCTGCCCTTGCCGCCGTGGTTGCCGTCCTCGATGTACTTCTTGGCGTTGTCCCAGGCGCCACCGGCGTTGCTGAGGTAGTTCGCCATGAGCTGACCGACCAGGATGACCGCGGCCAGGAACGCGCCGAGCGCCTTCCAGTCGATGCCGAAGCCGATGACCACCGGGGTGAGCACGGCGAGCAGGGCCGGGGTGGCCAGCTCGCGCAGCGACGCCGCGGTGCAGATGTCGATGACCGGGCCGTAGTCCGGCTCCTTCTCGCCCTTCATGATCTTGCCGTCGGCGAACTGGCTGCGCACTTCCTGCACGACGACCGCAGCGGTGCGGCCGACGGCGCGGATGGCGAACGACGAGAACAGGAACGGCACGGCGCCACCGATGAGCAGACCGATGAAGATCTTCGGGTCGGCGACGTTGATGGCCAGTTCCTTGGCCTTGAACACGCCGTCCTTCAGGTTGTCGGGGGTGATGCCCAACTCGCTGCCGGCGGTCTCGATGAAGCTGGCGAACAGGGCCACGGCGGCGATGACCGCCGAGCCGATGGCGAAGCCCTTGGTG
>CBHWEI010000282.1:0-4939 GCA_966112835.1 uncultured Acidimicrobiaceae bacterium
GCCTCGCCTCCGCCGCATCGAGCACCGATGGCTCCACCAGCACCACCGTCGTGGCCAGCACGAGTGACGCCAGCACGACTCCCGCTCCCGCCGATCCGGCCTCGCTGCCGAACGGCCCGGGCGAGACGGTGCTCACCGGTGACACGCTCGCCAAGGTGACCGCCGCCGCCGAAGCGGCCGAGCCCGGCGCCACGATCGTGCGTGCCGAGACCGACTCGGGCGGTCACGCCTACGAGGTGCACGTGCAGCTGGCCGACGGCACCTACACGACGCTCTACTTCGACGAGAGCTTCGCCGCCGACGGCAGCGAGACCGGCTTCGGTGCCGGTGGCCCCGGCGGCCCCCGCGGCGATCACCAGCCGCCGGCTGCTCCGACCGACTCGAGCACCACCATCGGCTGATCCCCGGTCCGAATCCCCCCAACTCCCCCCGGTCCGACCGGCGCCTCCGGGCGCCGGTCGGGCGCGTCCGGCCCGATGGCGCGCGGCGAATGCGGTCACACTGTGACCGCACCGAACCCCGAAGGAGCCCGCCATGCCGCGCCTGCGCCAAGTGAGCCGTGATCAGACCGACGACACGCTGACCTTGCAGATGTACGACCAACTGTTCGGCCACCGCGACCCGGTGGCCGAGCCGGGCACCGCCACGGGAACGCCGGGCGACTGGTGGACCGTGTTCGCCCTGGTGCCCGACGTGTTCCGCCACGCGGTGCAGGGGTTCGGCCTGTATCGCAGCCCGCAACGCCTGCTCGACCCGGTGCTGCGCGAGCTGGGCCAGACCCGCGCCGGGTTCGCCCGCGGCAGCCAGTTCGTGTTCTCGCAGCACTGCAAGAGCTGCCGCGCCCTCGGGATGAGCGACGAGGCCATCGCAGCCATCCCGTCGTGGCAGGTGAGCGACCTGTTCACCGCGCCGCAGCGAGCGGTGCTGGCCTACACCGACTGCCTGGTGCTGGACGGTGGCCGTGTGCCCGACGCCGTGTTCGACGCCCTTCGCGAGCACCTGTCCGACGAGGAGATCCTGGAGCTCACGTACATCACCGCCATGTACGACATGCACGCCGTCATGTGCCGTGCGCTGCGGTTGGAGTTCGACGACCGAGACGAACCCATCGTCGAGCGTGCGGCGCCCCAGGGCTTCGCCGGTTTCGATGTCGGTGCGGCCATCAGCGCTCCCCAGCCCGTAGCCTCTGACGGTGAATCGAACGAAGGCTGATTGATGAGTGGAAACTCGGTGTTCCGGCACCAACGCAGCGGTGTACTGAGCCTCGCGGCCGTCGAAGCCCCCCACGTGGTGACCTCGGACTGGATCGACGAGCAGCTCGCCGAGACCTACGCACGCAACGGCATGCGTCCCGGCCTGCTCTCGGGTGTCGCCGGCATCGACGAGCGCCGCTGGTGGGACACCGACGTGTCGTTCGCCGATGCTGCTGCCATGGCCGGTCGCGCCGCCATCGAGAAGGCCGGCATCGACCCCGCGCAGATCGGCATCCTCATCAGCACCTCCGTGTGCAAGGAGCACCTCGAGCCGTCGGTCGCGTGCGCGGTGCACCACCGCCTGGGCCTGCCCTCGTCGTGCATGAACTTCGACATCGGCAACGCCTGCCTGGGCTTCATGAACGCCATGCACGTGGCGGCCACCATGATCGACGCCGGCACCATCGACTACGCACTGATCGTCGACGGTGAGGGCAGCCGGTACACGCAGGAGACCACCATCGAGCGCCTGCGGCAGCCCGAAGCAACCATGATCGACGTGTTCAACGAGTTCGCGTCGCTCACGCTCGGTTCGGGTGCGGCGGCCATGGTGCTCGCCAACACCGATCGCCACCCCGAGGCACACCGCATCGTCGCCGGCACGGCCCGCGCCGCCACGCAGCACGAGCTGTTGTGCGTCGGCAGCCTCGACAAGATGACCACCGACACCGCGGCGTTGCTGGTGGCCGGCCTGGACCTGGCCGACGAGGCGTGGAAGGCCGCGCCGCCCGACTTCGACTGGGCGCCCAGTGCCGACTGGTACATCCTCCACCAGGTCAGCAAGGTGCACACCAGCATGCTGTGCGAGCGCCTGGGCATCGACCAGGCGAAGGTGCCGCTCACGTTCCCGAAGTACGGCAACGTGGGGCCGGCGGCCGTGCCCATCACGCTGGCGGGTGTGCAGGACCAGATCCAGCCCGGCGAGCGCGTGCTGTGCCTGGGCATCGGTTCGGGCCTGAACACCAGCGCCACCGAGATCCTCTGGTGAACCCCGCGGCCCCGACCGCCGTCGACTTCGAGGCGTACGGGCTGGACCCCACCTGGTCGCGGTTCGTCGACGTCGCCGGCAACACCGGGACGCACCGCTGGCACGTGCTGGACCGCGCCCCGGTCCAGCCTGCCGACCACTCGGTCACCGTGGTGTGCCTGCACGGCAACCCCACCTGGTCGTACCTGTGGTCGCGCCTGCTGCGTGAGCTCGATCCGTCGCTGCGTGTCGTCGCGCCCGACCACCTGGGCATGGGCTGGTCCGACCGTGTGGGCCCGCGCTCGTACCGCCAGCGTGTCGACGACGTGCTCGACCTGCTCGACGCACTGGACCTGGGCGGACCGCTGTGGCTGGTGGCGCAGGACTGGGGTGGCGCCATCGCGATGGGCGTCGCCGTCCGCCGCCCGCAACAGGTGGCCGGGATGGTGCTGTCGAACACCGGCATCGCCGTGCCCGCCGGTCGCACTGCACCGTGGCTCATCCGCCTGGCCGCGACGAACGGCGTGCACCGCCTGGCCACGCGCACCACGCGCGCCTTCGTGTGGGGCACCCCGTGGCTGCCCGGCGAGCGAGTGGGTCGCCAGCAGCGCCGTTCCCTCGCTGCGCCGTACCACGGTCGCGAGCGGCGCGACTCGGTGGCCGGGTTCGTGGCCGACGTGCCGTTCGACGACCGCCATCCGTCGGCGGCCGACCTGGCCCAGGTGGCCGCGGCGTTGCCCGAACTGCGCATGCCGGTGCGGCTGGTGTGGGGTTCCAAGGACCCGGTGTTCGACGACGACTTCGCCGAGGACCTGCGCGGCCGCTTCCACGACGTGGCGCTGCACCGCATCGCCCGCACCGGGCACCTGACCGTGCTCGAGACGTCGATCGCGCCGTTCGTCGAGGACGCCATCCGCGAGGACGCCATCCGCGAGGCCGCCACCGTTGCCGAGCCCGCCGGGCCCGCAGCATCGGTCGACACCATCTGGGCGCGCATTGCCGGCGGCAACCCCGCCGCGGTCGCGGTCAGTGATGCTGCGGCCGACGAGGTGGTCAGCCGTCGTGAGTTCGAGTCGCGTGTGGCCACGTACGCCGCGGCGTTCGCTGCCCGTGGCGTGAAGGCCGGCGATCGCATCGCCGTGCTCGTGCCGCCGGGGGTCGACCTCATCGGGGTCGTGTACGCGTGCTGGCGCATCGGTGCGGTCACCGTGGTGGCCGACCGTGGGTTGGGGCTGCGCGGCCTGGGTGCCGCGGTGCGCTCGGCCCGCGTTCGCCATGTGGTCGGCCCGCCGCAGGCCATCGCCGCGGCGCGTGCATTGCGCTGGGCGCCGGGCGCCCACGCCGTGTCGCTGAAGTCGCTGCACTCGGCACCGAAGGTGGGCACGCTGGCCGAGGTCGTCGCCCCGCAGCCCGAGCCCGGCGACCCAGCGGCCGTGGTGTTCACCTCCGGCGCCACCGGCCCGGCCAAGGGTGTCCGCTACACGTTCGGCCAGCTGTGCGCGCAGCGCGACGCAGTGCAGGCCATGTACGGCATCACCGCCGACGACCGGTTCGTCGCCGCGTTCGCGCCGTTCGCCGTGTTCGGCCCGGCGCTCGGCATCGCCACCGGCTTCGCCGACATGGACGTCACGTCGCCCAGCACGCTCACCGCGGCTGCGCTCGACGACGCCTGCCGTCGGGTGGGCGCCACCATGGTGTTCGCCTCGCCGGCCGCGCTCGCCAACGTGGCGCGCACCGCGTCGGCCCCCACGCCGGCGCTCGCCACGGTGCGGCTGGTCATGTCGGCCGGTGCACCCGTGCCCATCGAGACCTTGCGACGAGTGGCCGACCTGTGCCCGCATGCCGCGCTGCACACGCCGTACGGCATGACCGAGGTGCTGCCGGTGGCCGACGTGTCGCTGGTGGAACGCAGCGCTGTCGACGGCCGCGGCGTGTGCGTGGGCCGGCCCGTGCCGGGGTGCGACGTGCTGGTCGCCGCGGTCGACGACACCACGCCACTGCCATCGGTACAGACCGGCGAGGTGCTGGTGAGCACACCGTGGATGTCGTCGGGCTACGACCGGTTGTGGCGCACGCAGCACCTGGCCCGCCCCGTGGTGGACGGCCGGGTGTGGCATCGCACCGGCGACGTCGGCCACCTCGACGCCGACGGCAACCTGTGGATCGAAGGCCGCGTCGTGCACCTCATCCACACGGTCGACGGGCCCGTGTCGCCCGTGCCCGTCGAGGTCGCGGCCGAGACCGTGCCCGGTGTGGTGCGAGCAGCCGCCGTGGGCGTGGGCCCGGTGGGCGTGCAGCAGGTGGTCGTGGTGGTGGAGGGCGAGCGAGACGGCCAGGCGTCGCCCGAACTGACGGCCGCGGTGCGCGCCGCGGTGGCGCCGCAGGCGGTGGCCGCGGTGTGGACCGGTGCGCTGCCGGTGGACATCCGCCACAACGCGAAGATCGACCGCACCGCGCTGTCCGCCAGAATGGCGCGTCGCCTGTCGGGGCGTTCGCGATGAAGGTGCTCGTCACCGGCGCGGGCAGCTTGCTGATGGGCCGGGTGGCCGCGGCACTGGTGGCCCGCGGCGACGAGGTGGTGTGCCTGCAGCGCCGGCCGCTCGAGCTCGACGGTGTGCCGGCGGCAGCCATGGTGCAGGGCGACGTGCGCGATGCCGCTGCCGTGCTGGCTGCGGCGTGCGGCTGCGACGCCATCGTGCACGGCGCCGCCCGCGTGGGC
>CBHWEI010000283.1:0-4936 GCA_966112835.1 uncultured Acidimicrobiaceae bacterium
GGTTTCTGATCGGCGCCCCACCCCTCGCGGGTGGGGCGCCGTTCGCGTATTCGGGCACGTTCGCCGTTGACGATCTGAAACGCTTCGGCTTTGCATTCGGGCGCGATCTGCGCCACGCTTCGGCGATGTCGCTCAACGCACCCATCCACACCCTCAAGGGTGAGCCCACCTCGCTCGACGCCTTCCACGGCAAGGCCATCCTCGCGGTGAACGTCGCGTCGAAGTGCGGCCTCACCCCGCAGTACACCGGCCTCGAGGCCCTGCAGAAGACCTACGCCGAGCGTGGCTTCACGGTCGTCGGCTTCCCGTGCAACCAGTTCGCCGGGCAGGAGCCGGGCAGCGCCGAGGAGATCGAGACGTTCTGCTCCACCACCTACGGCGTCACCTTCCCGATGATGGAGAAGATCGACGTGAACGGCGACGACCGTCACCCGATCTACCAGACGCTCACCGAGGTGGCCGACGCCGAGGGCCACTCGGGCGACATCCGCTGGAACTTCGAGAAGTTCCTCATCGCCCCCGACGGCACCGTCACGCGCTTCAGCCCCATGGTGACGCCCGAGGACGAGACCCTGGTGGCCGCCATCGAAGGCGCCCTGCCGGGCTGAGCCCGGCCATCGCGACCGAATCGTCAGCGGCGCGCCACGGCGATGGTGCGGTCCAGATCTGCCACCAGGTTCGACGAACGCGACCCCGACGCCGAGCGGGTCTTCTTGCCGACCATCTCGAGGTGGATGGAGATCGCGTAGCGGGTGAGCCGCACCTGCACGACGTCGGTGTGGGCCGGCAGCCACTCCTCGATCACGAGGCGTTCGGCGTCATTGTCGGCTTTGATCACTGCAGTCATGTGCCACCGTGCCACGTCGCGGGCGTCGGCGCAGCATTTGCGTGAGATTCTTCAGGCGTCCTTGGGCTGGAGCTGCAGCGAAATGCTGTTCATGCAATACCGTTCGCCCGTGGGCAAGGGACCGTCGGGGAACACATGACCCAGGTGCGAACCGCACTTCCGGCAGCGCACCTCGGTGCGCACCATGCCGTGCGACCGGTCCTCGATGCGCTCGACCACGTCGTCGCTGAGGGCTTCGAAGAAGCTCGGCCACCCGCAGTGCGAGTCGTACTTGGTGGTCGAGTCGAACAGCTCGGCGCCGCACCCGGCGCAGTGGTAGGTGCCGTCGGCCTTGGTGTCGACGTACTCCCCCGTCCACGGGCGCTCGGTGCCCGCCTGGCGCAGCACCATGTACTGCTCGGGCGTCAGCAGCGCACGCCATTCCTCGTCGGTGCGTTCGATCTCGGCCATGCCGCCATCTTCCCACGGCCGTCCTACCCCGTGCCCAGCCCTCCTCCCGCCAGCTCCAAGGGCCCGAGGTTTTCCGGCAAGCCCGAGGCAATCGGTCCCACCCGAGGTAACCCTGCAGACCCGGGTCCGCAGCATTACCTCGGGTGGCTGGCTCCGGGCCGGCTGCTCCTCGCGGTGGACGACGACAGCGGCCCCAACCTGCTGGTCCGCAGCGTCCAGTTCCTCATCCTCGTGGCGATCGCTGCGGTGGTGGTCACGGTCGTCCGCCGGGTGCGGGACGCGCGACGTCGCCGAGACCGCTGACGCTGCTGCGCCCGCGCCCCGTCACGTCACGACCGGCGGGGTGAACAGGCCTCCCCCGATCGACGCCTCGCCGCTCCCGATCACCAACGCGACGTCGCCGATCCACACAGGTGGCCCGAACGCACCCAGGCCGTCGCAGCACGTGTCGATCCATCGGTCCGCTGCGACGTCGTACGCCAATGCCCCACCCTTGGCGAACAACACCATCGAGGTGCCGGTCCAAACGGGGATGAAGCCTGGATGGGCGAACCCGTCGGCAATGGACCGCCACGAGTCGGTGGCCGGGTCGTAGGCGGCGCCGTCGGCGAGGGCGAACTCACTGTTGCCGGTCTGGCGGTCGCCACCCGACGAGCCCGCAGCGACGATCATCTCCGAGCCGGTCCACACCGCACGAACGCGACGGCGTGAGAGCGGCGACTCGGCGAGCGTTCGCCAGGTCGACGATGAAGGGTCAAACGCCGCGCCGTCGGCCAACTCGGTTGTGCCGTCCGTGCCACCCCACACGATCCATTCAGCTCCCGTCCACACCGATGCCGCCGATTGCCGACGACCGACCGGCGGCGCGGGCAGTTCGGTCCACTCCCCTGTCGCCGGGGTGAAAACGATCGGCGTGATGGGCATGGACGACCCGCCACCGTCGCCGGGCCACACGAGCAGGGCCGTGCCGGTCCACACGAACGGCGACCGCTCCGTGACGAAGCCCACCGGGGGCGACGTCAGCGTCGTCCACCGGTCGGTGTCCGGATCGTAGGCGTGGGCATCGGACACGAGCACGCTGCCATCCGCGTTCGTCCCACCGACGACCAGCATCTGCGAGCCCGTCCAGACGACGAGTGGATCGATCCGCTGCCAGCCGCCGGGGAAACCGGCCAACGCTCGCCAGGCATCGTCCGCCGGCTCGTACGCCACGAACCCGGCGCGCACGGTGCCGTCCAGCGCAGTCCCGCCCAACACGAGGGCCTCGCTGCCGGTCCACACCACGGCCGGGTACGTCGTCGGGCCGCGAGGGTCCGGGGCGATGGGCTTCCACGAGCCCACCGGGCTGGGGGCGATGGTGGTGGTCGTGGCGGGTGGGACCGACGTCGACGGCGGCACGGTCGTCGCCACCGTCGGGCCAGGCGCAGTGGACGGTGCGCTGCTGGGCGCGGTGGTGGGGCCGCTATCGTCCCGACCGACCGCCCACACCGCCACGCCGCCGACTGCGACCACCGCGACCGCACCGACCACTGCGGACATACGCCGGCGTCGATCCAGCCGACGCCGGTGGTGATCGGTCGCCGCGCTGACGGCGTCGGCATCATGTACCCGCGCCTCGTCGATCGAGTGGAGGTGCTCGTGGAGGCGTCGTTCGATGTCGTTCATGACCCCTCCAGAGTCCCGAGTTGCGTGCGAAGTTGCTCGAGTGCTCGCGACAACTGCGACTTCACCGTGCCGACCCCGATGCCCAGCACCTCGGCGATTTGCTGCTCGGTGAGGTCGTCGTAGAAGCGCAGCACGATCACCGCTCGGCGACGAGGGGGTAGTGCCCACACGGCACGCAGCGTGCGATCGCGCTCCACCGTCAGCGCGTCGCCGTCGATGGACGGGCGGACCCAGCCCAGCGCGCGGTGATCACGTTCGCGACCCATTCGCCGCCGCCCCCACCGACGGGACGCGAGGTTCACCGTCACGGTGCGCAGGTACACCGATAGGTCGGCCACCTGCCCGCTGCGCCACCTCGGCAACGAGCGGGCGATCGCCTCGGCCACCAGATCCTCGGCCAGGTCGGCATCGCCGGCCAGCAGGCGGGCAAGCCGCTGCAGACGCGGCAGATCGCCAGCGAGCGCCGCGACGAAGTCGGCGTCACCGCGCGCGACCCCCACGTCCTCCATGGCACGTTGAGAGTACTGAGCAACCCGAAAGGTTGCCGCCAACCACTCGAACCGGTCGGGCCAAAGCGACACTCAGTGTCGTTTTCTCCCGACCAGTTCGACGCCGGGGATGCCGTTGTTGTGGGGCGGGTGGGTATCGAACCCACGACCCAGGGATTATGAGTCCCCTGCTCTGACCACTGAGCTACCGCCCCGAGTTCGCTCGGGATCCGGGGCTAGACGAGGCGAATCTCGACGTTGCCGGCCGTGAACGAAGTGCCGGCCAGTATGCGGTCGGTGGCGTGCAGTTCCGCCGCCACCACGCCCTTGCGGTCCACCTTCGGCACGAACCTCACCAGTCGCGAACCGAGCGCCAGCGTGTTCGTGGCCGTGTCGGCATCCAGGCCGAACACGCCCGACCAGCGGGCCAGCAGCGCGGCGGGGTCGTCGGCCGCAACGTCGACGGCGACGATGTCGTCGACCTTCGACGTCTCGGGCCGGTCCACGTCGAGGATGTCCCAGAACCAGCGGCCGCGCTCGGGCAGGCCGTCCAACTCGACAGCGCAGCTGCCCATGTCGCCGGGGTGCAGCTGGGCCACGTTGAAGCCCTGCACCACGTGGCGCACGGTCACTCGCACACCCTGCTGCTCGCAGCGCGCCAGGCAGGCGTCGATGTCGGACACCTGCACCGACAGCAGGTAGCACGCACTGCCGCCGCGGCTGGAGAGCCACTGGGCGATCGGGTGGTCGTCGGTGGTGGGGCTGACCACCTCCAGGTACGTGTTCGCGCCGACGGCCATCGTGTCGTCCTCGATGCCGAAGGCGGCGAGCTCGGGATCGCCGAAGCCACGACCGAGCGCGAGGCGCGACCGCAACTCCCCCGCGACCTCGTCGGGCGTACGGGTGGCGATGACCACCTGACGGAGATCGGCCCAGACGGTCATCCCGGTGCCCGCAGTTCGGTGACGTGCAACAGCTTGGCCAGCATGCGTTCGAAGCCCTCCGGGTCGGCCTTGTGGGCGGCCATCGAGTCGATGGCCATCTTGTCGGTGGCGACGGTGAGCACGTCGGCCTCCACGGCGTCGAGGCCGATGCGAGCGATGTCGCGCGGGTCCTCCTTGTTGCCGGCCACGTGCGCCGCCATGCGCGTGTCGACCGAGCCGAGCACCCACGACGTGACCTTCGTGCCATGCCCGGCCAGCTCGGCACGGGTGATGGCGCTGAGGAACCACGTGGCGGCCTTCGACGTGGAGTAGCCGCCCATGAACGCGGCCGGCAGCACTGCGGCGACCGAGAGCACGTTGACGATGTGGCCGCCGCCGTTCGCCGCGAGCACGGGGGCGAACGCCCGCGTCATGGCGAGCGTGCCGAAGTAGTTCACTTCCATCTCGCGCCGGGCGGCGTCGGGGTCGTCGGTGAGCACCAGGCGCACGTTGGCGTGCAGACCGGCGTTGTTCACCAGCAGGGTGACGTCGCTGCACTGCTG
>CBHWEI010000284.1:0-4933 GCA_966112835.1 uncultured Acidimicrobiaceae bacterium
GGGACAAGGACCCGGCCGTCACCGAGATCGTGCTGCTCGAGGCGAAGCGCATCGTGCGCCAACTGGGGCCGATCCTCATCACCGAGACGCACCACGGGTTCGTGTGCGCCAACAGCGGTGTCGACCAGTCGAGCAGCGGCGCGCACGGCCGCGCCGTGCTGTTGCCGCTGGACTCCGACGCCTCGGCCCGCGCCATCCGGGCCACGTTCCTGGCCGCCGGCGTCGATGCGGCGGTCATCATCTCCGACACGTTCGGCCGGGCGTGGCGCGAGGGCCAGACCGACATCGCCATCGGCGTGGCCGGCATCCAGCCCATCTACAGCTACATCGGCCAGGTGGACCCGCACGGTCATGAGTTCAAGGTGCAGGCGCTGTGCACGGCCGACGAGCTGGCGGGCGCCGCCGAGTTGGTGAAGGGCAACGTGTCGCGCGTGCCGGTCGCCGTCATCCGCGGCTACCAGTGGGAGGTCGACGACACGGCCACCATCGCGCCCGTTCTCCGCGACCAGTCGCGAGATCTGTTCAGATAGGGGCCATGAGCCACCAGATCGAAGTCACCCGAGTGCTGCCCGCGCCGCCCGACCAGGTGTACGCGCTGGTCAGCGACCTGCCCCGCATGGGCGAGTTCTCCAACGAGAACACCGGTGGCAAGTGGGTGAAGGGCGCCACCGGACCGGCGGTCGGTGCCAAGTTCAAGGGCACCAACGCCAAGGGCAAGAAGAAGTGGTCCACCGACGTCACCGTCACGAAGGCCGACCCGGGCAAGGAGTTCGCGTTCGACGTGACCGTGACCGGCTTGGGCGTCGCCGGCTGGGGCTATCGGCTCGAGGCGGTCGACGGCGGCACGCAGGTCACCCAGTACTGGGACGACCATCGGAACCCGGTGGCGAAGAAGATCACCGGTTGGTTCCTGGGCATCCCCGACCGTGGCGACTACAACCGCGCCGGCATGGAGCAGACGCTGGACAAGATGGCAGCGGCCCTCTGAGCGTCAGCCCGCCAGCGGGTGGGCGCGGAAGAACTGCCAGATGAGCGCCGTGGCGTCGATGCTGGTGGTGGTGGGGCCGACGAGCGACTCGATGGTCGGGTCGAACGCGCTGCCCGGCCAGGTGTGCCCGCCGCCGTTGACTGTGTAGAGCGCCACATCGGCTCCGGGCGGGCAGGTCCACTGCTGCGGCGTGACATCGCCGATGGTCGTGGTGCCGCTGCCGTCACTGCACTCGTTGCGCGTGGCCCAGGCGGCGACCCGGTCGGGCACGGATGCCTCGATCGACGTGGCGAGGTCGGAGGTGCCGGTGCTGGCGGTCTGGTCGCCGATGGTGCCGTTGCCGTCGGCCGCCGGCAGGTCGAGCGCCTTCGGCCCGACGCCGCCGTCGTACGCCAGGAACGGGTCGTCGGTGCCGTGGAAGGCGATGACCGGGACCGACCGCGAGGGTGCGCAGTCGGACGGGTCGGTGATGCCGGCCACGGGTGCGGCGGCAGCGATGCGGTCGGCGAGCGCGCACGACAGGGTCGAACTCATCATCGCCCCGTTCGACATGCCCGTGACGTAGACGCGGTTGGTGTCGACGCACGTGGTCGACTCGATCTGGTCGAGCAGCGCGCCGATCCACTGCACGTCGGTGCTGTCGACCGCGGTGTCCCAGTGGGCGACGCCGCGGGTGATGTCGGGCGTGACGGTGACGAAGCGGTAGCGGTCGCCGCGGGCGGGCAGGTCGCTCTCGGTGGCGAACAGCGCGGGCGGCTGGGTCCAGCCGTGCAGGCCGACGACGAGGGGCAGGGGAGTGGCGCCGTCATAGGCGGGCGGCAGGTACGACGTGTAGGTGCCGTCCAGGCCGACGGCGCTGAAGTCGGCCGGATAGGTGCCGGGCACTGCGACCGTCTCGGCGTCGCACCCGGGCGACGCGGCGGTCTGCACCGCGTTGCCGGCCACGAACTCGTTCACGGCCTGCACGCCCTGGGCGGGGAAGTTGATGTTCAGCCCGACGATGCCCTGGTGCAGGAAGTCGAGGTAGGCGTCGTGGTTCTCGAGGTCGCGGTCGTTGGGCCACACCCAGATGGGGTTGCCGTCGGCGGTGGCCCGCGCCACCAGTTCGGGCGTGATGACCTGCAGCCCCGAGAACTCGGGCGGCAGCTGCAGGATGCGCATCCCGTCGGGGATGGGCGTGCTGTTCAGCACGTACGCGGTCATGACGTTCAGGCCCGGCGACACCTCGGTGTCGGGGTCGATCGAGTGGTAGTAGCTGACGATCTCGTCGCTGAACGACGCCACCACCGTCGCCTGCGCGCGGTCCAGTTCCTTCAGCTGTGCCGCCAGCACGTCGGCGGTCTTCTTGGCGACGTCGCCCTCGCCCTTGATCTCGATGTTCAGCGGGATGTCGGGGAAGCGCTCGACCAACTGCCGCAGGGTGGGCAGGGCGAAGTCGTCGGCGGTGTAGCCGGCCGGCGGCTCCTTCTCGCCGGTGCGGATGCCGCGGTAGAGGTAATCGGCCTCGGGCTTGTCGTGGCAGTCGCTGCACGCGGTGGTGAACCAGTAGGCGCCGTCGAGCGCGCTGATCTCGGCCATGGTGAGATCGGCGGTCTTGCCGGTGCCGTTGGTGTTGCGGTCGACGCTGTCGTCGTGCTGCACCACCAGCTCGCCATCCTTGGTGATGTTCACGTTCAGGTCCAGCATGTCCACGCCGGCCTTCACGCTCTCGCCGAATGCGTAGAGCGTGCTGGCGGGGAACTCGTCCTCGCCCGCGGTGTGGGCGAGCACGATGGGGCGTCCCAGGTTCAGCAGTTCGTCGATGGTGGCCGCGTACGTGGGCGCCGGCTCGGTGGTGGTGGTCGCCGCCTCGGTGGTGGTGCTGCCAGCAGTGGTGTCGACCGACGTGGTCTGCGGCGCGGAGCTGGACGTGGCGGATCCGTCGCTGCCGGAACAGGCGGCGAGCAGGACGGTGGCGGCGGCGAGGACGGCGAAGCGCGGGTTCACGCCAAGAGTCTGGCGTACTCCACCGCGATGTCCGCGGCTGTGGCGGCATTGTTCCGCACGAGTGCCAAGTTGGCCACCAGGCTTCGCCCCTCGGTGCGCTCGACCACCGTCTTCAACAGGAACGGAGTGACGTCCTGGCCCTCGATGCCGTTGGCCTGCAGCTCGGCCAGGGCCGCCTCGATGTGGGCGCCGATCTCGTCGGCAGGGATCTCGTCGGCCGCCGGGATGGGGTTGGCGATGCTGACACCGCAGGTGAGGCCGAGCTGGTGCCAGGTGGCGTGCAGGTGGCGGGCGATGGCGGCCGGCCCGTCGAGCCGGCGCGGTGCGGCGTGCCCGCTGGTGCGGCTGTAGAACGACGGGAAGTCGTCGCTGCCGTTCACCACCACGGGCACGCCGAGGGTCTCGAGCCGTTCGAGCGTGAGGCCGATGTCGAGGATGCTCTTCACGCCGGCCGACACCACGGCCACGGGGGTGACGCCCAGTTCGGTGAGGTCGGCGGACACGTCCATGCTGGTGGCTGCGCCGCGGTGCACGCCGCCGATGCCGCCGGTGGCGAACACGCGGATGCCCGCGAGCGCGGCGAGTCGCATGGTGGCCGCCACGGTGGTGGCGCCCGTGTGCCCGCTGGCGATCAGCCAGGGCAGGTCGCGCGTGGTGGCCTTGTACACGCCCTCCACGGTGGCCAGGTGGTGCAGTTGCTCGGCCGACAGGCCCACCTGGCACACGCCGTCGAGCACGGCGATGGTGGCGGGGACGGCGCCGTGCGCCCGAACGATGCCCTCCACCTCGGTGGCCATCTCGACGTTCTGCGGGAAGGGCATGCCGTGGCTGATGATGGTGCTCTCGAGCGCCACTACCGGTCGGCCGGCGGCCAGTGCGTCGGCGACCTCGGGATGGACGGACAACTGCTGCATGCCCCACATTGAACCAGCCGGCCCCGAGCTCCCGGCGTGCTAGAGACATGTCCGTGATGGAACGGATCGGCGACTTCGAGCTGGCATGGGGCGAGAGCCTGCTGTGGGACGACCGGCGGCAGCGGCTGTACTTCGCGGACACGTTGGGCCGCACCATCCACTGGCTGAACGACGGGCGCGGATCGCTCCACACCATCGACTGCCCCACCATGCCGTCGGGGATGGTGAACGACGAAGCCGGCCGCCTGGTGGTGACGGGCGATGAGGGTATCCATCGCGTCGACCCCGACACCGGCGAGTGGACGCTGCTCACCGGGTACCCCGAACGGTTGGGTGGGCGGTGCAACGACATGTGCGCCGACCTCGCCGGCAATCTGATCACCGGCAAGCTGAACCTCGGCCCTGCGGAAGGCTCGGCCTGGCGCTACTCGGTGGCGGGGGAGTGGACGTTGCTCGACGACGACATCTCCAACACCAACGGCCCCACCGTCGCGGTCCTGGACGGGGCGATGACGTTGATCATCGGCGACTCGTCCGCTTCGTACTTCCGGTACGACTACGACCCGGCCACCGGTTCGGTGGGCCCGCGCACCGTGTTCGGCGACGTCGCCGGCCTGGGGTGGGACGGCCGCGACGGCGTGCCCGACGGCTCGGCGCTCGACAGTGAGGGAGGTCTGTGGTGCGCGCTCCCGCGCAGCAGTTGCCTGGTCCGCTTCACCACCGGCGGTCTGGCCGGGCGCATCGACCTGCCGTTCCGCCACCCCACCGACGTCGCGTTCGGCGGCCCGGACCTGGACCGGTTGTTCGTGGTGGGTGTGAAGGAGGGTTTGTATGTGCTCGACGGTGTGGGCCACGGACGACCCGAACCTCGCTTCGGCGGCTGACCCGCGTCGGATTCTGGTCGCGATTCTTCCCAAATCGCCTTCTGGTTGCGTGTGTAGCCGGTTTCCGGGAACCAACGCAACCAGTTCCGGCCGGAGGAGACTCCCCAGGGAGTTTTCGCTCACGCGTCGTGACCACCCCCTTGCAAAGAGCGCACATAGCG
>CBHWEI010000285.1:0-4925 GCA_966112835.1 uncultured Acidimicrobiaceae bacterium
CAGACCAGCGAGCTGTGGATGAAGCTGATGCTGCACGAGCTGCGCGCCGCCATCGCCAGCGTCGCCGCCGACGACCTGCCGCCGGCGTTCAAGATGCTCAGCCGGGTGAGCCGCATCATGGAGCAGTTGGTCCGTGCGTGGGACGTGCTGGCCACCATGACGCCGCCCGAGTACTCGGCCATCCGCCCGTACCTGGGTCGCAGCAGTGGCTTCCAGAGCTGGCAGTACCGGTGCATCGAGTTCTCGTGCGGGAACAAGAACGCCGCCATGCTCGAACCGCACCGCCACGCCGAGGAGCGCTTGGCCGACGTCGAGCAGGCGTATCGGGCGCCGTCGCTGTACGACGAGTCGCTACGCCTGATCGCCCGCCAGGGCATCGCGGTGCCCGAGCACGTGCTGCAGCGCGACGTCACCCAGCCCTACCAGTCGGACCCCGGTGTGGAGGAGGCGTGGGCCACGGTGTACCGCGACCCCGATGCCCACTGGGACCTGTACCAGCTGGGCGAGAAGCTGGTGGACTTGGAGGACGCGTTCCGGCTGTGGCGCTTCCGCCACCTCACCACCGTGCAGCGCGTCATCGGCTTCAAGCGCGGCACGGGTGGCACGTCGGGCGTCGACTACCTGCGCGCCATGCTCGACACGGTGCTGTTCCCCGAGCTGTGGAGCATCCGCACCGCCCTCTGACGGGGCCCTTCCGCCCGAACTTAAGTTCTGCGTGACGCTCTTCCGCCCGAACTTAAGTTCTGCGTGACGGGGCTGCGTGACAGGTCAGATCATCCAGGCGGCGCGGTCGATGGGGGCGTGCAGGCCGGGGCGCTCGAACGAGAACGGGACCAGCTCGGGCGGGGCGGCCTCGCCGCACGCCAGGCCGGCCAGCGCGCGGCCGAACCATGCGGCGAACTTGAAGCCGTGCGCCGCGCCGAGCGCCACCGAGATCTGCGGCGTGTCCGGCAGGCGGTCCAGCAGGAAGTCGCGGTCGCTGGTGAGCGTGTACAGGCACGTGGCCGAGCGGGGCGCACCGAAGCCGGGGCCCACCAGCTGCTCCATGAACGTGGTCAGCTTGTGCTGCATGGGCACGTCCACGTCGAACGTGCGCGTATCGGGGTCAACCTCCGGGCCGCCGCAGTCCTCGGCGCCCTTCAGGCCGGTCAGGTCGCCGTAGAGCGGGAAGCCGTAGTACGACGGGTCGTCCATCCAGATCCACACCGGGAAGCGGCCGATGGCGAACCGCTCGAGGTCGGCGTGCGGGAAGTAGCTCAGCTGCTCGCGGGTGACCACCATGGGGATGTCGATGTCGACCGAGCGCAGCACCTTGTTGGTCCACGCGTCGGCGGCCACCACCACGTGGCCCACGCGGGTGACGCCGTCGTCGGTGACGATGTCCACCTCGCCGCCCACCGGGCGGATCTCGCGCACCGGCGTGTTGGCCCGCAATTCTGCGCCGTGGGCCACCGCGAGCCGCTGCATGGTGGCCGTGCCCACGTCGGCGGGCACGATGCCGGTGTCGGCCTGGAAGATGCCCATCACGTCGCCGTTCACCAGCGTGCCGTCGGCAAAGGCCGGCCAGCGACGGCGCACCTCGTTGCCGTCGATCCACTCGAACGGCACCCCTTCGGCGGTGAGGCTGTCGACGTAGTTGGCGTGGTCGATGAGCGCGCCGGGCGGGAACAGGTCGATGCCACCGGTGGTGGTGATCATCTGCTCGCCGCTGTCGGCATCGACAGCGCGCCACGCGTCGTACGCCTGCGCCGTCAGCCGCACGTATTCGGGCGTGTGGTAGCTGTGGCGGATGATGCGCGAGTGGTCGTGCGTGGCGCCGCGGACGTGGCCCAGTTCGAACTGTTCGAACCCGACGACGGTCACGCCACGACGCGCCAACCAGTAGGCCGCCGCCGACCCGAGCCCACCCAAACCAACGACTGCCACGTCTGCCATCCCGCCGACGCTAGTCCGCGGGCACGACTACTCTGAACGGCCATGCAGGTTTCCGAGCAGCTGCTCTTCGTCCCCGCGGCTGACGGCACCCGCCTGGCCATCACGCTGTACCGACCCGAGGGTGACGGGCCGTTCGCCACGCTGCTCGAGGCGCTCCCCTACCGCATGGACGACGTCACCTCGTCGTACGCCGACGGCTATCAACGCTTCGCCGGCGAGGGCGGTTTCGCCGTGGTGCGCATGGATCTGCGCGGCACCGGCAACTCGGCCGGGGTGTTGGGCGACGAGTACCCCGACATCGAACGCAGCGACCTGCGCGACGTCATCGAATGGGTGGCCGCGCAGCCGTGGAGCAACGGCAAGGTGGGCATGCTGGGCACCAGCTACAGCGGGTTCAACTCGCTGCACATGGCCATGGAGCCGGACCTGCCGGCCCTGGCCGCAGTGTGTGCCATGTACGCCACCGACGACCGCTACACCGACGACGTGCACTACATGGGCGGCGCGTTGCGCGCCCTGGACCTGATCGACTACCCGCTGTACATGATCGCGATGAACGCGCTGCCGCCCACGCCGTCGGTGTGGGACGCGAACAGCGACACCGGTTGGGTCGACGAGTGGCGGCGGCGCATCGACCAGAACGAGCCGTGGTTGCTCGAGTGGTTGCGCCATCCGCTGCCCGACCAGATGTGGCGCCGCGGTTCGGTGCGCACCGGCCCCGACGGTGCGGGCTACGACCGGTTCACGTGCCCGGTGTTCCTCATCGCCGGGTGGGCCGACGGCTACCGCAACAACACGTTCCGCACGCTGCAGCACTCGCCCGGCACCCGGCTGCTCGCCGGACCGTGGGTGCACAAGGCGCCGGCCACCGCGGTGCCCGGGCCGAACGTGGACGACGACCTCGAGATCATGCGCTTCTTCCACCAGCACCTGCGCGGTGGCGAGCCGGTGCACGAGCACCTGGTGCACCTGTTCGTGCGCGAGCCGTCGCCGCCCGAGCCCGACCTGCTGCGCATGAACGGCACGTGGGTGCAGGCCGACGAGTGGCCGCCCTACGCCGTGGAGGACCTGCTGTTCGTCGGTGCCGGCACCTCGGTCGACACGTTGCCCGTGCGCGGCGACGTGGGGGTGGCCGCCTGGAACTCGTGCGCCGGCGGGCTGCCGTGGGGCCAGCCGCTCGACCAACGTCATGACAACGCGATGAGCATCGTCCACGACTTCGCGATCGAGGACGGATGCATCGTCGTCGGCAACGCCGACGTGCGCCTGCAGGTGAAGTCGTCGGCCCCGGTGGGCCACGTGTCGGTGAAGCTGTGCGACGTGGCGCCCGACGGCACCAGCGTGCTCATCACCCGCGGCTTCCTGGACCTCACCCATCGCGGCGTGTGGCCCAGCGACGCGTGGGGCGCGGTCGGTGCCTCACCCACGCCGCTGACGCCCGGCGCGTGGATGGACGTGCGCGTCGAGTTCGAGGCCACCACGTGGACGCTGGTGCCCGGGCACTCGCTGCGCCTGGCCATCGCCGGCACCGACTGGCCGAACTGCTGGCCGCCCGCTGAGCCGTTCACGCTGTCGGTGCGTCGCGACTCGGTGCGCCTCACGCTGCCCGCCACCCGTGCGCTGCCCGCGCTCACCGACGAGCTCGTTTCGACGCCCGGCCGCGAGTCGCTGAGCCACGAGGGCGTCGAGTGGCGTCACGAGCACGACGTGCTGGCCCGTGAGACCCGCGTACACACCCTGTACGGCGAGCGGTACGACGGCGCGCACGGCACCGTGGTGACCGACCACTACGAGGGCCACCTGGGCATCAGCACCGTCGACCTGTCGAAGGCGTGGGCGAAGGGCGACAGCCACTACACGATGGAGTTCCCCGAGGGCACCTGCTTCGTCCAGGCCACGCTCGACATGCACAGCGATGCGACCGCGTTCCACGTGACGATCGAGCTCACCGCCACGCTGAACGGCGCCCCCTTCGCCCACCGCACCTGGACCGACACACTCCCCCGCTGAGCGAGCGCCGTTGGGCGCGAAACCTCCCCCAGAACCGGGTGACTTCGCGCCCACGTGCGCGGAATCTCCCGATTCCAGGACGTTCCGCGCCCAACCGATCAGTTCGTCATGACGGGGAGGCCGTCGCAGAGGCCGACGCGGATGTCGCCGGCTTCTCGCGAGGTCGCGTCGAGGTCGCCGTTCGTGCCGGGGCCGCTGCCGACGGCGGGCAACGCCGCGTACTGGAGGCGCCCACCGGTTTCGGTGTACGTGTAGTTCACCAGGTCGATCGCTCCGTCGCTGCCAAGGTCGGTGCAGCCGACACTGCGCTGCTCGAAGCCCGTGACCGGCGGACCGAAGCCCCACGACGTCCCGGGGATCTCGGCCAGCTGCGAGCCGTCGAAGCGGTAGATGGTGCCCAGCGGGTAGCCCTCGGCGAAGCCGATCAGCAATATGTCGGCGCCGTGACCGCGAGTGGGGTTCACGGGGTAGATCACCAGGCCGTCGCCGGTGAGCTCGAAAGGGTCGACCTTCGTCGTGGTGCCGCACGTGGTGATGCGGTACGTCGCCACGCCACTCTCGTCACCGGCATCGGCGATCAACTGCGAGACCAGTTGCTCCACCCAGCCGTCACCGTCGACGTCGGCCCAGTCCACCCGGCTCACCTGGTCCACCGGGCAGTCGATGATCCCTCGCGGGACCAGCTCGAGCGGGCCCCTCCAGGACGTCGGCTGCATCAATGGCGGCAGGCCGGTCACCACGGTCTGGCCCTCGTACTGGTAGTCGCTGAACAGCGCGGCTCGGGTGACGTCGCCGGACACGGTCACGGGGAACACCGCCTTCGTCCAGCGACCATCGGGCAGATCGACGATGTCGGTCGGCATGTTGCACAGCGCCTGGGCACACCACTTCTCGAGCGCGGCGGCAACAGCAGCGCGGCCGGTGTTGCCCGGCTCCAGGCCGAACTCGGGGCGGAACAGCGGGCGCATGTCGCTGCGCGC